>CAIMBM010000168.1 GCA_903839205.1 uncultured Holophagaceae bacterium | reverse complement strand
CTCGTGCTGGGCGTAGCGGAAAATGGCGAAGGTGAGGCTCAGGCCCACGAAGGACAGGAGGCCCACCAGGAGACTGGCTCTGCCTGAACGCGAGATCCTGGGTACTAACATGCCTGCCTCTTGTCGCGTCGAACTTCAGCGTCATCCGACTTTACGGCTCATCACGCGTGAAACGACATAAGGCTGATTACCTAAGAGTTGTATTCTCCCCCCGGTGCTCCGGGTGCTCTGCAGGGAGGGCCTGCTACTTCTGATAGACGCCGCAGCTGATGACCAGTCCCCCGGCCTGCTCGATGTAGCTGGTCTTCGGCTCTTCCTTTTTGGTGGCCGGGTCGAGCTCCACATAGGACACCCAGCCTTTACCCTGCTCCTTGGCAAGATCGACGCGTGCCTTGACGAAGAGCTTCCCGTTGGCGTCCTTTGCGTTGATCTGGTTCACGCCGACCACGTTCACCTTGGCACCATGGGCCACGACCTTGCCCTCCAGGTCGTAGACCGAGATGTAGAGGCTCTTCTTCGTGGCGAAATTGAACCGGCCCGTGGGCTTGTTCACTTCGTTGATGAAGGCCTCACGGGGGTTGGTCTTCACGAAGACCACGGCCTCCTTCACGAACGACTCGGCCTCCTTCGGAGTCTGGGCGGTCAGGACGAAGGCGGGAAGGGCACACAGAAGAAGCTGGAGTGCGCGCATGAACAGACTCCTTGAAAAGTAGTCAAGGCAGGCCGGTGGGAGGGGGCCGCTCACCCTCCTAATCGCCTGTTTGAACACCAATCGATATAGGGCCGATTACCTAGTTCCGCCCCTTCCCGTGCCCCTCAGGCCAGCCCGGCCCGGATGGCGAGGGCCGCCAGGGCGGCGGCGTTGTGGAGGTCGAGCTTCTGCATGATGTTCTGGCGGTGGATGCTGACGGTCTTCGGGCTCAGGTCCAGGTCAGCGGCGATGTCCTTGGTCACCATGCCCTGGCCGATGAGGCCGAGCACCTGCCGCTCCCGGTCCGTCAGGCGCTCCTTCAGCTGGGCTTGCAGCGGTCCGACGGAGGCGGGTTCTTCTCCGGGCTCGAGGCGGCGGACCCGGCTTTCCACGGCCTGCACCAGCTCGTCCGCGGAAAAGGGCTTGGTGAGGTAGTCGTCAGCCCCCGAGGTCATGCCGCCCCGGATGCTGGAGCGGTCATCCTGGGCGCTGATGAGGATCAGGGGCAGGTGGGCCAGCTCGGGGTCGTGCCGCACCTGCCCCAGCAGCGCCATGCCGTCCATGGCGGGCATCTGGATGTCCGTGATGAGCACATCCACGGGCTGGGATCGCAGCAGGCGCAGGGCCTCCAGGCCGTTGCTGGCGGTCTCCACCTCCCAGTCGGGCCGCTCGACCCGCAGCGCGCGGGTGAGGGAGGCCAACAGCAACCTCTCGTCATCGACCAGGAGAATGCGCATAGGAAAGGGGTACCTCTTCTGAAGATCCTATCCCAGGTCACTCGGAAGGAAGCTCGGGAACGAGGCTTTCCACGAAGGTGGCCTTCACCCGGAAGACTTCCCGCAGGAGGGGTGCCGTGAGCACCTCGTGCGGAAGGCCGTTGCCCACGAGCCGACCTTTGTCCAGGACCAGCACGCGGTCGAACCGGTAGGCGGCGCGAAGGTCATGGAGACTCACCAGCACCGTACCCCCCACATCCGCGAGGTGGCGTGCCAAGCGCATGACCTCCAGCGCGTGGCGCACATCCAGCTGAGCCACGGGCTCGTCCCAGAGCTGGATGGGGGCTCCGGTGGCCAGGGCCCGCGCGAGACCCACGCGATGGCGCTCCCCGCCGGACAGTCGCGTGGCGGCGCGGTCCGCCAGATGCAGGAGGTCCAGCTCCTGGAGGGCCTCCGCCACGCCCGAGAGGTCATCGCCCCAGGCATAGCGGCCCTGCGCCACCACCTCGCGCACGGGGAAGGCGAACTCGAACTGGGCCTCCTGGCCCACCCAGGCCAGCAGGCGGCCCCGCTCCGAGACGGGCATCCGCGCGAGGGGTTCGCCATTCCAGTGGACAGTGCCGTCCGCCGGGAGCAGCCCCG
>CAIMBM010000167.1 GCA_903839205.1 uncultured Holophagaceae bacterium | reverse complement strand
TGTGGAGCTGGACGACCTCATCAACAGCGGCATCCTCGGCCTCATGGATGCCATCGAGAAGTTCGAGCCGGCGCGCAACATCAAGTTCAAGACCTACGCCGAGCTGAGGGTCAAGGGCGCCATCCTGGATGGCTTGAGGGACCTGGATTGGGTGCCCAGAAGCCTGCGGCGCAAGAAGAAGGACATCGAGGGCGCCTACCACTCTCTGGAGCAGCAGTTCGGACGCGCGGCCACGGATGAGCAGGTGGCCGTCCACCTGGGCATCACGCTCGAAGAACTGCACAAGAACCTCGACGACCTGAAGGGCGTCACGCTGGGCACCTTCGTGGAGGTGGGCGAGGACGGCGAGGGCGAGAGCCTCATCAGTTTCGTCCCGGACCCGGACGCGGAGGATCCCAGCCAGACTTTCCAGGCCTCGGAGATCAAGGAGATCCTCCGGGACGCCATGGAGGTGCTCCCCAAGAAGGAGAAGTTCGTGGTCCAGCTCTACTACTTCGACGAGTTGACCATGAAGGAGATCGGCACCCTCCTGAACATCACCGAGTCCCGGGTATCCCAATTGCATACCAAGGCCATGTTGCGACTCCGGGGCAAGCTCCTGGAGAAGCACATCGAAGGGTAACCCATGGCCAAAATCCTAAGCCAAGAGGAAGTAGACGCGCTACTTAAGTCCCATACCAAGCCCGCCGCCAAGGCTTCGGGCGGGGGAGGTGGAGAGCGGGGCGCTGCCCCGGCCCAGGCAAAAAAGGCCCAGGCCCAGCGCAAGGTCACCCTCTACAACTTCCGCCGTCCCGACCGGGTGAGCCGGGAGCAGATGCGCTCCCTCCACTTCATGCACGACCGCTTCGCCCGGAATTTCTCCAGTTCCCTCAGTGCCTACCTGCGCACCATCACGGAAGTGAACCTGGTGAGTGTGGAACAGCTCAGCTACCAGGAGTTCCTGCTCTCGGTGCCGGATCCCACCTGCTTCAACGCCATCTCCATCAAGCCGTTGGAGGGGGCCCTGGCCCTGGAGGTCAACCCCACCCTGGTCTTTCCCATCATCGACAAGATGCTGGGCGGCCCTGGCGAACCGCTGAAGCAGCTCCGCACCATGACCGACATCGAGCAGAGCATCTTCGACGGCGTACTGAAGCTGGTGCTGGAGGACCTTCGCGAGGCCTGGCGCGGCATCATCGACCTGGACTTCCGCATCCAGGCCCGGGAGACCAGCCCCCAGCTCATCCAGATCGTGGCGCCCAACGAGGTGGTCCTCCTCGTGGTCTTCGAGGTGAAGATCGGCCCCGTGGCGGGCATGATCAACCTGGCCATCCCCAGCATCATCCTCGAACCCATCTCCTCCAAGTTCGACCAGGAGATGTTCACGGGCTACAAGAAATCCTCCACCTTCGAGGAGGCCCGCCTGCTCCTGGCCAGCCTGAAGCGCTGCGACATGGAGGCTGCCGCCGAGATCCACGGCACGAGCCTCAGCATGGAGGAGGTGCTCCAGCTCAAGGCCGGGGACCTGATCCCGCTGACCAAGCGATTCGACGCGGAACTGGACCTCTGCGTGGATGGCATTCCCCGTTTCGTGGGCCTGGTGGCCCTGAATCCCAATGGGAAACGTGTATTCCAGGTGACCGGCAGCCGGTCGGAGGGGTGAATGATGGATACCCAGGACACTGAGCTCTACCAGAAAGTCGGCGGCGCCTTCGCCGAAAGCATGGCTTCCGTGTTCTCCATGCTCACGGGACGAGAGTTCCAGGTGAAGTCGCTTCCCGGGGAACTGCTGGAGACACCGGCCATTGCCGCGCTTCACCAAGGCCCCGGCATCCTGGCCAAGGCCAACTACCAGAAGGGGCTGAATGGGACCCTGTTCTTCACCCTGCCCCTCAAGGAGGGCACGATGCTGGTGGACCTCATGCTGGGCGGCGAGGGGGCGTCCGCGGATGAACTCGTGGGGGATTCCAAGGATGCCCTGGCGGAGACCTTCAACCAGGTCATGGGCAGCGCCAACCAGACCCTGTCGGACCTGGCAGGCGAGACCTTTGCCATCTCCAATGTGGAGATCCTCGCCCTGGCCCCGGAGGCCGCGGCCTTCGCGGAGCAATTGGGGCAGGGTGGTTTCCAGGACCTCCAGCTGCCCACCGTTCAGGACTCCCTGAACACCACGGTCCACCTGCTGTTCCCGGACCTCCTCATGCAGCAGCTCAAGCGGAAGCTGGGCCTGGGCGAGGCCCCCGCGGCCGCCCCGGAACCCTCACCGGCCTCCGTGGCTGCCACCCTGGCGGCGCCTCCGCGCCAGGCGCCCGTCGCCTCCGGACCGGCCACGGATTCCGGCAACCTGGACCTGCTGCTCGACATCCAGCTCCCGGTGGTGGTTCGGATGGGACAGACCGAAATGCAGATGGGTGAACTACTGAAGCTCACGCCCGGTTCCATCCTCGAACTGAACCGCAGCGCCGATGCGCCGGTGGAACTGCTGGTCAATGGCAAGCTCATCGCCAAGGGCGAGGTGGTGGTGGTGGACGGCAACTTCGCCTTCCGCATCACCGAGATCGATACCCGCGCCGCCAGGATCCGCAGCTTGGCTTGAACCGCTCAAACCAATCAGGCCTGGTACCGCGAAGGACGCGAAGCGCCCATCGGGTGCCCTAAGGAATTCCTGAGCTCAAGTGGGGCCCGGCCCTCAGCGGCCGGACGAGCTTGAGGGGAAGCTCCCGGGTTCGCTCACCGTACAGGCCCCGCACCGTCGAGACCTTGACGACCCGCCGCCAGCTCGGCCAGAAGGGCCACGTGCACCTCGAGCGCATCGATGACGCGGTACCCTGGATCCCGCCCGTAAAAGGCAAGGCCGAGGTCGGTACCCGCCAGCACGATGGCCTCGGCACCCTGCTCTTCCACCATGCGGCGACCCGCTTCGAACAGCACTTCGCGCTGCGCATCGCTGCACACGCCGCTGACTGCGACATCCTGATACATCCGGCCGAGCTGTTCGACCTCATCGTCGCACGCCACCGCCGTGGTCCGCCGCAGCTGGCCATAGAGGCGCGTCTGCATGACCACCCGAGTGCCCAGTAGGCCGACACGCCGGAGCCCCTCGCCTGCAAAGTGGTCATCCAGCGGTGTGACGGCAGACACGAGCGGCAACGCCGAGATGCGCGCGGTTTCGTCAAAGCAGAAATGCCCGCCCAGCGAGGTGATGGCGGCGCACTCCGCGCCGGCAGCCTTCAGCCGCCCGATCAGGTCCGCATAGATCGCGGCCTGCTCGTCCCGCCGGTCCGCGAGGTTGTTCCTGATCAGAGCCTGGACATCCGCCTGCACGATCGTCAGCTCAAGGGGCGCCTCAAGCTGACGCATCCGCGCGCAGAGCCGCTGGTAGTAGACGACGGTCGCTGCCGGTCCGATTCCGCCGATCAAGCCGATGTGCATGGCCGGGTTTCCTTGGTGTGTTCTGCCATCAGGTTTCCAGCAGGATGGTCCCACCTTGGCCCAAGGCGATGCCAGGGTCAAGCATGGCCACGGTCTGGATCGCCTGGGTTGCCGGAGTCCTGCGGCTCAGTGAGAGTGGCGGGTCCTTCCGCCTGAGGCGGATTCGCCACAGACTGTGGCCAGGGACTTACCTCAAGGCGTGTGGGCTAAACCACATTGGATCCTGGGGACCGCCACGCTAAGTTGGGATCAGTGATCGGGAGCCACCCATGTGCGGAATCGTCGGGTACATCGGAGAGCAGGGTGCCGCAGGCATCCTGGTGAACGGCCTGCGGAGCCTGGAGTACCGCGGCTACGACAGCGCGGGCGTGGCCCTCGGCTCAGGCACAGGAGCCTTCAGCATCACCCGCGCCTCCGGCAAGCTGGCCAACCTCGCGGCCCGGGTGGATCTGTCAGACCCGACCCCCCTTGGCATCGGCCACACCCGCTGGGCCACCCACGGCCGTCCGACGGAGGAGAACGCCCACCCGCACCGCAGCGAAGATGGGCAGGTGGTGGCCGTCCACAACGGCATCTTCGAGAACTTCCTCGAGCTGCGCGCGGAGTTGAAGGCCGCCGGGGAGACCTTCCAGTCCGAGACCGATACCGAATGCTTCCCGGTGATGGTCTCCCACCTGATGAAGCAGGGACTCACTTTCCCCGAGGCCTTCCGGGAGGCGGTGGGGCGCATGCACGGGATCTACGCCCTGGCCTGCCTGCACGCCAAGGATCCGCACCGCATCCTGGCCGCCCGCAGCGGTCCACCCATGGTGCTGGGCCTGGGGGACGGCGAGACCTTCCTGGCCTCGGACGTGGTGCCCCTCCTGCCCCACACCCGGCGGGTGATCTTCCTGGAGGATGGCGATCTGGCGGAGCTCACCCGGGGCGGTGCGCGGATCTACCGACTGGACGGCAGCGTCGTGGAGCGCCCCGTCGTCACCATCCCCTATGACCCGGTGGCCGCCGAGAAAGGCGGCTACAAGCACTTCATGCAGAAGGAGATCTTCGAGCAGCCCCAGGCCCTGTCCAACACGCTGCTCAACCGGCTCCCCCTGGATGGCGAGGAGATCCCCCTGGATCTGCCGTTCACGGAGCAGGAACTGGCGGAGCTGACCCGCATCCACATCGTGGCCTGTGGAACCAGCTGGCACGCGGGCCTTGTGGGCAAGTTCCTCATCGAGCAGCTGAGCCGCGTGGCGGTGGAGGTGGACTACGCCAGCGAGTACCGCTACCGCGAACCCGTGATCCAGCCGGGCACCCTCATCAACGGGATCACCCAGAGCGGCGAGACCGCCGATACCCTGGCCGCCATGAAGGAGGCCGCGGCACGGGGGGCCCGTACCCTGGCCATCTGCAATGTCCTGGGCTCCACCGCCACCCGGCAGAGTGAGGCCACGATCCTCACCCACGCGGGACCCGAGATCGGGGTGGCCTCCACCAAGGCCTTCACCACCCAGCTGGCCGTGCTCACCCTCCTGGCCCTCAAGCTCGGAGAGGCCAAGGGCACCGTGGACCCCCGGCTCCGGGCCGAGCTGCTGCAGGGCCTGCGGGAACTCCCTGCGCACCTGGAGCGGCTGAACGCCCTGGAACCGAAGATCATCCAGTGGGCCCACCGCTGGCAGGACGCCACGGACTTCCTCTACCTGGGCCGCGGCCCCTGTTATCCGATCGCCCTGGAAGGGGCCCTGAAGCTGAAGGAGATCTCCTACATCCATGCCGAGGGCTACCCGGCAGGGGAGATGAAGCACGGCCCCATCGCCCTCATCGACAAGAACCTGCCCGTGGTGGCCCTCATGCCCCGGGACGCCCACCGGGACAAGACCCTCAGCAACCTCCAGGAGGCCGCCGCCCGGGACGGGCGCATCCTGGCCCTGGTCACCGAAGGGGACACCGGGCTGGCCGGCATCGCCGAGGACCAGCTGGAACTCCCCGCGGTCCACCCGTGGCTCGCCCCCATCGTCTATTCAATCCCCCTGCAGCTGCTGGCCTACCACATCGCGGTGCTGCGCGGCTGCGACGTGGATCAGCCGAGGAACCTGGCCAAGTCGGTGACCGTGGAATAGCCAGGGAGGAATTTCCCAAGAATTCACGGCAGGAATGGATCAACGCCCCATGCTGGAATCGGACCGAGGCTCCTTGATCAGGAGGCCGCCATGACCGCCCGTTCCTTACACCGCCAGGATCTTGACCCACCCGTGGTGCTTGACTGGGTGCTTGTCCTGCTCGGTGCCCTGCTCGCCTGGCTGTGCTGGCCCTCCTCCTCGCTTCATTAAGTTCTGCACTTTCCCGGGCGCCATCGCGTCTCCAGACCCATCCTTGGGATCGCAGGCGGTCCCGGGGCGGGAGGTTGCCATGGCCACGCATCTTCATTTCCATTCCCATGCCCGGCCCCCGATCCGCGGGTTCGTATGGGAGCATCCCTACGCGGGAGACTGGCTGATCCTGGCCCTCGGCACCCTGGCCGCCCTTCTGCTCTGGTACTGGAATTCCTGAGCTGCCCCCTGGCCCGCCCTGAAGGCTCGACAGGCGCCCCCGTTGCGCTAGAATAGAGGCTCGCAATGGCGCGTAGCTCAGCGGTAGAGCACTACCTTGACACGGTAGGGGTCGGCGGTTCGAGACCGCCCGCGCCAACCAACCAAAGGCCGCTCCTGCGGCCTTTCCTGTACCTAGGTTCAGGCGGTCTCGAGCCGCCGAGAAGGTCCGGCGGGCAGGTGCATCCTGCTCGGTCAGAACTGGAATCCGGCCGAGATGAGCAGGCTCTTCAACTGGGATTCCTGCTCTGCCGCCGAGCGGGGCTGACCCATGATGCGCTTCCAGTCGGCGGCGTACTCAACCTTGAGCGGGAAGCCCAGCTTGAAGATCAGCCCCACACCAGGCGTGATGCGAAGGGGCAGGAAGGTGGGGGGAACCTGGATCGTCGCGGGATCGCTGGGGGTCTTCTGGTTCGGGTTGGCAACCGTCTCCCAGAGCAGGCTGCGGTAGACCTGGCCGGCATCCACGAAGACCTCGCCCCAGACGCTCTGCCAACCGAACAACGGGAAGCGGTACTCGAGGTTGACGACGGCCAGGCCCTGGCCACCCAGGGGGATGACCTGGGTGGTAAGTCCGTCCTGGGAGGTCACCGTGCCGAGGGGGCCCAGCATGTCCGGCTCCACGCCGCGCACCGTGAAGGCACCGCCGCCGAAGAACCGTTCGGACAGGGGCAGGTCCACGGCGGAGCGGGCCGTGGGCCGCGCCAGCCCCAGCCGGATGCCGGCGGTCAGCACACCGTTCTCGGCCTGGAAGCCCACGGGCCAGTTCCACTGCTGGCGCAAGTCCAGTTTCACGTAGCTGCTGTTGATGGAGGTCAAAAAGAGCTGGTTCGCCAGTTCCAGCCGCCCCAGGAAATAGCTGCCCTGGGTGGGATCGAAGGGCCGGTCCCGCCGGTCCACGGTCACCTGGAGGTAGGGTGCGGAGATGATGCTGCGGGGGGGAGTCCGGGCGATGAGTTCCAGCTCATCGGCGGGGTACTGTTCCGACGGATTGCTGCTGGTGTTGAGCGCCACCTCCACCCGCTCGAACCGGTAGCCGAGCTGAACGGCCTCGGTCGGACCGATCTTCCACTCCAGGCTCGGAACGAAGCGCCGCCGGTGGGCAAAGAACGCGGCCTGCTCCTCCTCGATGTAGGCGGCTTCCACGTGAAAGCGCGTGCGGTTGGCCAGCCACGAATCCAGGGCGCCTGGCAGGAACCAGGGATCGGTGTACCCGATGCTGTAGCTGTCCACGGAGCGACTGATATCCCCCGTGGGGAAGGCCCGGCGCAGGGTGCGGCTGTTGAGGGTCTGGTCCCCGGCCCGGAGCCCGTAGTCCAGGGTCCGTCCCATTCCGCCCACATCCAGCTGCTGTGCGTTCAGGTCGAAGTGGTAGCCCTGGGTGTTGTCGTAGCCGAAGCCCTCGCTGAACACCCAGGGGCTTCGTTCCTGCAGGCGCAGGGCCAGGTCGCCCCGCTGCCAGGCCTCGGTCCTCTGCCCCGGGAGGTCCTTCAGGGTGAGCAGGTCCACCTGCTGGAAGGCCCCCAGGCCGCCTAGGTGGACCTGGCCCTCATCCAGCTTCGCGGGATCCAGTGGAGCTCCGGGGAGCAGTTCCATCTCCCGCAGGACGGCCCGGGCCCGGGTCCGGTCGCTCCCCTGGACCACCATCCGCCGCACGCGGTCCAGGGGCTGGGAAGGCACCAGGATCCGGACGATGGACTGGGCACCTGCCTCCTCGAAGCCGAGCTTCACCTGGGGATCCGCGACTCCGGCGGAGGACAGTCGCCGGTGCAGGTCCGAGACCACCAGGGCCAGGTCGTTCCGGACCAGGGGGAGGGCCGGCTTGAAGTGAAGGGTGGCCCCCTGGGTTGTGGCTTCCAGGGTGCCTTCGAACCCCTGGAGGGAGCGCCGATCGGAGCGATACCGCGAGGTGCCGGCCACGGGCAAGGGCTTGTCCGAGAGGGCGAGCAGCAGGCTCCTGGACAGGCTCAGGTGCGAGAACCCCGGCTCCGGGGGAAGGTCCAGCACCAGGGCGTCCAGGAAGCGGCGCTGGCCCTCGCGAATGATCAGCCGGACTTCGACCGAGCCGTCCTTGAGGGTGTCGACCCGGCGCCGGACCTGCACTTCGGGGAACCCCCGCTGATGGTAGAACGCCGTCACCCGGTCCTCCAGGGCCTTGACCGTCTCGGCCTGGGCCAGGGGCGGCATGATCAGGAATCGCCTGGGCAGCACCACCGCCTGACGGAGTTCCTGGTCGGACAGCTCGCTGTTGCCCTCGAATTGGACTGTCCCGAGGCTGCGCTGGGGACCCCGCTCGACGGTGTAGGTGATTGCCACGGCCTCCGGGTGTTCAGGGGTTCCCAGGGTCACCACCCGGGTGTAGCTGACCTTGGCCTCCGGGTACCCCTGGTTGCGGAAGTAGGTCGTGATTCGCCCGGCACCCTCCTCGAGGAGGCTGGGTGAATAGCGCTCCGCCCGGGCGAGGGGGACGAATTCCCCTAGCCGGGGCTGGCCCAACAGGAGGGCGATCCCGTTCAGGCCCCGGCTCCGAAGGGTCACCCTCGGCCCCGGGTGGGCTTCCAGCAGCATCACGCCGGGTTCGCCCGCGGGCTCCAGCCGGACCCAGCCCTCAAGCCGATGGTCCTTGACGAGCCGCTGCCGCAGGCGCTGCTGGGCCTCCAGGAGCACCGCCGGAGTCCAGAAGGACACGCCGGGGCGGAGGCCCGCGGCCTTCAGCAGGGCCTGCTGTGAATAGGGAGACGGGTCCCCCGCCAGGCGAATCTGCTGGATCAGGGAGGGAGTCCCCAGCGCCAGGGTCAGCCTGAGGTGTCGGCCATCCTGCTCGAGGTCCAAGGAGACCTTGGCCTGCGGGTATCCGGCTTCCCTCAAGCGGCGTTCCGCCACGCCCGTCAGGGTGGTCCTGCGCAGGGGCCCCATGCGCTGGCCCTTGCGAAGCTCGGGAAGAAGGCTCTTCCGGAGGTCGTCTGGAACCGCATCGCCTTCCCAGCGCCAGGTGGCCAGGGGAAGGAGCGGATCCAGGTTCACGACCGCCGACCCATCCGTTCCCAGCACCCCCTCCACGGATCGGTAGCGGTCCACGAGCCGCACGGCGGCCAGGGCCCGCTGGAATCCAGAGGTATCCACCGGCTGGCCGGCTTGCAACCCCAGGGCGGCCGCCGCAAAGCCACGGTCATCCTCGTCCCCGCCCTTGATCTGGATCGAGGTCAGGGTCCGGGGGGCATCGAGTTCCCGGGTGCCGGCGGCCGCCAGCACCAGGAATCCGATGCCCAGGACGGCGCGAAGGCGCACCGCCCTAGAAGCCCGCGAGGGCCTCGTCCTCGGTGTCCTTCACCTCGAAAACCGAGTGGAGGCTGGTCATCTTGATGAGGCTGAAGATCTTGGAGCTCATTCCGCAGATGCGCAGTTCGCCGCCCTTCCCCTTAATGGAGGTGTAGCACCCAACCAGTTCGCCCACACCGGAGGAATCGAGGTAGCTCACCTTGCTGAAGTTGATGACGATCTTGCGCTCTCCATTGGCCAGAGAGGTTCGCACCGCCTCCCCCAATTCCTGGTCGCCATCACCCAGTGTGATCTTCCCTTCGGGGTAGAGGATCAGCACATCTTTGTGCTTGCGTGTGTTCAGAAGCATAGGGTCCTCGGGGTGAGCGGCCAGTGTAGCAAGCCTGCCCTTCGGGGCAACGGGGGAGGCCCGGATTCGGAAGCCGCTGGACCCTCCAGATGCATCGGCACGACCTCTGCATACTCAACCCGGAAGCCGGACCTGACCGGCCCATTCTGCAGGGTGCCCCATGTTCGACCTCACCAGCGGCAATGCGATGATCCAGACCATGGATCTCAGCATGTCCCTGGCCGCCAAGCGCCAGACCCTGATCGCCTCGAACCTGGCCAACCTCGACACACCGGGATACCGGACCCGGGATTTCAGCTTCGAAGGGGCCATGAAGGCGGCCTTTTCTGGGCAAAATTCACCCGCCTCCCTGGTCACCACCAACCCCATGCACCTGCAGGGCAGCACCGCGGCTTCCCTGCCGCCGACCAACGACCCCCTGCAGCCCAGTGCCGAGCGCAACGACGGCAACGATGTGAGCCTGGACCGGGAGAACATGCTCCTCGCCCGGACCCAGATCAACTACCAGGCCTCCTCCACCATGATGCAAGTCGAGCTCCGCAAGCTCTATGCGGTGATCAAAGAAGGGACGGCGCACTGATGAGCATCAACCAGATCTTCGACATCGCGAGCACCGGCATGGCCGCCCAGCGGCTGCGGGTCCAGCTCATCGCCTCCAACGTGGCCAACAGCGAAACCACCCGGACCCGGGAAGGCGGTCCCTACCGTCGTCGGGACGCGGTCTTCCAGTCCCAGGATCTGGGCTTTTCCGGGGCCCTGGCCAGCGCCGGCGTCCGGGTAGCCTCCATCCAGACCAGCCAGGAACCTTTCCTGACGCGCTACGAGCCGGGCCATCCCGATGCGAATTCCGATGGGGTCGTGAACTACCCCAACATCAACCCGGTGGAAGAGATGGTGAACCTCACGGAGGCCAGCCGGTCCTACGAGGCCAACATCGCCGTGGTCCGGTCGGCCAAGGCCATGGCCACCTCCGCGCTTGGCATCCTCAACGCCCAGTAACCTGTCGGAAATTCGACTTGCCCCATCTCTCCATCCGACCGATCGTGTGAAAGGCCTTCCCCCGAGCCAGCCATGGATCCCCTCCAGAACATCCCCCAAGTGCCCTCCCTCAGCCCCGTCTCGGGCTCCGCCAATTCCGCCCAGGGCAGCGCCTCGGGCGCCCAGGGGGAAGTGGCCTTTGGAGACCTCCTCAAGCAGGCCCTTCAGGAAGTGAACCAGGTTTCTGCCCAGGCTGACGTTGAGGCACGGAACTTGATGACAGGGGAGAGTGCAGACATGCACACGGCCATGCTGGCAGTCCAGAAGGCCGATCTTAGCTTCCAGATGATGATGGCCGTTCGGTCCAAGTTGATCGATGCCTACCGCGAGGTCATGCGCATGCAGATGTAGCGCGGACCGAGCTTCCCGGCGCGGCCTCACCCCTGACTGAGGAACGCCTATGGCCGGGGAAACGAACCTCGCAGAACAACTGACCAGCGCCTTCAAGGGCATGAGCTCCACCCAGCGGGTCATGGTCATCGCCATTTCCATGACAGTGCTGCTGGCCTTGGCCGGCCTGGGGATCTGGGCGGGCCAGGAGTCCAAGGGTGTCCTCGCCTCCAACATCTCGCCCGCGGAGGCCAGTTCCATCGTCTCGCAGCTGGACAAGATGCAGGTGCCCTACGAGCTGAGCGGGGATCAGCGCACCATCCTTGTCCCCGAAAGCAAGGTCGGCTCGCTCCGCCTCAAGTTCGCCGGGGACGGACTGCTCACGGGGGACAAGCTGGGCTTCGAGAAGCTGGAGAATGCCGGACTCGGCACCACGGATTTCTCGCAGAAGGTGATCTACCGGCGGGCCGTGGAGGCCCAGCTGTCGAAAACCATCATGAGTCTCCAGCAGGTGGCCGAGGCCACCGTCCACATCACCCCCTCCAACGACAGTCCCTTCCTCACCGAGAAGGAGGACGCCAAGGCCAGTGTCCTGCTCAAACTCCGGGGCTCGCGCATCCTCCCGGACGAGAACACCCAGGCCATCGTCAATCTGGTGGCGGCCAGTGTCGAAGGGCTTAAACCTGAGCAGGTCGTCATCATCGACCAGTACAGCCGCATCCTTTCCCGCACGGGCCGGGATCCCATGGTCGGTGCCAGTGATGCCCAGAAGAAGGTGGCCCGGGAAGAGGAGGACCACATGGTCCGCCAGGTCACTGAACTGCTCGAGCCCGTGGTGGGCATCGGGAAGGTCCGGGCCACGGCCCATGTGGACCTGGACTTCGACAAGGTCAAGATCAACGAGGAGAAGTTCGATCCCCAGGGCCAGGTGGAGCGCAGCGTCCAGCAGAAGGACGAGAAGGTCCAGAAGCGGGACGGCGGGGCGGGCATTCCCGGGACCGCCAGCAATGTGGCCCCGGCCACGGGCGGGGCCGCCGGAGGCAACGTCACGGAAAACAGCGAGAAGAAGGAAACCACCACCAACTATGAGATCACCAAAACGGTGAGGGCCATCGACCAGGCGACCGGATCCGTGAAGCGCATGACCCTGGCCGTGATCGTGGACGATAACTCCGCCTGGACCAAGGATGCCAAGGGCGAACCCCTGCTGAAGGCCACACCGCGCAGCGCCGATGAGCTGAAGAAGATCCGCGATCAGGTCTCGGCGGCCGTGGGCATCCAGCCCAAGCGGGGCGACGAACTCACGGTCGAGAACATGGCCTTTGCCACCCTCCAGGTGAATCCCAAGGAAGAGGCCGACGCCAAGAAGCAGTTCTGGGTGGATCTGGGCCTCAAGGCCCTGCCCTATGCCGCCTGGGGTGTGGTCGGCTTCATCGTCTTCTTCATGCTCTTCCTCCCCATGCTCAGGCGCATGTCTGCGGCCATCAACCGGCCGTCGCCCATGCGGGTCGCCAGCACCGAAGGGGGGGAGGCCTCCATGGCCTCGGGTGGGGGATCCACGCGCAAGCCCGTCCAGGTGAAATCCGTGTCCGAGATCGAGGCTGAGATCGAGGCGGAACTGAACGCCGATGCGGCCTTCAGCGCCCCGGAGGCCCGCCGTCGCGAGCTCATCAAGAAGCGCCTGCAGGACGGCTCGCACGAAGATCCGGAAACCATTGCCTCGCTGGTGCGATCCTGGCTGCTCGAGGAAGGACGGTAGCCCATGGCGAAACTGACCGGCATGCAGAAGGCCGCGGTGCTCATGGTCACCCTCGGGGACGAGACCGCCTCGAACATCTTCAAGTACTTGGAGGAGGACGAGATCCAGACGATCTCCCGGGAGATCGCCATCACCAAGCACGTCCAGCCGGAAGTGGCGGAGGAGGTCCTGGAAGAGTTCCACACCATGACCCAGGCCCGGAGCTACATCAGCCAGGGCGGCATCGAGTACGCCAAGAAGCTGCTCATCAAGTCGGTGGGCCCGGAGGTGGCCCGCAAAATCATCGACCGGCTCGTGAAGGCCCTGGAATCCAGCGCCGGCTTCACCAGCCTAGAGCGCGCGAACCCCCAGCAGCTCTCCAAGTTCATCCAGAACGAGCACCCCCAGACCATCGCCCTGATCCTGGCGCACCTGAATGCCTCGCAGGCGGCGGAACTCATCTCCAGCCTGCCGGAGGCCCTTCGCAGTGACGTGGCCATGCGCATGGCCAGCCTCCAGGAAATCAGCCCCGAGGTGGTTCGCCGGATCAGCCTCATCCTCGAACAGAAGCTGGAAGCCCTGGGCTCCTTCGCGACGGAAGCCTACGGCGGCGTCCGGGCCGTGGCCGAGCTGTTCAACCGCATGGAGCGCAATGTCGGCCGCACGGTGCTGGAGAAGATCGAGACCGAGAACCCCCAGCTGGCCGCCAGCATCCGGGACCTCATGTTCGTCTTCGACGACATCCTGCTCATCGACGACAACGGCATCACGGAGATCCTGAAGCGGGCCGACAAGAAGACCCTCACCATCGCCCTCAAGGGCACCAGCGAGGAGCTGCAGAACCAGTTCTTCCGCAACATGTCCAGCCGCGCCGTGGAGCTCATGAAGGAGGAGATGGAATTCATGGGGCCCGTGAAGCTGAAGGACGTGGAGAAGTCCCAGCATGAAGTCGTGGAGATCGTCCGCCAGCTGGAGGAGGAGGGCGTCATCAGCATCGGCGGCGGTGGAGGCGAGGACTATGTCACCTGATCGGGACCACCCGCATGAGCACTAGGGGCTACATCCGCGCCGAGGACCTCCAGGACACGCGCCTGGAGGCCTTCCCGTACTTCCCGGTGGACGTCATGATGGCCCGCGCCAACTTCGAAGAGGGCGCCGATTCGGTGGCCTCGGACCTGGACGAGGGGGACCTCGCCCGGATTCCCATCGAGCAGCGGCTCGTGGACCGGCTGCAGGAAGCCGAGCGCCAGGCCCAGGACATCGCCCGCCGGGCCTACGAAGAGGGCTTCGCCTCCGGGGAAGCGGAAGGGCGCGCCTTCGGGGAGAGCCAATACAGGACCTACATCCAGCGCCTGGAGGAACAGCTAGCCGAGCTGGCTACCACGGCAGTGCTCCTGCGGGAGGCCCTGAACGAGGAGTTGGTGGCGCTTGCCCTCGCCGTCGGCGAGCACCTGGCCGTCCAGCAGATCGAGCAGAGCCCCGGGGCCGTGAAGGCCCTGATGGAACGCATCCTCGAGGACCTGCCCTTCCCCCTTCCCCGGGGCCGGCGGGACGGTGAGCTGCCTGTGCAGGTGTTCCTGAATCCCGCGGACCTGGAACAGCTTGGGGATCATTTCGTCGGGCAGGCGGGCCTGGCCCTGCTGCCGGATGGTTCCCTCTCCCGCGGCAGTGTCCGCATTGAGGCTCCCCAGGGCATCCTCAACGGCACCCTGGAGCGCCGCCGCGAGCGCTTCATGCAGCTGATCGCCCGGATGAAGGAGGATCTCGCGCCGTGAACGCAGAACTCGACCTGACCGTTCTCGCGGCCCGCCTGCACGGGCTGCCGAAGGGCGACTGGATGGGGCGGGTCGCCAAGGTGGTGGGCCTGGTGGTCGAGTCCAGCGGACCCGACTGTTCCGTGGGCGAGCAGATGCTGATCCACAGCCAGGATGTCTCGGGAAAACCCTGCGTCGTCCATGCGGAGGTGGTGGGCTTCTCGGGCCAGCGGGTGCTGCTGATGCCCATCGAGCAGACCGAAGGCATCCGACCGGGCCTATGGGTGGAGGGCACCGGGCACCAGCCGGAGCTGCCCCTGGCGGACACCCTGCTGGGCCGCGTGATCGACCCGCTGGGGCGGCCCCTGGATGGCGGCCCTCCCATCGAACCCACGGCCCACCTGCCCCTCCAGGGCCCGCCGCCCAACCCCATGCGGCGGAAGCGCATCGACCAGGTGCTGTCCACGGGGGTGCGGGCCATCGACGGCCTGCTGACGCTGGGCAAGGGCCAGCGGATCGGCATCTTCTCGGGTTCCGGCGTGGGCAAGTCCACCCTCCTGGGCATGGTGGCCCGCAACACCTCTGCCGAAGTGAACGTCATCACCCTGGTGGGGGAGCGGGGCCGCGAGCTCCGCGAATTCATCGAGAACGACCTGGGGGAGGAAGGGCTGAAGCGCAGCGTGGTGGTCGTCTCCACCAGCGACCAGAGCCCCCTGCTCCGCCTGCGCTGCGCCATGGCCGGCACCACCGTCGCCGAGTACTTCATGCGGCAGGGGAAGGACGTCCTGCTCATGATGGACAGCGTCACCCGCTTCGCCATGGCCCAGCGCGAGGTGGGCCTCAGCGCCGGGGAACCCCCCAGTTCCCGCGGCTACACCCCCTCGGTCTTCGCCCTGCTGCCGCGCCTCATGGAACGGGCCGGCACCTTCGAAGGCATGGGTTCCATTACGGGCATCTACACGGTGCTGGTGGAAGGCGATGACATGAACGAGCCCATCAGCGATTCGGTGCGGGGCATCCTGGACGGCCATGTGGTGCTCTCCCGCAAGCTCGCCTCGAGGAACCACTTTCCGGCCATCGACGTGCTGTCCAGCCTCTCGCGACTCTTCAGCGCCCTGGCGCCACCCGAGCAGAAGCAGCTGGCCAGCAAGCTGCGGGACCTGATGGCCACTTACCAGGACGCGGAGGACCTGATCCAGATCGGCGCCTACACCAAGGGCTCCAGCTCCGCCATCGACCAGGCCATCCAGTTCCAGCCGGCCATCCAGTCCTTCCTCCGCCAG
>CAIMBM010000166.1 GCA_903839205.1 uncultured Holophagaceae bacterium | reverse complement strand
CCGGTTGCGTGCCCTCTACGATCAGATGCATCCTCGGTCGTGATTCGCTCCGGGTGGGGCCCCGCGCCACAGGCTCCCCCGGAGCCTGCGCTGCGACCCACCTGGTCGCGAGATCTACACCCACGTCCACCAGGCCCGGTTGCGCGCCCTCTACGATCAGATGCATCCGCGCAGCGGTCCCTGAGCGGGATCAGAGCTGGGTGAGGATGACGCCGCCGATGACCAGGACCGCGCCAAGGGCGAAGGATGGAGTCACTCCCTGCCCATAGAAGACCCAGGCCAGCACGGCCGTGGCCACGGGCTGCAGGTTGGTGGCGATGGCCACCCGGCTGGGTTCCTTCATGGAGAGGGCGTGGAACCAGAGCAGGTACGAAGCCACGCTGGTCATCAGGCCGAGGTACACGAGCCCGACCCAGGCCATGGGCGGCACGCTCGCGACGGCGAGTCTCGGCAGCCCGACGAGCCCCAGGGGCGCGAAGACCGCCAGGCCGAACAGGATGGTGAGCGTGGTGGCCCTCTGGGCGCCGTGCTTGAGCACCAGGGGGCGGCTCAGGACGGTGTAGCCCGCCCATGCGACCACTGCCACCAGCACCATGATGTCCCCCAGGATCCAGCGGGGCGGAAGGATCCCCCCCGCCTTGCCCGAAAACAGCACCGCGACTCCGGAGAAGGCCAGCGCCAGGCCCCCGAGTTTCCGCGGTCCCGGCCTCTCCTGCCCCCGCACCCAGGCGAGGAGCAGCACCATGGTGGGCGTCAGCGCATAGAGCAGGGCCGCGTGCGAAGGCAGGGTGAGGGCCAACCCGCCCAGGAAGGCGACCTGGTTCAAGGCCACGCCCAGGAAGCCGGCCCAGAAATAGGCGCGCCAGTCCGCCTTCGCGACCGACCAGAGTTCCAGGCCCCGGAATTTCGCCAGCAGCAGGAACCCCGCACCGGCGATGAGGAACCTGAGCAGTCCGAGGGCCAACGTCGGGATGGCATCCGCCGCGGCCTTGCCCAGCAGGTAAGTACCGGCCGAGATGAGGGTGTGGAGGCCCATCACCACGGCAAAGCGGAGGTTGCGTTGTCCCATGGATCCAGCCTGGCTGAATTCGCGCGCTTACATGCCCACAAATTGTGCGGTGGACCGCTCCGGCAGGATTGAGCGATGATGAGCCAGGAGCCTGACACCCATGGCCGCAACCAAAACCCCTCGCAAGAAGCCCGTGACCGCCAGCCTGGAGGAGGAGAAACCCGCCCCGAAGGCCAAGGCCGCCCCGGCCAAGAAGGCTGCGCCGAAGAAGGCCGAAGCGGCTGAGCCCAAAGCCAAGGCACCGGCCAAGGTCCCCGCCAAGACCAGGGCAGCCAAGGCCAAGGTTGCCGCCGAGCCCCCGGAGATTCCCGCCGAGCCCATCCCCGCGACACCTACGAAGGCAGCTCCGCCCGCGATGAAGAAGGCCCAGGCCTCGCCGGCCCTGACGCCCCTGGCCCAGACCATCCTCACCGCCATCTGCGAAGGCCGGGCTGTCGAGTTCATCTTCGCCGACGCCGACGCCAATGCCCCGCGCACCTTCGAACCCCGCCACCTCACCTTCGACGCCCTGAGCCAGGCCTGGTACGTGTGGGGCTGGGACCGCCGCTACAACGCCGAGCGCCACCATTGCGTGGACCTGCTGGCCGAGGTCAACGCCGTGGATGGGGTGGGTCGCGCGGCCCAGGGGCCCTATGCCGAAGGCACGCCCGCCAACCAGATCGGCGGCTGGCTGGGCGGAGAGCCCATCGCCGTGAAGGCCACCCTCCTGAAGCAGTGGGTCTTCGCCGTGAAGCAGGCGCCCCCGGCCTTTCCGAACTTCCGGATCGAGGACCAGGGCGATGGCCAGGCGCTGATCTCCTTCACGGCCACGGACCTCCGGGCCATCGCCCGCTGGGCCATGCAGTTCGGCGACGGGGTGCAGGTGCTGGAACCGGCCCGGCTCGTCGACCGCATCAAGCAGGTGGGCGCGGTCTGGGCCGGTCGGGAGCGTCTGCAGGTGGCCGCGGCGCCCGTCCCGAAGGCCTCCCCCCGGTCCGAGAACGCGGAGCCCCATCGATCCGAATCCCGGCACCATCGCGACCGGGAATCCAGGCCCGACCGGGACGCCCGTCCTCCGCGCGAGTCGGAGCGCGAGGCCCGTCCTGCGCGCGAGCCCGAGCGCGAGGCCCGTCCTCCGCGCGAGTCCGAGCGCGAGGCCGCTCCCCCGAAGGGCAAGCCCGGCAAGGTCGAGGTGATCCGCTTCGACCGGCTCTGAAGATCATGTTCAGGGCGTCAGCGTCCAACCCCTCCGGCCGGGCCAGAAACCGTAGTCCTGGCCGAGCCGGTTGAAGGTCACTCCCTGCAGGCGCTGGTGGGCCAGCACCCGGGCCTGGTTGTAGGCCACGGGAATGACCGGCTTGTCCCGGAAGATGATCCTCGAAATCCGCAGGTAGACCTTACTGCGGGCCGCCGGATCCAGGGTGTGGCGGCCCTCTTCGAACAGGCGGTCCACCTCGGGATTCAGGTAGCTGCTGAGGTTCGCCCCGGTCCGGTAGCCTTCCCTGGTGAAGAGGGCACTGTCCGCATCCGGGTCCAGGGAGAGGGTCCAGCCGAAGACCCACAGATCCCCCTCGTGCCTGGCGGCCTTTCCGATCACCGACTGGACGGGAAGGGTCTGCAAGTCGATGTGGATGCCCACCCGTGCCGCCTGGAGCACGAGCAGCTCCCCCTCGCTCGGCTTCAGCAGGGTGGGCCGCTCGTAGGCCACCAGTGCCAGGGGACGACCCTTCGCATCCCGGCGGAGGCCATCGGGACCCAGGAACCAGCCGGCCGCATCCAGCATCCGGCTGGCCGTGTCCACCAGCGGCATGGGGCGCGGCTCCGGGTCATAGGCCCAACTCTCCGGGGCCCAGAAGCCCGTGGCCAGCCGGCTGGGAAAGAACCTCCGGGCCCGGGCCAGCGGCCGCCAGGGCAGCAGCTCGTAGATGACTTCGCGCAGGGCGAGGTCACCAAGCAGGCTCCGCCGGGGGTCACAGTTCAGGAAGTAGGCACTGAAAGCCGCCTGGGGTGCGGTCAGGGGCCGGACCAGTCCCGCGCCCTGGACGCCCTTTCGCACCAGGTAGTAGCGGATGGGAGCCACGGCCGCGAAGTGGAGGCGCTCCTCCCGGAAGGCCGCCAGGCTGACCTCCTCCTCCGAAGGGCTCACGAGGACGAAGGAAGGCGCCTGTCCCGGGTGTGGGCCCCGGTAGCCGTCCCAACGCTCCAGGACGACCCGCCGGCTGGTGGCCTTGCCGACCACCCGATAGGGACCCGACCCGACCGGTCTGAAGTTCATGGGCGAATCCGCCGGCCTGGCACCCACCTGGTACAGGTGCCGCGGAACCGGAATGAAATTGTAGAGGTCCGAGAGCAGGGATCCGCGTGGCTGTTTCAACCGGATGCGCACGGTCAGGGGCCCTTCCGCCACCAGGCTGTCCAGGCTGGCCACGCCGCCCACGGTGTCGGCGATGGCCCTCACCTGGGGCAGCCGCAGGCTCCGCCAGGTGGACACCACATCCTCCGCATCGAGCGGGTGGCCATCCTGCCAGACCAGGCCGGGCCGGAGCTTGAGCAGCACCTGCCGGCCCCCGTCGAGGATGGTCCAGGACTCCAGCAGCTCCGGGATGAAGTTGCCCTGGGCGTCCAGGGTCACCAGGCGGTCGAACACCAGGTCCATCACCTCGGCATCGGGATCCAGGGAGATGAGCAGGGGATTCAGCGTGCTCCAGGGGTTCACCGAGACGCGGATCCCGTCCCCGGCCCGGAGACAGGCAAACAGGCTCAGGGCCAGAACGAAGGTAAACCAGCGCATGGTGCCGCTTCATCGGCGCCACGGGGCCCCTCTTGAATCCCTGCCCGGTGGCCCCGCCGCTCGGTCGCCGCCAGCGCCGCGTCCACAAACTTGACTCAATCACTCAAGAATACTAGCCTTGACCCTGGAGAACTCCGGTGAAGATCTCGGCCCGAGGCAGGTACAGCATGCAGGCCCTGTTCGACCTGGCTCACCACAGCCACGGCCAGCCGGTGCCCCTGCACGTGATCGCCGAGCGCCAGAAACTCTCCCTGCCCTTCCTTGAGCAGATCTTCAACAAGCTGAAGAAGGCCGGTGTCGTGGCCAGCGTGCGCGGCCCAAAGGGCGGCTACATACTCACCCGACCCTGCAACCAGGTGAGCGTGGGCGAGGTCCTCCGCCTCACGGACAGCGGCTTCTATGCCGCCGCCAAGGAGGACCCGAAGGCCGCCAACCGGGCCTTGCTGTCGGACGAGCGCATGAGCCGGCTGCTCTGGAACCGCCTCTCGGATCACATCTCCGCCTTCATGGAAAAGGTGACTTTCGCGGATCTCTGTTCCGAGACTTCAAGCAACACCTGCCCCGACTGCACCTGCCCCGAGTACGTGCAGGCCGTCCAGGGCCAGCTCGTGCGGGGCGAACGCAAGGCCTGCGGCGTGCTGTGAGAGGGTCCGGTTCCCAGTGAGCAATCCCTGCGCCCTGCCCAGTCTGGCCCTGCCGCCCACCGAGGCCGACCTCCAGTCCCTGCCCCGGTTGGAGAAGAAGCTGGCCCGCCGCGTGGGCGAGACCAACGGGGCCTACCGGCTCATCGAGGATGGGGACCGCATCCTGGTGGCCCTGAGCGGCGGCAAGGACTCCTGGGCCCTGCTGGACATTCTGGAGCGCCTGCGCAGGCGGGCTCCCGTGACCTTCACGGTCGAGGCCGTCACCGTGGATCCAGGCTTCCCCCAGTTCAACCCCGATCCCATCGCCGAGACCTGCGAGCGGCTGGGCGTGCCGCACCACGTGATCCCCGCCCCCATCGACAAGATGGTCCGCACCAAGCCTGAGGAGCTGCCCTGCATCATCTGCTCCCGGCTGCGGCGAGGCGTGCTCTACTCCTTCGCCAAGCGGCACGGTTACTCCAAGATCGCCCTGGGCCACCACCTGGACGACCTCCTCGAGACCCTGCTCATCAACCTCTTCTTCGAGGGCCGCCTCAGCACCATGCCCCTGCGCCTGGTGAGCGATGACGGCGCCAACACCGTCATCCGCCCCCTGGGCACCTGCGAGGAGAAGGATCTGCAGCGCTACGCCTGGCTGCGGGGCTTCCCCATCGTGCCCTGCGGCTGCCCCCTCTGCGGCTGCTCCAGCCTGGAGAGCCGGCGCAAGCAGGTGAAGGAACTGATCGCTTCGATGGAGGGTAGCGTCCCCCGCCTGAAGGCCTCCATGCTCGGCGCCATGGGCAACGTGAAGCTCTCCCATCTGCTGGATTTGAACTTGGGTGCCCTGCACGCCAAGGGCGTGGACGAGGCCGTGGAGCGGCTAGGCTAGGCTCAGCCACAGCCCCTTGAGGTAGAACCCCTCGGGATGGTTCAGGGCGTAGGGATGGTCCGCCGGCTGGCCCAGGTGCCCCAGCACGCGCGCCTCGCGGCCCGCCTCCAGCAGCGCCGTCCACACGGCCTCCTGGAAGCGGGTGCGGTCCAGGTGCTGGCTGCAGGAGAAGCACCAGAGCATCCCGCCAGGCGCGGTGGCGCGGGCGCCGAGGCGGAAGACGTCCTTGTAGGCCTTGAAGGCCTTGTCCACATCCTTGCGCTGCTTGGCGAAGGCGGGCGGATCCACGATGACGCGGTCCCAGGCCAGGGGCTCCAGCTGCCGCATCAGCTCGAAGGCATCGCCCTCCAGGCGCAGGTGCGCAGCGGGATCCAGGCCGTTGGCGGCCCAGTCCCGCTCCGCCTGATCCAGGGCCGGGGCGCTGATGTCGAGGGTGGCCACCTCCGCCGCGCCGCCCAGTCCCGCGTGGACGCTGAAGCCGCCCGTGTAGCCGAAGGCGTTGAGCACGCGCTTCCCCTGCGACACGCGGCCCAGCTGCAGGCGGTGCTCCCGCTGATCCAGGAAGAAGCCCGTCTTCTGCCCCCGCAGCAGGTCCACGGTGAGCTTCGCGTTCCCTTCGATCACGGTGAGGGGGCCCGCCAGGCTGCCTTTCAACAGGCGGTTCACGGGATCGAGGCCCTCGTCGCGGCGGCCGGACTGGCTGCGCTCCACGAAGGCCGTGAGACCCTCCCGTTTCCCGATCTCGAAGAGGGTGGGCCACCAGATGTCGCGCAGGAGCTCCAGACCCGCGGTGCCCACCTGGAGCACCAGGGCCTGTGCATAGCGGTCCACCACCAGACCCGGCAGGCCATCCCCTTCCCCGAAGATCCAGCGGCAGCCGCCCTGGGGGTCCCAGAAGCCCAGCTCCTTCCGGAGGGCCAGGGCCGACTCGAAGCGCTCGCGGAAGAAGGCCTCATCCAGGGGTGCGTCCTCGAAGCGGAAGATCCGGGCCGCCAGGGGGTTCGAGGGGCTCGCGGTGCCCACGCCCAGCACCTGGCCTGAATCATCGGCCAGCCTGACCAGGTGGTGTTCCGGCGGCTTCGCCAGGGCCCCCGAGAACACCCAGGGGTGGCGCTTGGAGATCAGGGTCTCCTTGCCGGGCTTGAGGCGGAGCAGGGGGTAGGGCCAGCGGGGTGCGGTCATGGGTCCAGAGTAGCTGGAAGGCATCAGCGGTGGCTCCCCCTGGCCGTCCTGCCGGACCTCACACCAACGGCTTGAGGCCCGCCGCCAGGGCCTCCACCTCGTCGGCCCGGGTCCCCGGGAGCATCGAGAAGCGCAGCACCGAGCGTGCCTCATCCGAACTGTACCCCAGGGTCGTGATGGCATGGCTGGGCTTCACGGAGCCGCTGTGGCAGGCGCTGCCCGTGCTCACGGCGAAGCCCGCCAGATCCAGGGCCGCCTGCAGGGCCTCGCCGTTCCTGCCCCGGAACAGGATGCAGCTGGTATTCGGCAGGCGTGCGGAGCCCTGGCCGAGGACCTCGAGGTCGCGACCCCAGGCGCGGATCTCCGCCTCGAAGGCATCCCTCAGGGGCACCAGGGCGGCGTTCAGTTCCAGCCGCTCCGGCAGGTGCCGCACGGCCGCCGCCAGGCCCAATATGGCGGGCAGGTCCTCGGTCCCGCCCCGGCGGCGGCGCTCCTGGGGCCCTTCCATGACCGCCTCCCAGGGCAGGCCCGGGCGCATCCACAGCAGGGCCGCGCCCCGCGGGCCGCCCATCTTGTGTCCGCTGAACACGGCGGCGTCGCAGCCCGCCAGGGTCACCGGCACCTTGCCCCAGGCCTGCACCGAATCCCGGATCCGCAGTGCATCCAGCACGGTTGGCATGTCGTAGAGAATGCCGGTTTCGTTGCTGGCCGCCATCTGCACCACCGTGGCGCAGTCGGTCGGGACCTCGGGCAGCCAGGCCACCCGGGACCAGTCCCTCAGGGGATTGAGGCAGGCACTGTGCTCCCCGGGGAAGACCGCCGCGGGCCGGTCGCCCAGGGCCGGCTGGAGCCCCCGGAGCAGCAGGTGCAGGGCCTCGGTGGCGCTGGCGCAAAACACCAGCTCTCCCGGCGCCACGTCCAGCGTGGTGGCGATCTCCCGCCGGGCCTCCTCGATGTGGTGCCGGGCCCGCTGGCCCTCGCGATGGGTGCTGGTGGGGTTGGCCCAGTCCTCTTCCATCGCCCGTCGCACCGCCTCCACCGTCTCCGGATGAGGCGGCGTCGTGGCATTGGCGTCGAAGTAGAGCCTGGGCATGACCTCAATGTACTCTGAGCGCATGCCCAAATCCCTGGAAGGCAAGCTCGTCGTCGCCATCTCCTCCCGCGCCCTGTTCGATTTCGAGGAGGAGAACCGCTTTTTCGAGGCCTCCGACGACCGGGCCTACATGCAGCTCCAGCTCTCGCGGCTGGACGTGCCGGCCAAGCCCGGCGTGGCCTATCCCCTGGTGAAGAAGCTCCTCGCCTTCAACACCGCAGAGGAAGGCCGCGTGGCCGTGGTGATCCTGTCCCGGAATGATCCCGTGAGCGGACTGCGGGTCTTCCGCAGCGCCCAGGAATCCAACCTCCAGCTGGAGCGGGGCGTGTTCACCCGGGGCCGCAATCCCTATCCGTACCTGACCTCCCTGGGGGCGAACCTGTTCCTCTCCGCCAAGGAGGAGGACGTACGGGCCGCCCTCAACGCCGGTTTCGCCGCGGCGAGGGTCTATCCCGACAGCGCCATGGCGGCGGACCGCCACCCGGACGAGATCCGCATCGCCTTCGACGGGGATGCCGTGCTGTTCAGCGACGAGGCCGAGCGTGTCTATGCCGAGGGCGGCCTGGCGGCTTTCCAGGCCCATGAGATCGAGCATGCGGCCACGCCCCTGCCCCCGGGTCCCTTCAAACCCCTGCTGGAGGCCCTGAGGCCGCTCCAGGACATGGCGGTCGGCGCCCCCATGCGCATCCGGACCGCCCTGGTGACGGCCCGCAGCGCCCCTGCCCACGAGCGCGCCATCCGCACCCTCATGGCCTGGAACATCCAGGTGGACGAGGCCATGTTCCTGGGGGGCCTCGAAAAGGCCGATTTCCTGCGCGAGTTCGAACCCGACTTCTTCTTCGATGACCAGACTGGCACCTGCGATACCGCCGCCCGCGTGGGACCCACCGGGCATGTGGTGAGCGGGGTCAAGAACGAGACGACCTGAGCTGGCGCAGGATCCGGGGATCCCCCATGCTCAAGGCTGCCCGACCCTCTCGAGGCACTGCCGAAGTTCCTTGAGGGCGAAGGGCTTGGGCAGCAGGGCGACCTCTGGATAGGCCCTGGCCAGTTCCAGGGCCGCCTGGTCCGCACGCCCGGTGGACAGCAGCACCGGCACCCGGGGCAGCAGGGCCCGCAGGCGAGGCAGGGTCCCCGCCCCGCCGAGCCCGGGCATGTTCATGTCCAGAATCACCACGTCAGGATGGAAGCCGCCCTCAAGGAGATCCA
The DNA here is from genome assembly GCA_903839205.1 of uncultured Holophagaceae bacterium. Classification (GTDB taxonomy): domain Bacteria; phylum Acidobacteriota; class Holophagae; order Holophagales; family Holophagaceae; genus Geothrix. Next base: position 11,041 of record CAIMBM010000166.1, on the reverse strand, counting down.
ATGCGGCTTCCCCGCTGAGGGCCCCGGTGACGGCGCAGCCCAGGGTCTGAAGAACCGTCCGCATGGAGCTTTGGATCAGCTCATCGTCGTCGACCAGGAGCACCTGCAGAACCTTGACCGTATTCAGGGGGAGAGGTCCCTGCCCCCGCTCCACCACCGCTGGGACAGGCGCGGCCGCAGGGAGTAGCACGCGAACCTGGGTCCCGCGGCCTGGTTCGCTTTGAATCTCGACCTTGCCACCATGGGCCTTCACCGTGCTGTAAACCATGGACAGGCCCAGACCGGTACCCTTGCCCGTCCCCTTGGTCGTGAAGAAGGGCTCCAGGGCCCGCTCCAACACGTCCCCCGGCATCCCCACGCCCGTATCCTCGACCCTGATTTCAATCCAGCCGCTATCCAGGTTTCGACTCCGGAGCAGAAGCGCTCCACCCTCGGGCATGGCATCCACCGCGTTGATGCACAGGTTCATGAAGGCATGGGACAAGGCGCTGGCGTCCCCGTGAATGGTCCGGAGCTGGCCCTCAAGCTCCGTCTCCAGGCGAAGGTTCGGCGGGGCGGTGCGTTCCAGGAGGCGGATCTCCTCGCGGAGAATTGAATTCATATCGAGATCGCACTGCTCCACCGGGCTCTGCCGGGCAAAGCTCAAGAGCCTCTTGACCGTCTCGCCTCCCCGGGTGGCAGCCAGGGCGATGATCTCGAAGGCGCGCCTCGTCTCGCCTTCCACCGGGGGGGCTTCGAGGTTGGTCGATGCCAAACTCAAGATCGCCCCCAGTACGTTGTTCATATCGTGGGCCAGGCCCCCAGCCAAGGTCCCAAGGCTGTCCATCTTCTGGGACTGTTGCAGCCAGGCCTGGAGGAGTGCCTGCTGTTCCCGGGCCCGGGTTCGTTCCGTGACATCCCGGACCATGGTGATGACCGTGTCCGCCGTGCAGGGCACCACCCGGGCCTCGAACGCCATCTCGCTGCCACCGATGGCAAGCGAGTAATTGAGCTCTCTCAAAGCCTTCGAAGCCAGAACCTCCTCGATGACCCCCATCAGCTGGCCTGCAAGGGGTCCCGGGAGCACCTCCGGAATCTTCCGGTGGAGGAAGGCTTCGGGCTCCATGTAGAGCAGGCTGGGATTCGCCACATGGACGGCCAGGTATTCGCCGTCCCGTCGGTTGGTGAACACGAGGTCAGGAATGGCGTCAATGAGGGCCTGGTTCCTGGATTCGCTTTCCAGAAGGGCGGCCTCCGCAGCCTTCCGTTCCGCAATCTCCTCGCCCAGTTGCGCCAGGTTTTGTTCAAGCTCGACGGTGCGCGCCTTCACCCTGGCATCCAGAAGGTCATTTATTCGGTACATTTCATCTTGGACATTTTTCATCTTATTCATCAAATAAAAATCATTTCTTGCATGGTATTCAATGGAATAAGAAGCCATCATGCCAATGATGTTTGCAGAAACAAGAAAGAAAATATTATTGATGAAAATGGGGACTGGAATTTCGGCCTTCCAGGCCGCCAGGACAATGTAGATAAAGACGATCAGCCACCCCGCCAGCGTGCTCCAGATAAATCGCAACCTTAAAAAGGTATATCCGTAAATCAAAATAAGAATAAGCCCCGTATAATACAAATAATTGACCGGAGTCTGTGAAAACATGACCATGACGGTAAAGCCAATTGCCGTCAATAGGATGAGAAAGACCTGAAAAAAGGGTAAAAGGGGGACCAGTCGTTTCGAATAGGTGAAGGCCATGACCAACAGGGCAGCGGGGCAGATCACGCCGAACCTGATGGTCCATAGGAACTTTGTATTATTCGGTAGGAGGAAGTAGTCCAGAACACCGAAGGCGGCAATCATGAGCATCGCCGCCAACAGGGCGAAGCGCGTGTAATTTATGGACCTGAAACTGTAGTAATCAAGGAAAGGGCGCTCCAACGCGGAGTCCTGCTTCAAGAATCTAAGCGTCAGCCAATCGAGGCTCATTCTGTCGACGGTCCAGTCCCCGGTGCGCTCGGATGCACCGGTTCCCCCGTTGTTCCCCTGGCCTTGACCATCCATGCTTCAGCACATCCTGAGCGACTCGTTCCTGATTCCGCCTATCCAACGCAGCTGCGATTTCAGCATGTACATCAGGATGGCTGTTCCCCCAGGACTCCTCGGTTCAGATTGGAGGGATCTCAACTACTGTCCAGACCTTTCAAGGCACTGCCGAAGTTCCTTCATGGCGAAGGGCTTGGGCAGGAGGGTGACCTCTGGATAGTCCCTGGCCAGTTCCAGGGCCGCCTGGTCCGCACGCCCGGTGGACAGCAGCACCGGCACCCGGGGCAGCAGGGCCCGCAGGCGAGGCAGGGTCCCCGCCCCGCCGAGCCCCGGCATGTTCATGTCGAGGATCACCGCGTCAGGCACAAGCCCCCCTTCGAGGGCCGCCAGCGCCGCTTCGCCGCTCGACGCCAGGTTCGCCGTGTGGCCCAGGGCCTCGAGCAGGGCCTGCACGGAACTCTGGATCAATTCATCGTCGTCCACCAGGAGCACTTTCAGTGTGGATGACGCCAACCCGGGTCGAGCCAGGGCGTCCGAAGTCTCGGCTTGGGCCTCCGGATCACAGGCCGGGAACCGCAGCCTCACGGTGGTGCCCCTGGCGGGCTCGCTCTGGATCTCCATCTGGCCTCGATGGGCTCTCACCGTCGAGTACACCATCGACAGCCCCAGGCCCGTCCCTTTCCCGACCTCCTTGGTGGTGAAGAAGGGTTCCAGGGCCCTGGCCTGGACCTCCTGGGGCATTCCGGTCCCGGTGTCCTCCACCTCGACTTCGATCCTGTCATCGGGCAGGTTCCGGGTTCGGAGGGTGAGGGTACCCTCCTCGGGCATGGCATCCACCGCATTGACGCAGAGGTTCATGATGGCGTGGAGCAGGGCGCCGGGATCCCCATGCATGGGGCGCAGCCCTGGCTCCAGATCCATTTCAAGGCGCACCTTGGACAGGGTGGTCCGTTCCAGGAGGTGGACCTCCTCCTGGAGGATCGCATTCAGGTCCAGGACTCGGGCCCCTTCTTGTCCTTGGCGGGCGAAGCTCAGGAGACTGCGGACCACCTCGCCACCCCGGGTGGCTGCCTTGACGATGGTCTCGAAGGAACGGTAGGCCGGGCTTCCGGGTGGCTGGGTTTCGAGGTTCACCGAGGCCAGCCCCAGGATGGCCCCCAGCACGTTGTTCATGTCGTGGGCGATGCCTCCCGCCAGCGTCCCGAGGCTCTCCATCTTCTGGGCCTGCTGGAGCTGGGCCTGGAGCTTGGCATTCTCCTCCGCCGCCAGCTTGCGTCCCGTGATGTCCACCAGCGCCCCGAGCAGCCGGTGCTGGCCCTGGACCTGCGCCGAGCCCTCGCACTGGGCGTGGGACTGGACCCAGGTCAGGCCGCCATCCTTCTTCCTCAGGCGCAGCTCGCAGGTGCTGGATTCTCCCGCGGCGAGGCCAAGCACTTGGCTCAGGAAGCGCGGCAGGTCCTCCTCGACCACGAAATTCCCCCAGCAGTGGGCCGCCTTGACCTCTTCGAGGGAACGTCCGAACAGGGCCTCCGTGGCGCCCGTCATCCAATCGATGACAAACCCCTTCCCAGGTTCCTGGATGCAGGAGTACGCAACGTCCATCATCGACGAGGAGATCTGCCGGAACCGCTCCTCGTTGGTCCTGAGCAATTCCTCGGCCAGCTTCTTCTCGGTGATGTCCTGGTGGGTGCCGAGGATGCGGAGCGCACGCCCCTTCCCGTCACGGGTGATGGCCTTGCCCCTGCCCCGGATCCATTTCCATGGACCGCCCCGAGTCTCCATGCGGAATTCCACTTCGAAACTGTCGCAGGCTCCCTGGATGCAGGCCTCGTTGGCGGCCAGGACCCGTGCCCGGTCCTCGGGGTGGATCAGGTCCGACCAAGAAGTGATCTGGGTTGCAAACTCGTCGACCTCGTAGCCCAGCATCCGAGTGTAGATGGGGCTGTAGTAGGTCTTCCCGGTGGCAACCTCCCAGTCCCAGACGCCGTCGCTGGTGGCGTCCAGGGCCAGCCGCAGCCGCTCCTCGCTTTCCAGCAGGGACCTTTCAGCCCGTTTCCGCTCGGTGATGTCCTGGAGGGTCCCGTAGAGCCGCCCCACTTTGCCATCCCCACCCACCTGGGGAAAGCCCCGGCCAAGGCAGATCCGGACCTCACCGCTGGGACGTTTGGCCCGCAGTTCGAGTTCGTAGGGTTCACCCTCGTTGATCGCAGCCTCGACCGCCTGCTGGAGACGGGCCAGATCCTGGGGAGGATAGAGCTTGAAGTGGTCCGCGTAAGCCAGTGTCCCCTCCGCAGGATCTCTTCCCAGGATCCTGAACATCTCCTCGGACCACACCACCGTGTCGGTCGCCACTTCCCATTCCCAGCTGCCGATCTGGGCCAGGCTCTCGGTCCGTGCCAGCATGGCCTCGTGGTGCAGCAGGGTCGCTTCGATTCGTTTGCGCGCGGTGATGTCCCGGTGGAAGGAGAGGATGGCCGGTTCTCCAGCGTAGGTCACCAGGCTGGCCGTGGCCTCCGTCATGAAGCTGCCGCCATCCTGGCCCTTCAGCTTGAGCTCGATGGTCAGGGTTTCCCCGGCCAGCAACCGGCGCATCCGCTCCGGAACCAGGCGATTGGACTCGGGGGAATTGAGATCCCAAACCCCCTGGCCGACCAAGGTCTCCCGGGTGCGACCGTGCATTCGGGCGTAGGCATCATTCACGGCCAGGATCCGGCCTTCCAGGGAAAACAGGACGATCCCGTCGATGGCCCTTTCGAAGATGGTGCGGAACCGCTGCTCGCTGTCATGAAGGGCCACTTCAGCGTTCTTGCGCTCCGTGATCTCACGGTTGGCGATCCGGCGGCCCAGGGGCCGGCCCTGGCCATCCCGGACCCCAACGCAGAAGTGGCAGATCCAGAGCTCGCGGCCGTCCCGGTGCCGGAGGCGGAAGTCCAAGGCGGCGGCGTCATGGCTCCCTGTGGACGTCCGGCTGTGATCCATGAGCCGGGCCCGGTCCTCCGGATGGCAGATCTCGAAGATAAGCTCGGGATACTGCTGGAAGGCCTCCGCGGGGTACCCCGTGATGCGTTCGCAGGAAGGGCTCATCCAAAGGATCTTCCCATCGGGAGCGGTCCAGTATTCCCAGTCATGGGTATGGTCCGCCACGGCCCGGAACCGCTGTTCGCTCGCCAGCAAGGCCTGGTTCGCCCGCTGGACCTCGGTCACATCCAGGGCCATCGAGGCCACGCCGAGCGGACGACCCTGCTCATCCTTGAGCTGGGTGTTGAACCAGCGGCAGTGGATGAGGGAGCCGTCCTTGCGCCGGTTCTCATGCTCGGCCCGGGAGGCCTGCCCTGTCTGAGTCAGACCGTCGGCAATGTGCTGCACCTGATCTCGAATCTCGGCCTTGGAGGGCACGATGAGGTCGATGATGGGCTGGCCGATGGCCTCCTGGGCCGAGTACCCGAACATGTGCTCCGCGGCGGGATTCCAGGTCCGCACCCGCCCCTCCAGGTCCCATTCGATGACGGCCAGCGGCGTCTGGTCCAGGTGCAAACGCCATCTCTGAGCCTGGTTCTGGAGGTCTCGATCAAGCTGGAGGTCCATCGGAAATCCTTCAGCGGCGTCCAGGGCAGAAAGGAGGGTGGCCACATCAATAAAGACGAGGCTGTGCTCATCTATATCGTAATCTTCCGCCGGCAGGTTGAATTCCTGGCGGTCCCTGCCTGGAGCCCTGCATTCCCATCCACCGGACGGCCTCCTAGACTGGGAGGTCCTGGAGGCGCCATGTCCCGCAAGCTGGTGGAGTGTGTACCGAACATCTCGGAGGGCCGGGATGCCGCGAAGATCAGGCAGGTCACGGACGCCCTCGCCACCGTCCCCGGCCTCCGGCTCCTCGACGTGGATCCGGGCGCCGACACGAACCGCACGGTGATCACCTTCGTGGGGGAGCCGGAAGCTGTCCTGGAGGGCGCCTTCCGCTGCGTTGCCGAGGCCGCCCGGGTCATCGACATGCGCCGGCAGCACGGGGCCCACCCCCGCATGGGCGCCACGGACGTGGTGCCCTTCGTGCCCGTGGAGGGCGTGAGCATGGAGGACTGCGCCGCCCTGGCCCGCCGGCTCGGCGAGCGGGTGGCGCGCGAACTGGCCATCCCTGTCTATCTCTACGAGGCCGCCGCCTCGAGGCCGGAGCGCAGCAACCTGGCCGAGGTCCGCAAGGGTGAATACGAGGGCCTGGAACGGAAGCTCCAGGACCCCCGGTGGGTCCCCGACTTCCCGGCCCCCTTCAACGCCCAGGCCGGCGCCACCATCATCGGGGCCCGGGAATTCCTGGTGGCCTACAACGTCACTCTGAATTCAGCCGACAAGGCCCACGCCACGGACATCGCCTTCGAGCTGCGGGAGAAGGGCCGGGTGGCCCGGCGGGGTCGGGTGAGGCCCTACTACCAGGCGGGTGAGCTGATCTTCTACCGGGAAGGCTCCTTCCCCTGCGGCAACTGCGACTTCACGGGCACGACCTTCCAGGAGGTCGCGGACCACTGCGCCTCGGCCCATGGCTACGACCTGCCCGGCCTCCTGCGCATGAACGACGTCGACCCGGCGAATCCCGTCGGGGAGAAGGTGCGACGCCGGGGCACCTTCAGCCATTGCAAGGCCATCGGCTGGTATGTGGACACCTACCGCCGCGCCCAGATCAGCGTGAACCTCACGGACTACAAGCAGACCTCGCCCCACGCGGTGCTGGAGGAGGCCCGCCGACTGGCGGCCGAGCGCGGTCTTGTGGTCACGGGCAGCGAGATCGTGGGCCTGGTGCCCTTCCAGTGCCTCCTGGCCTCGGGCCGGCACTACTTGAGGGCCATGGGCAAGTCCACGGGTGTGCCCGCCGCCGACATCCTCCAGACCGCCGTGTTTTCCATGGGGCTGGGCGACGCGGCCCCCTTCGAGGTGGACAAGAAGGTGCTGGGCCTCCCCACCTTCGATCCCAAGGCCCTGGTCGCCATGCCGGTCCACGCCTTCACCGACGAGGTCAGCCGCGACACACCGGCCCCGGGGGGCGGCTCCATCGCGGCCCTGGCCGGCGGCCTCGGCGCGGCCCTCGCGAGCATGGTGGCCAACCTGGCCCAGGGTGGCCCCGATGCCGAGAAGGACGCCCGGCTCATCGCCCTCGCCGAAAAGGCCCAGGTCTTGAAGGACCGCCTGCTGATGGCCGTGGACGCCGACACCAACGCCTTCAACGCCTTCATGGAAGCCCGGCGCCTGCCGGAGGCGACCCCCGAGCAGAAGGCCGCCCGGCAGGCCGCCATGCAGGCCGGGCTGAAGGTGGCCATCGAGGTGCCCTTCGACACGGCCATGGCCAGCCTGGCTGCCCTGGAACTGGCGGGCGAGGCTGCCAGGCTGGGCAAGGTGGCCTCCATCACGGACGCCGCCGTGGGGGCCCAGATGGCCCACGCCGGGGTGCGCGGCAGCGTGTGGAACGTGGTCATCAACCTCAAGGACATCACGGACGCCGGCTACATCACTGACATGCAGAGCCGCTGCTCCGGCCTGCTCGCGCAGGCCGGAGAGAAACTGGCGGAGGTGACCACCTATGTGGATCAGAAGCTGGTGGACCGCCTGCAGAAGGCCCGGCTGTAGGACCTACTCGTAGATGCCGGCCCCGATGACCATGCCTTCGTAGAGTTCCACGAAGGAGGCCTTCCTCATGACCTTGTTGCCCTGGGCGGGATTCAGTTCCTTGTATTCCACCCAGCCGCTGCCCTTCTCCTTGACCAGCTTGGTCCAGTCCTGGATCCAGGGCTTGCCATCGGGGTCCTTGGAGGCCCAGCGGTTCACGCCGACCAGTTCCCGCCGGACGCCATGGGCCAGCACCTTGCCCTCCAGATCGTAGACGAAGATGTAGAGGTCGTGGTTCTGGCCCTTGTTGAAGTGGAACTGCCCCTTGGGGCCGGACACCTCTTCCAGGAAGGCCGCCCTGGGGTTCTTCTTGGCGAAGGCCGCCGCCTGCTTCACGAAGGCCTTGGCCTCCTCCCGGGTCTGGGCCATGGACGGAAGCGCCACCAGCGCCGCCATGACCAGAACTGCCCACGATTTTCGCATGTTCATCTCCTTATCGACCCATCAGGGCCCCGAACTCCATCGGGTGGGACGGACCCGGCCCTGAATTCCTGATGGATCAGTAAGATTTGACCTTCAAAATTAATTCCCCAACCGAGGCCCGCCGAAAAATGGACGTTCAGTTCTTCCAATGGACCCCGGATGGTGCCCCATGAACCGCAAAGGCCTGGCCCTGAAATTCTTCCTGCCCGTCACGCTGGCCCTGGCGACGGTTTTGGGCCTCGTCATCTGGGGGGTCAGCTCCTACCAGACCGCCCAGGCCGAGCAGGCCTTCGAGGAGAACCTCACGACCCTGGCGGTTTCCTCGCGCTCCATGCTGCATGCGGATGCGGAGGAGTACTGCAAGACCCACGGCATGACCTTCCATCAGGTAATGAAGGACGACCACCCCAAGGATCCGGCCGTGCTGGCCTTCCAGCGGGCCAGCTGGAGCCAGTTCGAGAGCAATCCGGCCCTGGACCATCGGGTGGGCCGCTGGACCGACGCCAACGGCGAGCCGCTCATCTACGTCCTCACGCAGGGCCGGCTCAAGGAAGCCTGCGTCAACTGTCACAAATCCTATGGAATAACTAATTTCGACAACATGAAGGACGGCGACCTCGTGGCCTCCTTCGGCGTCTCCATGTCCACCGCCGCGCTCTACCGGACCCAGCGGAACATCCGGATCATCGCCATCCTGGCGGGCCTGGGCCTGCTGGTGCTCATCAGCGCCATCATGGTCCGCCGGGTGTCCTCCTCCATCCTCCAGCCCCTGGAGCGCCTCTCCGGCGCCATCGGGCGGGTGGCCACCGGGGACATGACCGTGAAGGCCCCCGTGGAGAGCGAGGACGAGATCGGGCAGCTGGCCCAGACCTTCAATGGGATGGTGGCCGACCTCAACCAGGCCCTGGGCAGCATGGGGCGGGCCTCGGAGCAGGTGGCCTCGGGCAGCACGGAACTGGCCGCCAGCGCCGAACAGATGAGCACGACGGTCCAGGAGACGGCCCGGGTGGGCGAGGAGCTCCGCCAGGCGGGCCGTCAGGTCCTCGAAGCGCTGCGGCAGCTGGATGCCAACGTGGCCTCCATGGCCGACCACTCGCGGCAGACCGGAATTAAGACCGATGCGGCCGTCCAGGACACGGACCGGGGGGCCGAGACCGGCCGGGGCACGTCACAGGGCATGCAGGCCATCCAGGAGGCCACTTCCCACATCGTCCAGGCGGTGAAGGTGATCCAGGGCCTCGCCAGGCAGACCAACCTGCTGTCGCTGAACGCGGCCATCGAGGCGGCCAAGGCCGGTGCCCAGGGCAAGGGCTTCGCCGTGGTGGCCGAGGAAGTCCGCATCCTGGCCGAGCGCAGCGGCCACAGCGCCAAGGAGATCGAGGAGACGATCCACGCCATGCAAGCTGCGGTGACCGATGGAGCCTCCAGCGTGGAGGTGACCCTCCACCACCTCGAGGCGATCCGGGACCGGATCTCCCAGGTGTCCGGGAGCATCCACGAGATCGGCACCCTCAGCGAGGGCCAGGCCGAGACCAGCCTGGAAGTGGGCCGCCTCATGAACCAGACCGCCTCCCGGCTGGATCAGAACGCCGCCGCCACCCAGCAGCTGTCGGCCACCGTGCATGAAATCGCGAAGACCTCCGACGAGCTGTCCCGGGTGGCCGAGGGGCTCAAGGAAACCGTCCAGCGGTTCAAGCTGCGATAATCCGGGGCCACCCACGCTGAGCGGTGGCCCCAGGACAACCCATGCAGGCACCAAACGGAGGCTTCCGCTACGAAGAGTGGATCGGAGCGCCGGAGTCCGGACGGAAGGTGCTGGCCCATCTCGCCCTCCGGCACCCCCTGGCCTCCGAAGCCGAATGGCTGAGGCGGATCGAGTCGGGCGAGGTGTTCCTGGGGGAGGCACAGGCCCACGGGGAAGACGTCCTCCGGGCCGGGCAAAGGCTCGTCTGGGCCCGCCCGCCTTGGATCGAGCCCGAGGTGCCCGCAGCCACCGCCATTCTCCATGAGGACGAGGACCTGCTGGCCGTGGCCAAGCCCAGCGGCCTGCCCACCCTGCCCGGGGGGGGCGCCTTCCTGGACCACACGCTCCTCGCCCTGGTCCGGCGGCGGCACCCCGAGGCCAGCCCCATGCATCGCCTGGGCCGGGGCACCTCGGGCATCGTGCTCTTCGCGCCCTCGGCCGGGGCCCGGAAGCCTCTCCAGGCTGCCTTCCAGGGCGAGGGGACCCGCAAGGTCTACCGCACCCTGTGCAGCGGGCGCCCCGAGGCCCCGGCCTTCGCCATCACGGCCCCCATCGGGGAGGTGCCCTACGCCCCCCTGGGGCTGCTCCACGCCGCCCGGGCCGGGGGACGCCCCTCCGAAAGCCGCGTGACCGTGCTGGAGTACCGGGAGGGGGCCTCCCTGGTGGAGGTGGAGATCCTCACGGGACGTCCCCACCAGATCCGCATCCACCTGGCCTTCGCGGGGCATCCCCTGGTGGGCGATCCACTCTATGGAACCGGCGGCGTGCCCCTGCCGGGCACCTCCGCCCTGCCCGGCGACCTGGGCTACCTGCTGCATGCGCACCAGCTGGAGCTGGCTCACCCCCGCACGGGCGAGTGGATCTCCCTCTGCTGCCAGCCTCCGCCGGCCCTTCGGACCCACCCTCCCGACGAAGGCTGAAAGCTCAGTTGTGCACTCCCGGCGCCTCGCGGCCCATGCGCTCCACGTATTCCGGGTAGGAGCCCCCGAACACCACGGGGCCCTCGTGCTCCTCGCCGCCCAGTTCCAGCACGCGGTTGGCGAGGCCCCGCAGGAAGGTCCGGTCGTGGGACACGAAGAGCATGGTGCCCTCGAAGTCCTTCAGGGCCTCGATGAGCATCTCCTTGGTGGCCAGGTCCAGGTGGTTGGTGGGCTCATCCAGCACCAGGAAGTTCGGGGGGTTGAAGAGCATCCGGG
>CAIMBM010000165.1 GCA_903839205.1 uncultured Holophagaceae bacterium | reverse complement strand
TGCTCTCCTACGGGCTCTCCGGCGCTGTGGCCGCCCTGGCGGGCATCCTGGTCTCGCCCATCACCACCGTGGGCCCCACCATGGCCTCGGCCCTCATCCTCAAGGCCTTTTCCGTGGCCGTGGTGGCGGGCCTGGATTCGGGTTTCGGTGTGGTGCTCATCGGCATGTTCCTGGGCGCCCTGGAAAGCCTGTCGAGCTTCTACCTGGGCAGCGGCTGGCGCGAAGCGCCCGGCCTCGTCCTGCTGATCCTCGCCCTGGCCGTGCGGCCCACGGGCGTGTTCGGCAAAGCCGTGATTAGGAAAGTCTGAGATGAAGCGCATCCTCCTCCTCCGCGGCGCCGAGCTCATCGTCTTCGCCTGCCTCGCCACCATCCCCCTGCTGGTCGTGAACCCCTACGCCCTGGGCCTGCTCACCCTCCTGGCCATCTACGGCATCCTGCTCATCGGGCTGGACGTCACCGTGGGCTACCTGGGCCAGGTGAACCTGGGCCACGTCGCCTTCCTGGGGCTGGGCGCCTATGCCGCAGGCCTCGCCGTCACCCGGTTCGGCCTGGGCATGGGCCCGGCCCTGGTGGCGGCCATGGGGGTGGGCCTGGTCCTGGGCAGCCTCCTGGCCCTGCCCGCCCTCCGCCTGGAGGGACCCCAGTTCGCCCTGGCCACCCTCAGCTTCGCCGCCCTCAGCACCACGGCCCTCAACGAACTGGAGGGCATCACCGGCGGGGCCCAGGGCCTGAGCCTCTCCCGCCCGCAGATCCTGGGCCATGTACTGACGCCTTCCCTCTTCTACTGGCTCTGCATGGCCCTGCTGGCCGTGGTGTGGATGCTCATGCGCAATCTCCTGGCCTCGCAGTGGGGCCGGGCCTTCGAGGCCCTGCGCGACAGCCCCATCGCCACGGATGCCATGGGCGTGGGCACCTACCGGCACAAGGTCGCGGCCTTCGCGCTAGGGTCGAGCCTGGGTGGCCTGGCGGGCGGGCTCTACGCCTTCAACTTCGAGTACCTCCAGCCCCAGAGCTTCACCTACGACCTGATGATCATCCTGCTGCTGGGCGTGGTCCTGGGCGGGCGGAAGAGCCTGTGGGGGGCCTTTGTGGGGGCCTCGGTCATCGTCCTCCTGCCCAACCTGCTTTCGAACCGCCACCTGTTCCAGATCTTCTCCGGCCTCGGCTTCGCCCTGGCCCTGGGGGCGGGTCTGCGCGGTCTCGTGAAGAAGACCACCCGCCCCTTCCAGGCCCTGGCACCCGTGGTGGCCATGGGCATCCTGGTGGTCGGCGGACTGCTGGTGGAGAACACCGAAAACTGGCGCAAGGCCATCTTCGCCCTGATGCTCTTCTCCGTGGTGGTGGGCCTGCCCGAAGGCCTGATGGGCTTCCTCTCCATCTTCCTGGCCAAACTCTTCCGGGTGCCCCACGCCCCCCTGCCCGTGCCCACGGACATCGAGACCCTCCTGCCACCCCATGCCGCCGACGGCTCGCCCCTGCTCGTCCTTGAGGACCTCAAGCGCCACTTCGGCGGGGTAAGGGCCGTGGACGGCCTCTCCTTGACCATCCGCTCGGGGACCATCCATGGCCTCATCGGCCCCAACGGCTCGGGCAAGAGCACGGTGGTGAACGTCATCTCGGGGCTCTACACGCCCAGTTCCGGCCGCATCCTCCTCCGGGGCGCAGTGCTGCCCTCCGGCAGCCTCTACCGGGTGTCGAAGGCCGGCGTGGCGCGGACCTTCCAGAACCTCCAGCTCTTCGGGGAACTCACGGCTCTGGAGAACGTTATGGTGGCCCTGAGGGGCGTCTACCGCAGTCCCCTGCCCCTGGTGCTGCTGGGATTGGCCCGTCCCGAGGAACGCCGGGCCCAGGCCGACGCCCTCTGCCTGCTGGACCGGATCGGCCTGAAGGATCAGGCGCTCACCAAGGCCAAGGACCTCACCTACGGCGCCCAGCGCTTCCTGGAGGTCGCCCGCGCCCTGGCCCGGAAGCCCGACCTGCTCATCCTCGACGAGCCCGCCGCGGGCCTGGCCCACCCGGACGTGGTCCAGCTGATCGAGATCATCCGGCGGGTCCACCGGCGCGGCATCAGCATCCTCCTCATCGAGCACCACATGGACGTCGTCAGCGAGCTGTGCGATGTGGTGACGGTGCTGGACGGCGGCAAGGTCATCGCCGAAGGCACGCCCGACGAGGTCAAGCGCGACCCGAAGGTGGTGGAGGCCTACCTGGGCCAGCCTGCCGGCCCTTCGGAACCCTCCCTTGGCGGCGCTGAGCCGCTGCCTGCTTGAAGGAGACATCCATGTTGCAAGTGGAGGATCTCCATGCAGGCTACGGCGCCAGCGAAGTGCTGACGGGCACCACCCTCTCCGTGAAGAAAGGCACCCTCGTGGCGCTCATCGGCGCCAACGGGGCCGGCAAGACCACGACCATGCGGGCCATCTCCGGCAGCCTCAAACCCGGCCGTGGCCGGGTCGTGCTCGATGGCCAGGAGGTCCAGGGCCTGGACGCCTCGCGCATCGCGCGGCTTGGACTGGCCCACGCGCCGGAGGGCCGCAAGGTCTTCGGGCCCCTCTCCGTGGAGGACAACCTCCTGCTCGGCGCCTATTCACGGCTGCCCCGGTTCTTCGGTTTCCGGACCAAGGCCCAGGCGGACCTGAACCGCGTCTACGACCTGTTCCCCCGTCTCAGGGACCGGGCCAGACAGGCCTCCGGGACCCTTTCCGGCGGCGAGCAGCAGATGCTGGCCATCGGCCGCGCCCTCATGGCCCGACCCAAGGTGATGCTGCTGGACGAACCCTCCATGGGACTCGCCCCAGTCATCGTGCAGGAGGTCTTTCGCACCATCCGACGCCTCAAAGAGGAGGGCATCACCCTCCTCCTGGTGGAGCAGTTCGCCAAGAGCGCCCTGGAAGTCGCCGACTACGCCTATGTCATGGAGCACGGCCGCATCGCCGTAGAGGGCACCCCCGACGAGCTCAGCCGCAACGAGCGGGTCATCGCGGCCTACCTGGGCTGAGCCCTCCCGGGCCGGCTTCGGACGCCCCGGCTCGAAATTCGCGCCAGAACGCATGTCGAAACGGTCCGGTGCCGATCCCTAGGGCAACTTCAGGGGGGTCCCCAATGTTCCAGAGGATGGTGGCAATCGGCCTGGTTTCCTGCGTTCCACTCCTGGCAGAGGACCTGGTGCGCTCGTTCCAGGTCGACGTGCACAGCGTGGCTCCGACCTTCGAGGGCCATTTCCAGGGGGTCCAGAACGGAAATCCCCTGGTCGTGGACCTCCAGAACGACTTCGGCATCCAGAAGAGCTCCACCAAGGTGGGCTTCGGCATGGAGTACCAGGGGCCGCGCTTCGCCCTCGAGGTTTCGGCCGAGGAGCAGGACTACCAGGGCCACAACTACATCCAGCGGGACGTGCAGCTCAATGGCGCCACCTTCCACGCCGGGGCCATCGTGGACTCGACCGTCAAGCTCAAGGACTACACCTTCAACTGGACCATCCGCGCGCTGAAGTGGCCCCAGTTCTGGATCGGCATCGATCTCGGTGCACGGGTCTGGGACCTGGACATGACGGCCTCAGCCTATGAGCCGCTCACCACAGCCTATGTCCCTCCCGTCACCGAGAAGGTGCCCCTGCCCATTCCGCAGATCGGCCTGTCCACGGGCTTCGACGCCTTCGACAGACGGGTCGTCGCCAAGGGGTACTTCCACCTGCTGACCTACAAGGGCGCCTCCTACCACCATGCCGGCGCGGACCTCCGCTATTTCCCCCTCCGCTGGCTCGGGGTCCGGGTCTTCACGGATTCGGAAAAATTCAACGTGCCCAATGGCTCCATCAAGGACGACCTCGAACTGCAACTGAATCGACAGGGAACGGGCTTCGGCGTCGTCGCCCGGTTCTAGGCCGGCCCCGACCGGCGACACCAGGGCCCCGGAGCCATGCCGGGGCCCTGGTTCGATTCGGATGGACTACTGGCCCAGGGTGAGCCGGTAGCCGTTGATCGTGACGACGCCGCAGCCCTGCTGGACGCTGGCGTCCGTGATCGAGGTGTCGAAGCGGATCTCTGCGCTGGCCGGGGGAAGGGAAAGGTCCAGGACACCCGCACTCGGGTAGCTGCAGCCAGTGGTCCAGGTCAGCGGGGTTGTCGGGGCGATGGTGGCCGTGAGTGTGCCCCCGGCCGGCTGGGTCTGCTGGAAGGTATAGCTCCCCCAGAATTTCACCGCACTCGAGTTGGACCAGTCCGCCTGGAGATCAGGCGAATAGGTCCAGGTCTTGTTCTTGCTGGCATCGGAGGCGCTCTGGAACGCCACCGCGAACGTCTGGCCGGCTGGGACGGTGATGCCCGCGGTCTTGGCCGAGGCGTTGATGGTGGTCACCTCGGTGCCCGAGTAGTGCCAGGTCCCGGACGCATCCGCGACCGCCAGGTCATAGACCGCGGTGTCGACAAGGGTGCTGGTTCCTGTGGCCGTGATCGTCACGGTGCCTGACATGGTGCCGCCGCTGGCTGACTTGCAGCCGGTGAAGGTGTACTTGAAACTGGAAAGGCCCGTGGGCGTCACCGTGATGCAGCTGCTGCCGGAGGTTCCCGAGGCGAGGCTGTCCGGGCGGATCGTCTCGAGGTCCGTGAAGGTGATGGTCGCCACCCCTGCGGGCGAGACCTTCAGGGAGGCCGGATCCGTGTTTTGCACCGTGACCTGGTCAGTGGACGAGGAACTGCAGGCGACCAGTCCCAGCATGAGGGCCGTGGCCACTTGGGTCCGGATGGACATGGGATCCTCCTTGGGCATCTTGAGTCCTCTATCGAACCGAAGGCCCCCGGGATTTAGAAACCACAGCTAATCGCCCCCCATGGCAAAAAGCCTC
Organism: uncultured Holophagaceae bacterium; assembly: GCA_903839205.1. Lineage (GTDB taxonomy): Bacteria > Acidobacteriota > Holophagae > Holophagales > Holophagaceae > Geothrix. Next base: position 33,241 of record CAIMBM010000165.1, on the reverse strand, counting down.
CGGAATGGAGGCTGTTCGCTTTGGAGCGGGCGACCAGGATTGAACTGGCGACATTCAGCTTGGGAAGCTGACGTTCTACCACTGAACTACGCCCGCGGGACCTCCAGCTTAGCGCAGTCAGTCACAGGGGGGCTACCCCTTCCCGTGGGTCTTCATCTCCACCAGCCGCTTGGCCTCGCGGCGCAGCAGTTCGGCCACGTTGCGGTCCTTGATGAGCAGCTTCATGTCGCTTTCATACAGCCGCTTGAAGTGGGTCATGGCCACGGGCAGGGGGGTGCGGGGATTCATGACCAGGGCCTTGGTGATGGGGTATTTCTTCATCCACTCGCGGCTGTTGGAGATGATCCGCAGCACTTCCTCGTTCACGGTGCGCATCTGGGCGATATAGGCCACTTCGCCTTCGGTGATCCGGCCGTTCCGGATGACGTTGACCTGGATGAGGCGGTTGGACTCGCGGATGAGGAGCGTTCGCTCCTCCTTGCCGCCCTTGATGGCGAGCATGATCTTCTGGTTGGTGGTGAGCTTCATCACCCGCTGGGTGAGGGTGAGGTTGATCTCCTGACCCTGGTCATCCACCGGGGGTTTCTGCGCCAGCAGCCGGCGCTCGGCCGCCACCTCCTCGGGCTCGTCCTCGGCTTCGGCCTCCTCCTTCGACTTCTCCTTGGGGAGAGGGAGTTCCGACCAGGCCCGGTCGAGGCGGCCAGCCTCCACCTCGTCGATGATCTCCAGGCGTTGCTGCTTCACTTCCTCTGGGATCAGTCGGAGGACATCGAAGCGGAACTCGTTGACGCGCCGCTTGATGACGTATTCCCCCTCCGGATGCTCCTCCAGGAGGTCCAGGATCCTGGGGCGCTCCATCCACAGCACCTGGTTGTTCAGCACGATCTCGAGCACGGCCCCAGGCAGGCTGGGCACCGAGGCCTCGACAATGGCAGAGGTGAGGGACGGATTCAGGAGCACCGCCTCCAACAGGGCGGGCTCCTTGCGGTGGCAGAGCACCAGCTCCAGGGGGGTCGGCGGCTCGATCGCGTCGGCCAGGACGCCCGACAGGAGCGATTCCGGCATGGTCGCGAAGAAGTCGAGGGCCCGCTTCGTGTAGGGGGTTTCCTTCAGGCCCGCATGGGCCAGGGCGAACAGCAGGTCCCGGGTGGGCACGGGGAGGCCGCCCCCCACCAGGGCCATGACCATGGGCTCAGGCAGCCCGCCCTGGAGAAACCGCTCGACAATGGGGTGCATGCTCATGGCTTGGTTCCGTCCTCGTCATCATCGGGCACCGGTGCCCCTTCGGGCAGTTCAGGAAGCGCGGGCCTGAGCCAATGCCCTTCCTCATCGAACTGGCCGGTCCACGGCTCCCCGACACTCTGGCCGTGGACGATGCGGCGGCCGGCCACCTCCACATTGACCACCCCGGCATTGTCGAGCCGGAGGGTGAAGGGCCCCTTGACCCGGAGGCGCCAGGGCTCCGAGACCCGGAGCGTCCGCACCAGGCGCGGCCCTCCGGCATCTGTCTGGGGTTCAATGTTCACCTCGCAGGTGTCCATGACCCGAAGGCTGACCAGGGTTCCCTGGTCATTCAAGGGGGCCTCGGGCAGGAGCTCGCCAAGGACCGGATAGGGGGAGGCGGAAGGCGCCGGGGGAGGTGGCAGGGTGGGCCTGGTGAGCACCGCCAGGTAGCTTGGCGGCGGCTTGCGGCCCAGGCTGGGGCCTGGCACGACCAGCCAGAGCAGTACCAGGACCGAGACGGCCGTCAGGACCCCCATGACCACCCGCTCGAGCCGTTCCTGCCGGGGATCAGGCGGTTCCAGTTCCTGTACGCCAGGGACGATTTGGAAGGCTCCGGTGTGGTACTCGAGATCCACGTCCAGACGGGCGGCCAGCTGGCGGGCCAGGGGCCTGGGCCGCCCGGGCGGCAGCGCATCCCAGTGGTCCCCCTCGATGGCCTCGAGGTGCCGCAGCGGAAGCTTCAGCTCCCTGGCCAGCTCCTCCAAACGGAGTCCCCTGGCCTCGCGGGCCCGCCGGATCAGCTGACCGACCGATTCTTCCTCAGTCATCCGGCCCACCCCACGGGCAGTTCCTTCAGCAGCCTGGCCAGCTGTTCGCGCCGCTCGCCCCGGTTGAGCCGGCGATCATCCAGGCTGCCCCGGTGGGCCATGGTGTCCGAGAGGGTGCCCTGCAGGTCGTCCGGGGTGACGAAGTCCCGGTCCTGGAGCCAGGCCTCGGCCTGGGCGAGCGCCAGCCAGTGCTTGGCCGCGCGGCTCGAGCAGAACCCCCCGCCGGCGCGGATGCGCTCCACCATCCGTTCGACATAGTCCAGCACCGCTTCGGAAACCTTCACGAGGCGTACCGCCTCGCGCGCCTGGCGCCACCCCTCCAGATCCAACACGGGCGAGAGCGTGTCCAGCCGCTCGGCGCCTGCCTCCCCCGTGAGAATGCGCCGTTCCGCCACCCGGTCCGGGTAGCCCAGGTGGATGGTGCAGGAGAAGCGGTCCAGCTGGCTCTCGGGCAGGGGGAACGTCCCGGCGTGGTCCAGCGGGTTCTGGGTGGCGATGACGAAGAAGGGCTCGGGCAGCTTGTGGGTGCTTCGGTCCAGGGTGACCTGCCCCTCCACCATGGCTTCGAGCATGGCGCTCTGGGTCTTGGGGCCGATGCGATTCAGCTCATCCAGGAGCAGCACATGGCAGAACACGGGACCGGGCTGGAAGCGGAAACCCTCCTCCTTCGCATCCCAGAGGTGGACCCCCAGCAGGTCCGAGGGCAGCAGGTCGTTGGTGCCCTGGACGCGCTGGAAGCTGCCGCCGAGGATGCGGGACAGCCCCTTGGCCAGGGTGGTCTTCCCCACGCCCGGGAGATCCTCCAGCAGCACGTGGCCACCGGCCAGCATGGTCGCAAAGGCCCGCCGGACCTGCGCTTCCTTGCCCACCACCACGGACTGGAGCGCGGTGAGCCCGGCCCGGGCAGCCGGGCGGATTCCCTCCAGGCTGCGGGTCGGAGGGACGAGGATGGGTGGGACCTGAGTCATGGGGCCTTCCACGGCTGCCTGCTTTCTCCCTCGACCGCACGCTCCATCGCGGTGCGCTCCCGCTCACCCTTCGGGCTTGCGGAGGTGGAGTCTCTATCTTCAAGAGGAATGCCATGGTCCCGCAAGCGCTGAGCCAGGGTCCGGACGGTCAGGGCCAGGGCCTCCGCAGCCCGGGGCAGATCCCCGGCGGCCTCGGTCAGGGCCTGGCGCAGCAGCTTGGCTTCGGCGGACCGCACCACAACCCTGAGCATGCCGTCCAGGCTGCCGGCCTCGGGCCAGGGCAGACACAGGGGAGCGGCCTGCCCCAACCCCAGATCCGCAAAGGTCCGGATGGCATGGCCCTCCGAAAAGAGGAGGGTCCGGCCGAGGAGCACTTCCAGCTCCCGCACATTGCCTGGCCAGGCGTGTTCCAGCAGCTGCCGCTCGGCACCCCGATCCAGCCAGGGCGCGGGACGGCTCTCCCGCCGGGCGGCCACCTCCAGCAACTGGCGGGTCAGGGCCAGCAGGTCCTCCCGTCGTTCCCGCAGGGGAGGCACCGGCAGTTCCAGGGAACCCAGGCGCTCCGCGAGGACCGGAGGGAGCACCCCCTCGGGGTCGACGCTTCCCATCCAGGCGAGACGGCGGCCGGCGCCACTGTCCATTGCCCTTGCCAGGGGAAGCACGGCGGCCTGTGAGAGGTGTTCCAGCCCTGGGACGAAGAGGCTGCCCCCCTCCAGCAGCTGGAGGGTCCGCGGGTCGGGGCCTTCGGGCCCCAGGGTGGCCGCCGGCAGGCTCAGGTAGGGCGCCGCGGGGTGGCGCAGGACGTGGAGGCGACGGGCACAGCGCTCCCGGCCGGACCCGCGTTCGCCGCGGAACAGGACGGACAGAGGTGAAGCCGCAGCCTGGCGCAGCGCCGCCTCCAGGGCCTGCATGGCCGGGCTGTGGGCGACCCAGGCCTCGGCGGGATCCGGGGGCGGCGCCCCCACCAGCGCCCGGAGACGGTCGAGGAGGGCCAGGAACGTGTCCAGGTCGAAGGGCTTGGGAAGGAAGTCGTCCGCCCCCAGCCGCATGGCCTCGACGATATCGCTGGGTTCTCCGAAGGCGGACATCAGCACCACTCGCAGGCGGGGGTTGAGGCGCCGTGCCCGGCGGATCAGTTCGAGGCCGTTCATGCCAGGCAGGCGGAGGTCCGTGACCAGCACGTGGAAGGACTGGGCCTCCATGGCCCCCAGGGCCTCCTGGGGATCCGCCACGGCCTTCACCTTCCAGACCGTTCCTTCCAGCGCCTGGCTCAGCAGCCGTCGGAAACTGTCCTTGTCCTCGACCAGTAGGAGGTCCATGGGAAGAAACTAGCAGCTATCCAGGCTCAGTCGACCCCGCCGCAGCCTTCGATGAAACGCCGGCTCTGGGCTTCGGCTTGGGCGTCGAATAGCGCCAGGCCCTCCACCAGGCGGAGGCCCGCATTCCGGGCCCAGATCGCGAAGGCCGTGTCCTCCTTGTAGATCCACTCCACAGCCCAGCGGGCGCTGGGCCGGGCCGCCTCCAGCAGGTCCGGGAATGGCACGGGCTCCAGGGCGGACATGCCGAGGCTCGTGGCCTGGACCACGCCCACCGGCCCGAGGGCCGCCACCGCCTCCGCCGTCGAGGGGGATCGCCGCGAAACCTGAAGCACGGCCCGCCCGGCCCCCCCCAGGACCTCGCGGCTGGTGCGGGCCACGCCGCCCTCCCCCAGCAGGAGGACGGGGCCGGGTTCCAGCTCCGAGAGGGCCTGTTCCAGGGCCTCGGCATCAGTGTTGGCTCCCTGCCAGGGCTCGCCGGGCCGCCGCCGCCAGAGGGTGTTGAGGGGACCCACCAGGCCGAGGGCCTCCGGCAGCGAAAGCTTCAGGGGTGCCGTGATGCTCAGGCCCAGGACGCCGAGCGCATCCAGGGCCTCCCCGGCCTCCTCCGCGTCCGCGCAAAGCAGGGGCAGGTAGACCAGGTCCTTCAGGGCGTACTGGAAGCGCGGATTGTGGAAGGCCGGCCCCCGGGAATGCAGGACCGGGTCGCCGATGACCCCGCAGAGGCCGCAGCCTGCGTGGAGCTTGGCGGCGCGCCAGGCCCGGAGGACCGACAGGGGCAGCTGGCCCGGGGCGGCTGGAGGCCCGTCGTCGGGCGCCGCGTAGGTGAAAGCCCCGCCCCAGACCGCCTGGAGGGCCCGGCTGGGGAGGCCCTTGGGGCCCATGAGGAAGGCCGACAGCCGGGTGCCGTGGTCCCGAGCCCAGGCCAGTGCCCCCCGGAGACGGCCGTTGTCGCCCAGTCGCCCGGCCCAGCCCACCCACTTGAAGGCCTCGCCATCGGGCAGCGATGAGAGGCGCGCCTCCAGGTCGAAGACACCCGGTGCCACGTGGATGGACCGCAGCAGCCGCACATGGGTGCGGGCCGCCTGGATGTCGGCGGGGATGGGCAGGTCCCATTCCAGGTCCATCCAGGCGGGCCTGCCCCGGAGCGCCCGGGTCAGGTGCGCCAGGCGCCCCGCCTCGTCCTCGTCCGGCCAGCGCCCGCCCTCGGAGGCCCGGCGGCAGGTCACGAGGCAGCGGCGCTTCAGGGCGTCCACCAGGGCTTCCGGATCCAGCCCCGGGAACAGATCCAGCCGCAGTTCCGGAAGGGCGTCCTCCCCGAGGCCCTTGGCGCAGGCCAGGGCGGCCTCCCACTCGGAGTGGGACAGGGTCACGAGGTGGAACGGCAGAGGGCTCATGGGGCAGATGTCCAGGTGGACCCATTATGCCGCGCTGAGGGCCTGGGCCGGTCCATGGCCGGGGGCAGGTGGCTATCTGGGCCGGATGGCCCCGGGACCCACCACAGGCGGCCTCAGAATGGGCGGCTCATTGCCGTGCACCCCTGGCTCCTGGGCCTCCGACACACGCGCCATGAGCGCTTTGGCGGCCTTGCCCCGAAGTCGGATCAGCCGCCCTCCCCGTCCCAGCCGGAACTGGGTCGGGCTGAGGAAGGCCCACCAGGCCTCCCTGGGTGCCTTCTCCAGCAGCACCTCGGCCCAGGGGATCGAGGCCGGCCCCTTCCAGAACAGGGGCTGGAAGGGGAAGGGCTCCTTCAGGTGCAGGCAGCGCCGCCCGAACTGGATGGACATGGGGCAGTGCCCACGAAAGGCACCGAATTCCACCTGCTGCCAGCCGAGCTTCCGCTCGATGGGATCGTTCGGGTCGGCGGGCCAGTCCCGGTACATGGCATCGATCCCCATCAGGTGGTTCGTGAGCCAGGTGCTTCCCAGGAAGACCACCGGCACGAAGAAGAAGAGGAAGGCCACGGGAGGGTTCCCCGGCTTCGAAAGCAGCACCAGGAGATCCATCAGGGCCTCCCCTTCTTCTTGGCGGCCTGCCAGGCGGCCTCCATCTGCTCGAGGTCACGGTGAGCCCACCCGCCGGCGGCGCGGGCATCGTCCTCGACGGCGGCAAAGCGGCTCTTGAAGCGGATCATCTGGCGCCGCAGTGCGGCGTCCGGATCCACGTCCTTCTTGCGGGCCCACTGCATGAGGCTGAACAGCACGTCCCCGAACTCTTCCTCCACGCGGACCGGATCGGATTCGGCCTGCAGTTCGGCCACCTCCTCCTTCACCTTGTCGAGGACCCCCTCCAGGTCGGGCCATTCGAAGCCCACCTTGGCACAGCGGCGGCCGATCTCCAGGGCCTCGTCCATGGGGGACAGCGTGGGCGGAATGCCCTCCAGCAGCCGCGGTTCACGCTCGGGCCCGAGGCCCTTCTCGTCGCGCTTGATGGCCGCCCAGTTGCGGAGCACGTCGCCCGCGCCCTCGACGGCCACCTCGCCGAACACGTGGGGATGGCGGCGCACCAGCTTTTCCACGACCGTCCTCTCGACCTCGTGGAGATCCCAGGCCCCGCGGTCCGCCGCCAGCTGGGCGTGGAAGGCCACCTGCAGCCAGAGGTCGCCCAGCTCTTCACAGAGGTGGGCCTCCGTGGTCGCATCGCCTGGATGGTGGGCCGCCAGCGCTTCGAGCACCTCGGCCGCCTCCTCGCGCAGGTAGCGGGCCAGAGTCTGGTGATCCTGCTTCAGGTCCCAGGGACAGCCTGTCTCCGGATTCCGGAGCGTGGACATCACGGCGCGGAGGGTGGTGGGTTCCATGCCTTGAGGGTACCCGAACCAAGGTCAGTTCCTCAGGAAGGCAGCGCCTCCAGGATCGCCTTCGCGAAACCAGCAAGGGAGGGATCCCGGGCACCCATGACGAGGATCAGGTCGCCCGCCTTCGCTTCGGCCACCAGGCGACCGGCCAGCCACTCCCGCGAGGGCGCGAACGCGGCGACCACGCCCCGGGCGGCGATGTCCCGGACCACCTCCCCACTGCTGATATCCCGAGTGGCGGTGCCCCCGGCGTAGAAGACCTCCAGGAACCAGAGGCGGTCCCGGGGCGCCAGTTCCGCGGCGAAGGCCTCCACGAAATCCCCCCGGAGGAACCGGAGGGGGCCGAACCCGTGGGGCTGGAAAACCGCCAGGATGCGTCCACCCCCGGCCTGCACCCGGAGATGCGCTGCGCGGATGGAGGCCGCCACCTTGGCCGGGTTGTGGCCGAAGTCATCCACCACGGTCACCCCGCCCCGGGTGCCCAGCACCTGGAAGCGCCGCGCCACGCCCCGGAAGGCCCCCAGGGGGCCCACCATGGCAGCCAGGGGCACACCGAGGGCTTCGCAGGCGGCCATGGCCGCCAGGGCATTCTCCACGTTGTGCTGGCCCGGCACCGGAAGCCGGAAGGGCAGGCCCCGCACCAGGAAAGAGGACCCCTCCGGTCCAAGGTCCAGGCTCTCGGCACGAAGATCCACCCCCTCGCCAACTCCGAAGACCGCCGCGCCCGGGGCGAATTCACGCAGGTTCCCGACCTCGCCCACGACGGCCCTCTCCCGCACCTGGTCCCGAAAGGCACGGAACATCTCGGCCACGGCGTCCATCTCCCTGTGGTCCCGCTGCAGGTTCAGCAGCACACCCACGGCCGGATGGTAGCGAACGACAGAGCCGTCGCTCTCGTCGGCCTCCACCACCAGCAGGTCCGAGGCCCCCGCCCAGGCATTGCCCCAGAGCCCCTCCCGCTGCAGGGACACCAACTCCCCGCCCGTGATGACCGAGGGATCCAGCCCCGCGCCCCGCAGGATTTCGAAAGCCATGGCCACGGTGGTGGACTTGCCGCTGGTACCGGTCACTGCCAGGGTGCGGTACCGCGCCACGAGATGGGCCAGCAGGTCCGAGCGGTGCAGCACCGGCAGGCCCAGGCGCCGGGCCGCCGCCACATCAGGCACCTCCTCTTCCACGGCCGTGGACACGATGAGGGCCGAGCAGTCGCCTTCCAAACCTACGCCATCCTGGGGATGGATCACCACGCCCAGGGCTTCCAGCTGTGCCCTGGCCCCGGGCCGCTGGCCCCGGTCGAAGCTGCGGTCGCTGCCGCTGGCCCGGCCCCCTTTCATCACCACGAATTGGGCCAGGGCGCTCATGCCGCTGCCCGCGACCCCCGCGAAGTGAAGCCGCCCGAGGCCCAGGCCATCGCCGGACAGCTCTTCGGCGAGGAGCACGGGATCGCCGGACGAGACGCGCTCGAACAGGGCGGCCACGTCCGCATTGGAGAGGCGCACACAACCATGGGAGACGGGCTGACCGAGCTGCAGCTCCTGGTTGGTGCCGTGAAGGTAGATGAACCGTTTCCGGGAATCCCGCCCGGGTCCCCGGTTCCAGCCATCTTCGAGCCCATCCAGGGTCAGCACCCGGGTGAGGATCAGGTCGTCCTCCCGCGGCTCGCCTCGCCACACCTCCCCCGTGGCCACGCGGCTGCGGAAGACGGTCCCAGGTTCCGCCCCGGCCCCGATGCACGCGTGAATGCGGTGCCAACCCGTGGGGGTGCGATGGGAGTTCTCCTCGCAACCCAGGCCGTTCTTCGCAGTGGAGACGCTGGCCTCGAACACCAGGCTCCCGTCCTCCAGCAGACCCAGCCGCTGGCGGGCAGTGTCCACCACGAGGACCCGCTCCCGGGAGTCCAGGGCGGGGGCGCCGATGCGACCGCGGTTCGCCTGGAGCAGGGCGCGGTAACGGGCGGCGAGGACGGGATCAAGCATCAGGAGGCTCCGGTGTCACAATGAATGTTCCCATCAAGATCCTCATCAAGGAGCCCATGAAGAACCAGCCCTTTCCCAAGCGCCTGTCCTACAGCCTGCAGGGGATCCGCACGGCCTGGAGGCTGGAGGCCAGTTTCCGATTCCAGAGCATGATGGCCCTGGCGGTGGTGGGCCTGCTCCTCGGCCTGCGGCCCGCAGCCATCTGGTGGGCCCTGCTGCTGCTGAACTGCAGCCTGGTGCTGGCGGCCGAGCTCTTCAACACAGCCCTGGAACACGCCCTCGACCACCTGCACCCAGAACTCCACCCGGCCATCAAGGTGTCCAAGGACTGCGCCGCCGGGGCCGTGCTCATCTTCAGCTTCAGCGCCGTATTGACCTTCCTCGCCTTCCTCTGGTCGACGCTGGTCAAGAGCTCCTAACCAGACCCCGCGGCCTTGTCGGGTTTTGTGATGAGCTCTAAAACTTCATGGCCACGCTGAGCCCGTAGCCTCCGGGCTGGAAGGTGGGCGCGACGGACACGGAGAGCTTGGAGTGGGCATCGGCGCGCAGGGTCTGATTGTAGGCGACCACGGTCTTGCCGACGAAGGTTCCGATGAGCCCACCTGCCACCACGTCGGACAGGAAGTGCTGGCGCTGCTCCATGCGGGCCACCCCCACCAGCCCCGCGAGTCCGTAAGATACGCAGGATACCCAGGGCTGATCTGCGTGTTCGGCGATGACCGAGGCCAGGGCGAAGGCCTGGGTGGTGTGGCCTGAGGGGAAGGACTCTCCCCCATTCAGGGGATGGAAATCGTGCGTACCCAGGTCCTTGGAAGGCCTGGACCGGCCCACCACCACCTTCAGCGGAATGGTGAGCAGGAGCTGGGCCAGCCCCATGGTCACCATGGTGTCGATGCCCGTGGCCCGCACTTCGGGATCCTTGAAGGCGACACCGGCCACATAGGTGCCCACCGCGATCGCCACGCTGGGCGTGCTGCCCAGGTTCTGCACGGCCTTGGCATCGCGGTCCCAGGAGGCGCTGGCGTGCCTGGCCATGAACTGGGCCATGGAGTGGTCCAGCAGCAGGCCTGAGCCCAGCACCGCGGCCGCGCCCAGGCCGGCAGTCGTCCAGTCCGAGCGGTCCCAGCGCGCGGGGGCGGTGACGGCATGCTCGGTATCGTCCAGCAGCAGCCGGGGCAGGTGCCCGAACCGGTCCGGATCGGAGGGCGAATCCATGGACGCCCTTTCAGCCGGCTGTGGGGCCTTGCCCGAACCGCCTGGATCAGGGGCTCCGGCAAACAGGCAGCCAGCGGACAGGAAGAGAGAGACAAGGCTGTGGGTGCGCATGAAGGGGGTCATCTCCGGGAAGCAGAATGAAGGTCTGGCGGTCCAACAGGGACCTGGCTCAAGTCACCTTAGCGGGCCTGTCCGGGAATTCGCGCCTGTATTAACAGGAATTTCTGCCGCCCCGGCGATGCGCCCGGCCAGGGCGCTGGCTGCGACCGTGGCGGGACTGGCCAGCCACATCTGGCCCGGGCCGCTGCGGCCCGGGAAGTTCCGGTTGATGGCACTGATGGTCACCTGGTCCGGGTGGGTGGAGACCCCCGGACCCGCGTTGATGCAGGCCCCGCAGGAGCTGCCCAGCACCACCGCACCCACGGCCTCGAAGGCCGCCAGCCAGCCCTGTTCCACCGCATGGCGGCGCACGTCCTCGCTGCCACACTGCACGAAGAACTGCACCCCCGCCGGGACGCTCCGGCCCTCCCGAACCGCCCCTTGCACCACCTCGAAGGCCCGGCGCAGGTCCTCCCGCTTGCCGCCGGTGCAGCTGCCCAGGTAGGCGATGTGGATGGGAACGATCCGACCCAGGTCCGCCAGCGCCATGCCGTTGCCGGGGTCGCCCGGGCGGGCCAGCATGGGCCCGAGGGCCCCGCAGTCCACCTCCAGGGTGTGCGCGTAGTCCGCGCCCTCATCCCCGCGCATCCAGGACTCCAGGACCAGATCCGCATGCCGGCGTTCCTTCACGAACCGGACCGTCTCCTCGTCCGGGGCGATGAGCCCCGTGAAGCCCCCGATCTCCGCCGCCATGTTCGTGAGGGTGGCGCGTTCGTCCGTGTCGAGGTCCCGCAGGCCCTCACCCATGTACTCAATGACATGGCCGATGGCGCCGCCCTCGCGGATGAGGGGCCGGGCCAGCAAGTGCAGGACGAGATCCTTGGCGGACACGCCCACCCGCAGCCGTCCCCGCAGCAGCACCCGCAGCGTGGGTGGCACGGTCACGCGCACGTCGCCCGTGACCCAGGCACAGGCGATGTCCGTGGTGCCCACGCCGAAGGCCAGACAGCCCAGGGCCCCCGCATGGCTCGTGTGGGAGTCCGTGCCCACCACCACCTGGCCCGGCAGGGCGTAGCGTTCAGTCATGAGCGCATGGCAGATGCCCTCGCTGCCGCTGCCATCGGACAACTCGCCGTGGAGCCGGATCCCGTGTTTCCGGCAGAAGGCTTCCTGGGCCGGTTTCAGGGCCTCGGCCACCGCCAGCAGGCCCATGGCCCGGTGTCCGGCCTGCATGCTGTGGTGGAGGAAGGTGAGGTGATCCCGGAAGGCCAGGATGGAGGCAGGGTCGCGGAGCTGCACGTCAGGTCCCAGGGCCTTCTCCAGGAAGCTCGCGGCCATGGGTGTCACGTACTCGTGGCTGAAGCGCCAGTCTGCCTGCACGAAGAGCCCGTCGCCGGGGCGCACCGCCGGCAGTCCCACCTGCCCCGCCGCCGCATCGACGACCGCATGGCGTGCCAGCAGCTTTTCTGCATAGGTCATGGGCCGCGGCCGGTGGGGCGGCCGCGGCGGTGCCGTGTCGCCGCGGAGCCGAGCGGCGTTGTAGGCGAAGAGCCCGCCGCGGCGCACGATCTCGCCGGTGATCGGATCCAGGCCTGCCGTGAATTCGGCCAGGGGAATGGCCTCGCCCCGCCGGATCCGGGGGATCAGGCCGAAGTCGGTGCTCGTGAGCAGCCCCAGGTTCTGGGCGTTCTGCCGGTAGATGCGCTCGAAGCTTTCAGCCACCACCAGGCGGATGCCCGCAGTCTGCTCCGCGTAGGGGCTGGCCTCCCGGCTGCTGCCCTTGCCGCGGCGCCGGCCTGCCACGCTGACGGAAAATCCGCCCCGTCGGACCGCACCTTCCTGGACCGGGAAGGCCTCGCCGCACTTCAACCCGAGGTAGGGGAAGTCGCCCAGCTTTTCATCAAAGTAGTAGCAGATTTGGGCGGGCGTGATCTCATCCGTGCTGATCTGATCCCGCAGGGGACCGGTGTCGGAAGAGTCCAGGTCTTCTCCGTCCAGCTGGCGGAGGATCCGGGCCGGATCCTCCGTAAGGAAAAGCACTCGGCCTTCGAAGCGGACAGGGTCGGACAACATCCGTCCAGAGTACCGACATTGCCCCTACGCACGAAGGCCCCCGAGCCGGGGGCCTTCGTGGGGCTCGGGGAGGAAGGGTCAGTCCTTCTCTTCCTCAGCCTTGAGCTTGGCTTCCTGCTCGTCCAGGTGCTTCATGAGCCGTTCGGCCAGTTCCTCGTCCTCGAGGGGAGTGAACATCTCGTCCTTCACTTCGAAAATCTCGAGGCTCAGGCCCTCCTCGGGGTCCGCCGTGCCCTCCTCCTGGGCCTGCAATTCCGCCAGGGGCGCCAGGATGGCGAAGCTGCGGCCTTCAAACTCAAGCTCCTCCAGGATGGCAAACTCTTCCTTCTCGCCATTTTCATCTTCGAGTTCGACGACTTCGATCTCGAAGGAATCATCGTGATCGTGGTTGCAGTCCGGTCCGTGTTCGTGACCTTCGTGAGCCATGGGCTTCTCCTTGCGCAAGGGTTCAGAATACGTCCGAATCCCTGCCTAGCCAAGGGAAGATTGCCGCGGTTCGCCTAGAGCAGGCGGGCCTCGCCGGCTCCCGTCACGATGGCCGTGAGCGGCTTCCTGCCACCCGGGGTCTCCAGCCTTATCCTGTCCCCCAGCCCCGCCCGACTGAGGGCGGTGGTGTCGAGGCTGATGGTCAGGGCCTCGCGGGTCATGGTCAGGCGGACCTTGTCCCCCGGCTGCACCAGGGGGATGGCCTCCAAGTCGCCACGGGTCAGTATCTTTCCCGAAGCCACCGCGCGCATGAGCCGCTGGCCTTCGGGGATGGACGTGAGAAAACCCGGCGGAGGCACCCCCGTGAAGGGACTGGGTTCCACCTTGTCCGCCGTCAGCACCGTCTGGCGGACCAGGCCACCCCTGGCGCGGAGCACCGTGCCGACCCAGCTGCCGTCCAGGTCCACCCGGGTCATGCCCACGCTCTCGCCATTCACCTTGATGGTCAGCACCACGAAGAAGCGCCCCAGGGGCTCCATCTTGCTCAGGTGGGAGGCCTCAAAGCTGAGGATGCCGGGGAGGGTCCGGGGCACCCTCGGCGGCTGGGCCAGCTTGATCGCGTATTCGCCACCGAGTTTCGACGCCTCCGAATTGGCGAAGGCCAGGGCGACATCGGCCATGCGCTCGGCAGCAAAGCCCGGGGTCTGGGCCGCCTCGATGAGGCGCTCCCCGCCGGTCTTCTCTTCTCCGGCCAGGTCTGCCGGAGGAGCGGCGGGCGGGCGTACAGCCGAAGCGGCCGGGGCCTGGGCCACGAGGGCCGCAGGAACGAGGAGCAGGGCGAGGGCTCGCATGTCACGACCGCTTGAGGTTGTTCACGAGGCTGAGCATGGTGTCCACGGTCTGGATGGTCTTGGAGTTGGCCTCGTAGGCCCGCTGGCCGATGATCATGTTCACCATTTCGGTGGCCACATCCACGTTGGAGACTTCGAGGGAACCCTGGGCGATGGTGCCCAGACCGTTGGTCCCGGGCACCCCATCGATGGCGTCGCCACTGGCCAGGGTGGGCTGCAGCAGGTTGTTGCCCAACTGATTCAGGCCCGTGGGATTGACGAAGTGGGAGAGGGTGATCTGTCCCACCGTGGTGGGCTGAGTCTGTCCCGACTGGGTGACGCTCACGGTGCCGTCCTGGGCGATGGTCACACTTAGGGTGTCCTGGGGAATGGTGATCTGCGGATCCAGCAGGGCCCCCGTGGCACTGACCAGGGCGCCATTCTGGTCCGGCGTGAAGCTGCCATCCCGGGTATAGGCCAGAGTGCCGTCCGCCTGGGTGACCTTGAAGAAGCCGTCGCCCTGGATGGCCATGTCGAACTGGTTGCCAGTCTGGTTCAGGTTGCCCGTGCTGTACTGGTGCTGGAGGCTCTGCAGGCGGGCGCCGTGGCCAATCTGGATGCCCGAGGGAATGGTGGTCGTGCTGCTGGAGCTCGTTCCCGCCAGGTTGACGGTCTGGTAGAGCAGGTCCTGGAACTGCGCCCGGGCCGACTTGTAGCCCGTGGTGTTCACGTTCGCCAGGTTGTTGGAGATGGTGTCCATGTTCATCTGCTGGACATTCATGCCCGCAGCCGCTGACCACAATGCTCGCATCATAAAAACCTCCGGATGAATTCACTGAAAACTAGGAGCCGATTACCCAGGACGGAGCCGGCCGGTCAGCTGGTTCCCGCCACGGTCGTGATGGACCGCTCATCGAGATCGTTGGTGAGCGTTGAGGCCACCTTCATGCTCATTTCGTAGAGCCGGTTCAGGCGGATCATCTCGATCATGGTCGAGGCCGAATCCACCGAACTCTCCTCCAGGTGGCCCTGGGCGACGGTGGCATTGATCGGGGCCTCGTTCGCCCCCGTGCTATCGAACCGCAGGGCGCCCATGCGCTTCAGGGCACCGGGCTTCTCGAAGGCCTTCAGGTCCAGCTGGCCGAGGGTCTGATTTGCCTGCTGGACCGTGCCATCGGCCGAGATGGCGATGTTCCCGTTCTTGGGGTCCACGGTGATGGGCTGGCCATTTTTGCCGAGTACCGGGCTGCCATCCATGGCCTCCAGCTGTCCGTTCAGTCCCAGTTGGAGCCGGCCGTCCCGGGTGACCCGGGTCCCGGCGGCGGTCTGGACGGACAGGAAGGCATTGCCCTGGATGGCCACATCCAGGGACCGGCCCGTGGCCTTCAGAGAACCCTGCTCGGTCACCACCCCGGTCTCAGCGAACACCACGCCATCGTTCAGGTAGCCGCTCAGGGGAAGCTGCCGGCCGCTGCCTGCGGCCTTGTTGAACACGGCGAAGAAGGGCTGGTCGGGCTTGTAGCCCACGGTGGAGGCGTTCGCCAGGTTGTTCGCCACCACATCCAGCTCGAAGGATCGAGCCTTCAGGCTGCCGGCGGCGACATAGTATCCAGGATCCATTGGGCACCTCTCGCCCAGCCAGCGGCTGGGACAGGGGGATTACCGCCAAAGGGATGCCAAAAACAAACTGGCCTCCCGAAGGAGGCCAGTTCTAGGTTGAACGGTAGGTCAGATCTTGGTGACGTTGGTCGCCTGGGGGCCCTTCTGGCCCTGTCCCACGTTGAAGCTGACGCGCTGATTCTCGTCCAGGGTCCGGAAACCCGTGGTCTCGATCGCGGAATGATGAACGAAAAGATCGGCACCGCCCTCATCGGGGGTGATGAATCCGAAACCCTTTTCGGCGTTGAACCACTTGACTGTGCCTTGAGCCATGATGACTTCCTGCTTTCTTCGTCCTGGATATGAATGCGATGTCCCTTCCAGGCGAGGCAGCAGCGCTTTTTTCTGCCCGTACAACAGACGGGCAACTGCCAGTGTAGGATCTTTCTGCTCCCGGAATTCAAAAAATCGATGAAATCTACAAATAATGCTCTCGGCCTCGGGGGGAGGGCTCCGTCGGGGGGGTCCAATGGAAAGGCTGCCTCTGCAACAGCAGCCTGACGGCCCCCAGGACCCTTGCCTGTTGGGACGCCGTCGTCACCGATAGGTAGAGCTCCAGGAAATTCGGGTGGGAGAGGCCGCTTTCGATGAAGCAATGGCGCTTGGCCTTCAACAGGCTGTCCAGGATCTCGGTGCGCTCCCGATCCGTAAAGGTTCGCCCCAGGTGCCTCTCCAGATTCAACCCGTCGAGCAGAGACTGCCGCTCGAGGAGACCGTCCAGGGTGGCCAGCAGCCAGACGAAATCTTCAACGGCCTCCCCCCGCTCCAGGACCGTCATGTCCTTAAAGAGCCGTAGCCCCTCTAGGTGGTCCAGCCGCGCATGTTGTGCCTCCTCCATCCAGTGGCAGCGGAAGACTTCCCGGGTCAGGGGATCCAATCCGTCGGACGGGTTCATGGAGCTGACGTAGTGCTGCTGGGTGAACCATTCGATGGCCGCCGTCAGCAGTAGCACGGCGCCCTTGCTCCTGCTCAGTACAGCCTGCGCAACCTCGTTCTGTCCATCAGCCCTCTGTAAGGGGAACCCGAGCCTTGCATCGATGCGTCGGCCGACCTCGCGAAAGAGGTGCATGTGCTTGACTTCTTCCGAGGCGAAGTTGGCCAGGGCCTCAAAGGCCTGGCTGTCCGACCCATCAGAATCCAGAGCCAGATCCACCATCAAGGGGGCGATGAAGGTCTCCAGGAAACCGACCAGGTGGACGTAGGCCCCCATCTCCACATGGGTCAGTTTCTGCTTCTCCTCGGGATTCAGGCAGAAGATGTCACCGCTGCCCGAGAGGTCCGCGGGAAGCCAGGGGCGATTCAGATCAAAGTCCACCTTCCCCAGAACATCCTTGATCTTCCAGTTGACCTTGTAGGCCTGCTCGATGCATCCGCCATAGGAATAGGTGGCCATGCCATCACCTCCGCACCGGTAATCCCAGGGCCTGGAATCGGAACCCGAATATGAGTCTCAATTCATGCTTCGTCAATTCTCAAACCACCCTGGAAAGCCCTAAAGCCAGGCTCAGAGGTAGCACCGCACACCCACGAAGGTAGCCTTGTAATAGGGATCCGACAGGTCATCTTGGCGGATGCGTTGCCCGGAGCGGGGGGCGTGGATGAACCTCCCCTGCCCTAGGTATAGTCCGACGTGAGTCACCGGGCCTCCTCCTCTGGCGGAGAAGAAGAGCAGGTCCCCGGCCCGGGCCCCGTCCAGACCCACGGGACTGCCCGCCTCGAACTGGTCCCGGGAAGAGCGGGGCAACCGCAACCCGTTCAGCCGGTAGACCGCCCCCGTGAGTCCACTGCAATCGAACCCCCGCTCCGTCGTGCCTCCAAAGAGGTACGGAACGCCCAGGTAGCCCTTGGCAGTATCCACCAGGCTGGCCCGAAGCCCCCGTTCCTCCGAGGGATGGGGACGGGACCGCCCCGAGGCCCCCGGTGCGGTCCCATCCGGCGCCACGACCCAGAAGGCTTCGATGAGGCCCGCCCCTTTCAGGGCCTCCCCGCGCTCGCGAGCCTTTTCCTTCGTGGCGAAATCACCGAAGCGCACCCGGTAGAAGCCGTCCCCCGAGGCGTAGTAGGTTGCCTCCAGCCCATGGGCCTGGAGGGATACGGACACCCGGGCGGCATTCTCCGCCTTCGAAAAAGCCCCCGCCTGCAGCGTATAGCCCAGGCGCGGAAGGGCATTGGCCCGCGAGGGCTTCAGAGCCTGAGGTTCCGGCACCGGGTGCGGGGTGCGGGTGCAGGCCCCTGCCAGCAGCAGCACTGCCGCCAGGGAGGGAACCAACCTCCGGCGCCGGGTCATGGTCTTCCAGGATTCATGCAGAGATCCTAGTGTGCGAGCCCCGTATTGGCAGGATCAATGTTGGGAAGGGGGTGGCCGTTTTCTCCGCGATCGCGCGGAAAAGGCGAGCGATCCGGCGGAGGGAACCTATTTTTGACCTGTTAGTCATCGTTATGGGTCGCGCTCATGCCCAGGGGAAAGCTGATCCTCGCCCTCGATGTCGGGTCAGTCTCGATCTCCATGGTGCTCATGGATCGGGACGGCCAGATCCTCAACCGCGGCTATGGTCCCCACTTCGGCAACATCGCCGAAGGCGTCCTCGGCATGCTGGCAACCGTGGAGGTACCCAGGATCGGGTGGGTGGCCACCACAACGTCCACGCCACCACGCTTCCGGTTGAGCAGCCGCTTCGATGACCGCCTGGCCCTCATGGCCGCCGCCAAGCATCTGCATCCGGACCTGGGCGCCATCCTCAACATCGGCGGCGAGCGCTTCGGGCTCATTACCTTCGACGGGAACCACGAATACCGAGATGCCCACGGGAACAGCTCCTGCGCCGCGGGCACCGGGAGTTTCCTGGATGAACAGGCCGAGAACCTGGGCCTTCCGGGCAGCGCGGCGCTCGGCGCGGCCGCGGAGCGCTCGGACCGGCCGCCTCCCAAGATCGCCTCGCGCTGTGCCGTGTTCGCCAAGACGGACGTGACCCACGCCCAGCAGCAGGGCTTTTCCCGGGAGTCCATCTGCGACGGGCTCTGCCTGGGGCTGGCGACCACGGTGGTCGATGCGCTGTTCTCCGGCGCCGCAGTGCGCACGCCCATCGTGCTCACCGGGGGCGTGGCCCAGAACGCCGCGGTGGTGCGACACCTGAAGGCCCTGATCGGCAGCGACCTGGTGGTGGATCCCTGGGCGCACCTCTACGGTGCCCAAGGCGCCGC
This sequence comes from uncultured Holophagaceae bacterium, assembly GCA_903839205.1. Lineage (GTDB taxonomy): Bacteria > Acidobacteriota > Holophagae > Holophagales > Holophagaceae > Geothrix. The sequence continues at coordinate 14,633 of CAIMBM010000165.1, read as the reverse complement.
CCTGCTCCTCCAGGCCCAGGTCCGGGACGCCGGCGATGAGGCCACGTCTGCCCCGGAGCCCCTTGACCTCGAGAGGCCCGAGGAACTCCTCCTGGAGAACCATGACGGACGGGCCTACGCCCATGGTCCGCTCGACCTCGACCTTTCGGACTATCCGGATTTCCGGGGTGTGGAGCGACTCCTGTTCGAACCCCGCGTGGTCCGGGAGGCCGTGCCGGTCGAAGTGGACATCTACCGCCCGGTTCCCCTGGGGACGAAGCACAGGATGTCCCTTGGACTCGATATCGGCTCCACCAGCACAAAAGCGGTGCTGCTGGACGAGTCCCGCGAAGTGGTGGCCGGTTTCTACACGCGCACCACCGGCCGGCCACTCATCGCAACCCAGGCCCTTTTCGAGGCCATCCAGGACTGGGGGGACAGACTCGCGCTGGACCTTGCCTTCACCGGCGTGGGTACGACGGGGGCCGGTCGCAAGTTCATCGCCGCCATCATCGGTGCGGATCTGGTGATCGACGAGATCACAGCCCACGCCCGGGCCGCCTATGAGCTGGATCCGGAGGTCGACACCATCATCGAGATCGGCGGCCAGGACGCGAAGTTCACGACCCTCAAGGACGGCATGGTGACTTCCGCGGTCATGAACACCGTCTGCGCCGCAGGCACCGGCACCTTCATCGAGGAACAGGCCCGAAGGCTGCACACGCCCCTCGCCGACATTGCAGGGAAGGTGGGCTCCGTGCGCTCTCCCAGTTCCAGCGACCGCTGCACGGTCTTCATGCAACGGGACATCAACCACCTGATCGCCAGCGGCTACAGCGTGCCCGAGACGCTGGCGGCGGTCCTGCATGCGGTGCGGGAGAACTACCTGCGGAAGGTAGCCCAGGAGGGGAGCATCGGCCAGCACCTCTGCTTCCAGGGCGCCACCGCCAAGAACCGGGCCCTGGTCGCGGCCTTCGCCCAGAAACTCGGCAGGCCCATCCGGGTGTCCCGGTACTGCCACCTGACCGGGGCCCTGGGGGTGGCGCTGATGCTCGCCGAGGCGCCACCGGCGGATTCGAAGTTCAAGGGGCTCGGGCTCTTCCGGACCGACATCCCCCTCACCCAGGAGACCTGTGACCTGTGCGCGAACGCCTGCCGGATCCTGGTGGCGGAGGTCGCCGGCGACAAGGCGGCCTACGGGTTCCTCTGCGGCCGGGACTATGGCGTGGACCACTATGTCTCCAAGAACACCTCCGGCTTCGACCTCCTGAAGGCTCGAAGGAGGGTCCTGCGTCCCACGGACATCGCCGCTGAGCGCAGGCACTTCACCATGGGGCTCCTGTCTGGCCTGCAGTTCTTCGAGGACGCGGACCTCTGGCAGACCTTCTTTGCCGAACTCGGGGTTCCGACTCTGACCGTTCCCGGGCGCAAGGAACTCATCGCAGCTGGCAAGAAGGCTGAGCGGGCCGAGTTCTGCGCCCCCATGGCCGTCCTGCATGCCCAGGCCGAGGAACTGGGCCGGAGGGCCGACCACCTGTTCGTGCCCCTGAACCTCGAATCTACCGAGCGGCAGGGAGACCTGCGCCGCCAGTACTGCTACTACTCCCAGTACGCCGTGACCCTCATCGCGGGCCTGGGCAACGGCGAACTCCGGAAGAAATGCCTGATGCCCGTGATCGCCCAAGGCCTCACGACGCTGCAGACTCGGCTCAACCTGCTGTTGGCCCTGAAACCGGTTCTCGGAGAGGAACTGGGCTTCTCGGAGGTCTCCGCAGCCTATGGCAAGGCCGTTGAAGTGCATGCCGCCTGGCGGGGTGACCTGAAGAGGGTCTTCGCCAAAGAGACTGCGGGTATCGAAGACCCGGTCGTGGTGCTGATCGGCCGGCCCTATGTCGTGCTCTCCCCGGCCATGAACAAGGGGATCCCGGACATATTCGCGGCCCTCGGCGTGAAGACCTTCTTCCAGGACATGCTCACCTACGACGAGAAGGACGTCGAGCCCATCGCCGACCTCCTGAAGGCACTGCACTGGCACTACGCCGCGAAGGTCCTGGAAGCCGCCCAGGTGGTGGCCGGGACGCCCGGGCTGTACCCGGTCTTCGTCACCTCCTTCAAGTGCGCCCCCGATTCCTGCATCCTCGACTACTTCAAGCGGATCTGCGAGGGGCACCACAAGCCCTATCTCGTGCTGCAACTGGATGACCATGAATCCGCGGTGGGCTACGAGACCCGCATCGAGGCGGCGGTGCGCGCCTTCCGCAATCACCGGGGGACCGCCGAAGCCGCCCCTGAGATCGCCCCGCTCACGCAGCCTGTGGTGTCCCCACTGGCGAGGGACCTGGAGGGCAAGGTACTCCTGTTCCCCTCCTGGGACCGCCTGACCTGCCAACTGCTCGTCGCCAACCTCGCCAATGCGGGCATCGATGTGAGGCTCATGCGCGAAGATGGCGATACCGTCACGCGGTCCTTGACTCGCAATGGGGGCCAGTGCATCCCCCTGAACATCATCGCGCAGACCTTTGTCGACCACGTTCACCGCTGGGACCTGGACCCGGAAAGGACCCTGCTCTGGATCCCGGGTTCGACCGTCGCGTGCCACATCGGGATGTACCCCCAGGCGATCCAGAGCGCCGTGGCCAGCTACGGGGGCGGGTTCGAAAAGGCCCGGGTCTACTCCGGTGACCTCACGCTCATCGACATCTCCCTCCGGGCCGCGCTCAACAGCTATTTCTGCCACATGTTCGGTGGCATGCTGCGGCGGCTGGCATGCAGGGTCAGGCCCTATGAAGGGGTGCCAGGAATGACGGACCGGGTCATGGAGGAGGGCCTGATCCTGTTCGAGTACGCCTTCCTACACGACCTTCCCAAGATCGACGTCGTCAGGCGCGTGGTGGACAGGTTCGCAGAGGTCCCCAGGAAGGACAGGCCTCGGCCGAAGGTCGCCATCTTCGGCGACCTGTACGCCCGCGACAATGAGACTCTGAACCAGAACCTCGTGCACACCATCGAAGCGAACGGCGGCGAAGTGATCACCACTCCCTACAACGAGTACATCAAGACCGTCGCCGGCCTGTACTTCCGCAAGTGGATGCGCGAGGGGAAGTACCTCAGAGTCCTGGCCTCTGGTTCGCTCCTGACGACCATTCAGCTGATGGAGAAGAAGTACACCGAAGAGTTCGGCCGGCTGCTGGGCCCCCCGCGGGAGAGCGGGCCGGGTCTCGACGCGGAGGCGATCCTGAAGAAGTTCAACGTCAGCCCCTACCACACCGGCGAAACCATGGACAACCTGTTGAACATCTTCCATGTGCTCGAGGCCCATCCCGACCTGGCCCTCTTCGTCCACACGAGCCCGGCCTTCTGCTGTCCAGGCCTTGTCACCGAGGCCCTGGGCCCCCAGATCGAGCGCATCACGGGTGTGCCGATGGTGTCCGTGACCTACGATGGGACCGACGCCTCCAGGAACGATGTCGTCATTCCCTACCTGAAGTTCCCGCGCCACCGGGCCCTGCCACGGATGCAGGATGAGGTGGCGGTTCCCGCCGGGAACGGCCCCGGATGAGGTGCCGTTAAAGGGGCTTCAGCGCCCCTTCCATTCCGGCTTGCGCTTCTGCATGAAGGCGTCGATGCCTTCGCCAGCATCGGCACACATCATGTTGCAGGCCATGGTTTCGACAGCAAGCTCGTAGGCGCCCTCGAGGCCCAGCTCCAGCTGTCGGTAGAAGGCCTGCTTGCCCATGGAGACTGCCGCGGCCGATTTGCCGCAGATCGAGTCGGTGAGTTGCTTCACCTCGGCATCGAGCTGGTCCAGCGGGACCACTCGGTTCACCAGCCCGCGCCGCTGGGCCTCGGCCGCATCGATGAAGTCGCCGGTGAGCAGCATTTCCATGGCCTGCTTGCGCCCCATGTTGCGCGCCAGCGCCACCGACGGCGTGACGCAGAAGAGACCGACGTTGATGCCGGACACCGCGAACCGTGCGACATCGGCGGCCACGGCCAGATCGCAGGTTGCGACCAGCTGGCAGCCGGCCGCCGCGGCGATCCCGTGGATGCGCGCGATCACGGGCTGGGGCATCCGGACGATGGTCAGCATGACCTGGCCACACTGCGCGAAGAGCTCCTGCATGTAGGCCTTGCCATGGTTGGCCCGCATCTGCTTGAGGTCATGCCCTGCGCAGAAGGCCTTGCCGGCCCCGGCGATCACCACGACCCGGACGGCCGGGTCCTTCGCGAGGCCGTCCAGCGCAGCCTGCAGGTCCGCAAGCAGCTCCGTGGAAAGCGAATTGAACTGGCCAGGCCGGTTCAGCGTCAGCGTCGCCACGCCCCCTGCATCGCTGCGCAACAGGCGGGGCCCGACCTCGGTCTGCGGTTCGGCGCTCATGGAGGCTCCTCCTCGTGAATTCCGGCTGGTTTGGCGAATTCGTGCTGGGGTCTGGGGAAGGACAGCCCCATTCTGACCGGCGGGGCGGACAGGGCAAAGGGAATCGGGGCGGCAGGAGGGCTGGGCACTCGGGGGCTCCTTCAGCCTGGCCAATGCGCCCTGGTGTTCATTCAATTTGGGCCCTGCCTACCTCCCGCCCTTTGACTGGTTCACACTTCCTCGACCCCGCACAGTACCTCGGGCCAGGAGATGGGGGTTGGCTTCCTTCGTTTAAGTTCTTTATGCTCTAACCCTCCCAGGCCAGGAGTGACCCATGAACCTCTCGGACGCGACCATCGGGCAGGTGATGATCCCGGTCGACGACTTCGATCGGGGTGTGGCTTTCTACCGGGACATCCTGGGCCTGCCCCACATCTTTTCCGCACCCCCGCAGATGGCCTTCTTCCACTGCGGGGCGGTCCGCCTGCTGGTGGGTGTGTTGCCCCCTGGACAGGCCGCCCAGCGGGGCTCCGCCGTCTACTTCAAGGTCGGGGACATCCAGGGGGTCTACGCCTCGCTCAAAGCCCGGGGCGTGCGCTTCCAGGCGGAACCGCACCTCATCCATCGCACCCCAGCATACGAGCTGTGGTTGGCCGAGTTCTCAGACCCGGACGGGAACCATCTGGCCCTCATGAGCGAGGTCCCAGGCGCGGGTTCTTGACCGCGCCTGCCGAGGGGCGCCGCGACTCCGCCGCGCCGTGAGAAGCTTGCTCCATGCTGCACCTCCGCCCCGCCGATTACCGCCTCATGCCCTGGAAGGACGGGGGCGGCAGCACCACCGAGATCGCCATCGCGCCCGCGGGCGCGGGCCTTGCGGAACCCTTCCTGTGGCGCGTGAGTTCGGCGCGTGTAGAAGTGTCGGGACCCTTCTCGCGCTTCCCGGGCCAGGCGCGCTCACTGCTGCTGCTGGAGGGCGCGGGGCTGCTGCTGAGCATCGAGGGCAAGGGCCGCCAGCGGCTGAAACATCCGGGCCAGTTGGTGAGCTTTAGCGGCGATGACGCCGTGGACGCCGCGCTGATCCAGGGACCCTGCTTGGATTTCGGGCTCATCCACGACCCCCGCCGGGTCCAGGCCACCCTCGAATGGCTCAACCTGGGCAAGGAGGCCACTTCCATCGATCTGGCCCCCACCACCCTTCTCTTCGCGCCCTGGGGAGCGGTCCGGGTGGACCCCCTGGGCCTTCAGCTCGAACACCGGGAATCCCTCTGGTTCGGGAACCCCGGGCAGCCCGAGAAGGCCGGTGCCAAGCTCAGCCTGCGCGCGGCCCAGGGGACCACCCCCCTGGTGCTCGTGTCCATCCGACCCCTATGACCCTCTTCAAGTGGATTCCATGACGACCACCCTCGGCACCTTGAACGACCTGAAGGTCCTTCGCCTGGGACCGGATGGGGCCTTCCTGGACGGGGGCCCCGAGGGGCCGGTCCTGCTGCCCCAAGTCCCCGAGGGCCTGGAACCCGGCCAGGTCCTGGTGGTCTTCGCCTATCGGGAGGACGAGGGGCGCCTCGTGGCCAGCCTGCGCCGACCCTTGGCCCTGGGGGGCGAGGTGGCCTTCCTGAAGGTGGTGTCCGTGAATCCCGCCGGGGCCTACCTGCACTGGGGCCTCCCCCAGGACCTGTTCATGCCCTGGAAGGAAGTGCGGCACGAGCAGCGCCGCCTGGTGAAGCCCGGGAACAGGGTGTTGGTGTTCCTCTTCTCGGACGAGGCGGGCCACATGGCCGCCTCCACCCGCCTGAGCGACTTCCTGGTGGACGCGGCCGAGGGGTTCCGGGAGGGGGACAAGGTCTCCCTGGTCATCGGGGATCGCACAGATCTGGGGGTCCGCGTCATCGTCAACCACCGCTACTGGGGCATGGTCCACGCCAGCGACCTGTTCAGCCCCGTCAGCCGGGGCGAGACCCGGGAGGGCTGGGTGAAGGCCCCGCGCGCCGACCTCAAGCTGAGCCTGTCGCTCAGCGCGCCGGGCTACGCCAAGGTCGATGCCGTGGCCCAGGGCCTGCTCGATACCCTGAAGCGCCACGGGGGCTTCCTGGCCGTGACCGACAAGAGCGCCCCCGATCGGATCTACGCCCTGTTCGGCATCAGCAAGAAGGTCTTCAAGCAGACCCTCGGAGCCCTCTACAAGCAGCGGCGGATCACCCTCGAGGCGGGGGGCATCCGGATGCTGAACGCCCCATGAGTTCCGCCCCACCCCTGCCCTATCTGGAGGGCTACAGCCCGGCCGTGCTGGCCCGGGTGCGCGAGCTGCTGGCCCAGGACCAGCTGGGGCCCTACCTCGCGAGCCGCTACGGGGAAGCCCACGAGGTGCGCAACGACAAAGCCCTATTCCTGGCCGCCGTGGCGCTGAAGGACCGCTTCCTGAAGAACACGGCCCCCTTGAACAAGGTGAGATACGACAGCAAGCTTCAGCTGCTGAGCCAGGCCCTGGGCACCCTCACGGCGGTGTCGCGGGTGCAGGGCCGCAGGCTCAAGGCCAGCCGGGAAATCCGCGTGGCTTTGGTGTTCCGCGAGGCCCCCGCCGCCTTCCTGAGGATGATCCTGGTGCACGAGCTGGCCCACCTGAAGGAAACGGTGCATAACAAGGCCTTCTACCAGCTCTGCACCCATATGGAACCGGACTACTTCCAGCTGGAATTCGATCTCCGGCTCTACCTCACCCATCTGGAATCCAGGCCGGCCTAGCTTTCCGTGAGGGAAGGCCGATCCTCAGCCCACCTCCAGCACGGCCAACCCATCCTGCTGGGTGGAGCGGCCCCGGACGGGCACCACATCGCCCACACGGAAGGGCCGCTGGCGGCGGCGGAGGGCGTCCGGGAAGGCCACGGCCTCGCAGAGGCCGGTCTCGTCCTCGAAGGTGATGAACTGCATGCGCTCGCCCTGCTCCGTGGCCACGTCCTTGTCGGCCACCACCAGGGCCCAGAAGCGCAATTGGCGGTTGGGTCTTGCGACCTCCGCGGCGCGGTCGGGGCCCCCGCCCTTCCGCACCCGGGCCAGGGCCGCGGGGTGCAGGTCCAGGGTCAGCCCCATGGTCTCCATCTCCAGATCGGCGCGGTCGAAGAGATCCGTGGGACGGGGCCGCACCCCCCGGGGCACGCCGCCGAGCCGGGCCCACATCAGGCGCGTGCGGTCGCCGTCTGGGGCCCAGAGGTCGAAGGCCCCGGCGGCGCAAAGGGCCTCCGCCGTGGTGACGGAGAGCTTCACGCGGCCCAGCAGATCGTCGAGCGTTTCGAAGGGACCGTGCCGTTCCCGTTCCTCCAGCAATTGGCGCACATCCGGTTCCTGGGCCCCGTGCACCTGCATGAGGCCCACCCGCAGGCCCTGCTCTCCCTCGGCGGTGAAGGGCCAGAGGGACCGGTTGGCGTCAGGTCCCCGCACCACCAGGCGGTGGCGCCGCGCGTCGCCCAGGTAGGCGATGGCGGGGTAGTAGCCGCCCTGGTTGGTGATGACCGACGCGAAGAACACGGCCGGGTGGTGGGTCTTGATCCAGGCGCTCTCGAAGCTGACCTGGGCGTAGCTGGCCGAGTGCGGCTTGCAGAAAGAGTAGCCCGTGAAGGTGCGGATCATGTCCCAGGCCTCGTCCACGGTGGCCGGACGCACGCCCTGGGCTTCGCAACCGCGCCGGAAGCGGACTTCGAAGCAGGGCAGCTTGGCCTCGCAGTCGGGCTTGCCCAGCAGCTTGCGCAGCTGGTCGGCCTCGAAGTGGCTCCAGCCCGCCAGCGCCACGCAGACCTTGAGGACATCCTCCTGGTAGACCAGCACGCCGAAGCTTTCGGACAGCAGCTGGCTGAAGACCGGATCGCTGGGCTCCCAGGCCTCCTCGCCGCGCGAGCGCTTCACGTAGCGGTCCACCCAGCGGTAGGCGGCGGGACGGATGAGGCTGCTGTGGATCACCAGGGTCTCGAAATCGCCCTTCCCCACCCGCTGCTGGAGCTGGCGCGTGGCGGGGCTCTCCACGTAGAAGACGCCGATGCTGTCGCCGCGCTTCAGCAGGTCCTGGGTGGCGGGGTCGTTGCGCGAGTGGGTGCCGGGATCCTTGGGCACACGACTCCCCAGCACCTCGTAGGCATCGCGGATGACGGCGAGGCTGCGGTTGCCCAGGAGGTCGATCTTCACCAGGCCGTAGTTCTCCACCCCGTCCTTGTCCCAGGTGGTGATGGAGACGTTCTCCTTGGCGGGCGCCGGCTGGAAGGCCGCGTGCTCCCACAGGGGCCCTGGCGTGACGATGGTGCCGCCGGGGTGCACGGAGAACTGGTGGAAGTGGCCCCTCAGGGCCCGGGCCTGGCGCAGGATGACGTCCCAGGCGGGGTTCGCCGAGGCGCGCTCCAGGCCCCCTTCCCAGCCGCGCACGTAGCGGGCCAGCTGCTTCAGTTCGCTGTCGGGCCGCCCGTGGGCCTGGGCCACGGCCCGCAGGGCGCCCTTGGCCTTGAAGTAGGCGTGGTTGGACACCATGGCCACCCGGGCCCGGCCGTAGCGCTCGAACACGGCCTGGATGACGCGGTCCCGCTCGTCCCAGGCGAAGTCGATGTCCATGTCCGGCGGATCCTTGCGTTCCTTCGTGAGGAAGCGCTCGAACATCAGGTTCGTGGCCACGGGATCCACGTTGCTGAGGTGCAGGGCGTAGCTCACCAGGGAGGCCGCGCCGCTGCCCCGGCCGCAGATGCGGGTGGGCAGGCCCTCGTGCTGCAGAACCTGCACGATGTCCTGCACCAGGAGGAAGTAGCGGGCGAAGCCCTTGAAGGCGATGAGGTCCAGCTCCTGCTCCATGCGGGCCAGGATGTCGCCGCGGACCACGGGGAACCGATCCTCCACGCCCGCCCGTACCCGCTGGCGCAGGAGGACGTCGAGGTCGGCGTCATCCTGGCCGTTCCCTTCCTGACCGAAAGGCCGCGCCACCTCCCACTGGCCCCAATGGAGCTGCCAGCCCGAGATGCGCTCCAGCACGGCCTCCGTGGCCTTCGCCACGGCGGGATCACAGGAGGGGAAGCGGGCTTCCCAGTCCCGGCGTGATACTGCCGCCTCGGCGGCATCCCACAGGGCCCCGGTGCGGACCAGCGTGGCCTGCCGGGTGATGGCCCGCTTGAGCCGGTGCATCTCCAGGCCCTCGGGCGTGCGGAAGCGCAGCACCTGGGGCGCCACCACCTCCAGCCCCGCGGCCAGGGCCTTCCGGGCCTCCTGGGCGCCGCAAGGATGGGCCAGCAGGGCCCCGTAGAGGCCTTCCCGCAGCAGGGCGTCCAGGCCGGCGAGGTCCTCGGCCAGCAGCACGCAACCCTGCGGCGGCTCGACCTCCCCGAGGCCCGGGATGGGGGGCGCCACGCCCTCATGGGCCTGGGCCGTGAGCAGGCGGTTGAGGGCGGCGTAACCTCCGTCGCTGCAGGGCAGCGCCCCGTAGCCGTGGCCCCGCCAGGTGAAGCGGCAGCCCAGGTGCAGGCGGAAATCCGTCCACTGGGGATCCGGCGGCAGGCCTTCGAGCTCCCGGGACTTGTGGATCCACGCCAGGGTGTCCCGCAGCTTCGGGTAGCCCGCCAGGCCCCGGTCCCAGCAGACCAGGTCGCGGTAGCCCAGGGCCTGGGCCACCCGCAGCAGCTGGGCCGCCGGGTAGACGCCTTCACCCACACTGAAATCGGAGACGCCGAGGGCGAACATGGGGTCACGCCCCCTGTCCCACCCACCCGGGCAGGATGGCCTGATCCGGGAAGCGGCGGCGGAGGCGGGCGAGGGTGGGTTCGAGGCGGTCCAGGCGCGCCTGGATCGGATCCTGGAAGAGGCCCCGCTCCCGGCCCAGGCCCCAGGCCAGGCGCAACTCCACCTCCCGCACGAGGAGGCGCCGGGTGGCACCTGTCAGGAAGGCCTGCTGGAGGCGCCGGGCCAGGGCCAGGGGCGGGGCCGCGAGATCCTCCGGCGGGGCGCGCCAGGTGTGGGGTTCGCCGTCCACGTCCCACCAGCGCAGCACCAGGCGCCGCGGATGGCGGGGATCGGACCAGAGCCAGTCCAGGCAGCGGGCGGCCAGGGCCACCTCCTCGGGCAGGCGGGGGGGCTGGAGGCGCCAGCCGTGGCGGGCATGGCCGGGGCGCTCCGTGAGCAGGGGCAGCTTGGGCCGGTCCTCGCCCCTTACCTTGGCCCGCAGGTCGGGAGCTGCCTTGGGATTCGTCAGTTCCGCCAGCACGGGCAGGGGCACGGGCTGGAGGTCACCGAAGGAGCGCAGGCCCAGGCGGTGGAGGCGCTCCCGCAGGCGCGGGGCCAGGTCCGGCAGGCGGCGCAGGAGCTGGGGCGCAAGGAAGGTGGCCTCGGCGCCCTCCACCACCTGCTCCAGGCTGTGCTCGCTGTGGGCGGCGATCTGGGCCGCGGTGGCGCTCAGGGACAGGCCCCCGTGGCTCGCCCAGCCGAACTGTTCACCCAGCTCCCGGCGCATGCGTTCGGCGGTGTCCGCCAGGGGCCCAAAGAGTGCTTGGGTGCCCTGGAGCTCCACCAAGGCCTCCCCCAGACGCCCCAGCTGGCCCTGGGGCGTCCAGTGCTGGAGGAAGTCCCCGAGACAGCCCTGGGCCTCCCACCAGACCTGGGGCGAAGGGTCCAGCACCCGCAGGCCCGGGGCGGCCCGCAGGGCCTGGTCCAGGGCTAGGCCCGGCCCCAGTCCCTCGGCCCGGCCCCGGCGGTTCACGAACCAGAGGCTGGGAGACCGGGGGGTCTCGGGATTCAGGAAGGCCAGGGGCCGGTCCCGCAGGCCCCCGTCCCGACCGCAGGCCAATTGGAACGGCAATTCGGGAACCCACATCGCCAACACCGGAGCCTCCAGGGGGGATCCAAGCATAGCGAAATTTTAACGAAAAACAAGTCGAGCCCCGGACCTTCCAGAACCCCAGACGGCTCGCCCCCCTCGTTCTTCGCCTGCGAGACCGGCCCAGCCGGCGGCGAAAACTTGAGCCCTGACGGGCGGGGGGCGATAAGGGGCTCACCACCCTGGAGCCCATCCCCCATGCGCCTCACCAAGCCCTCCCTGGCCTTCTTGATGCTGCTGGGCTTCCTGATCGGTTGCGGGCGGGGCGGCGCGGACAACCCCCACGACACGGTCTCGGTCTCCATTGCCCCATCGAGCGCACAGGTCACCGTGGGGGGGAGCCGGCTCTTCGTGGCCACGGTCAGCGGGGGCAGTGGCCTGGGAGTGTCCTGGACGGTTCAGGAAGGGGCCACGGGAGGCACGGTGCTGACCTCGGGGCTGTACACCGCCCCCTCCACTCCCGGCACCTTCCATCTGGTGGCCACCAGTGTGGAAAACACCATCAAGAGTGCCACGGTGGCCGTGCAGGTCATCGCGGCGCCGGTGATCGACCAGTTCACGGTGATGCCGAACCTGGTCAGCACCGGAGGCGCCGCTGTCCTCCAGGGGGCCTTCAGCGGCGGGACTGCGAGCGTCGACCAGGGCGTGGGCCCCGTGGCTAATGGCCAGGCGGTGACCGTCCATCCCACCCAGACGACGGTCTATACCCTGACCGTGACGAACGCCGCTGGCACGGCCGTCTCGGCCACCGCCACGGTAAACGTGCCTGTCGCCCCCGTCATCCAGAGCTTCCTCGTGTCGACCGCCTCCATCGTCCTGGGGGGATCCGTGGATCTGACCCCGACGTTCAGTGATGGGACAGGCGTGATCAGCCCCGGGAACCTGGCCGTGACCAGCGGTACGAGCTATACCGTGACCCCGGCAGGCACCACCACCTACACCCTGACGGTCAGTGGATCCTTGAACCAGGTTGTCACGCAGGCCCTGACGGTGACCGTCCGGACCCCACTGGCGATCACCTCCTTCAGCGCTTCGCCGGCCGCCCTGTTCCCCGGAGGCTCGACCCTGCTTGCGCCCGTGTTCGCGGGCGGGACTGGCGTCATTACACCCGGTGCGATCCCGGTGCAGAGCGGCCAATCCTATGCCGTCTCCCCCGCCAGCACCACCACCTTCACCCTGACCGTCACCGATCCCGAAGGCAACCAGGTCCAGGCCACCACCCTGGTGACCCTCCGAGCCCACGGGAGTTTCAGTGCCACGGGCACCATCGGTACCCCCCGCAAGTACCACACGGCCACCCTCCTGAAGGATGGCACCGTGCTGATCGTGGGCGGGATTCCGGCTGACGAGGCCCTGGGTGTGCCCATCCCTGCCCTGAATGTGGCCGAACGCTATAACCCCGCCACGGGCAGCTTCTCCCCCGTGGGCGTCATGGTCCAGCCCAGGACGGGTCATGCCGCGACCCTCCTCCAGGACGGGACGGTTCTCATCACGGGCGGAAACACCATCTGGAGCAACGACCTGGCCAACACCCCGCAGCCTGCCAGCGCCAGTGCTGAGCTCTGGGATCCCGCGACCGGACAATTCACGGCCCTGCCCAGCATGAGTTCTCCCCGCCGGAATCACACCTCCACCCGCCTCCCCGACGGGACGGTGCTCATCGCCGGAGGTCTGGCGGGCCAGAGTGTCAATTTTGCGGATGTGAGCGCCACCGCCGAAATCTACGATCCCGTCGCCCAAACGTTCACGCTCCTTGCCCAACCCATGTCGGTACCCCGTCAGCAGCACCAGGCCACCCCCCTACAGGACGGAACTGTGCTTCTGTTCGGGGGTACCGCCTACCAGGTGGTGAACGGAACACTGCTTTTTTATGGCATCCCCAACGTGGAAATCTATACGCCCGGCGCTGCCACACCCTTTGGTCCCGCCGCAAGTTCCCTTGGCACGGGGCGAGGGCAGTGTGCGGCGGTGGGTCTCGCGAACGGGAATGTCCTGGTCGGGGGCGGCGTCGGCCCCGCCAGCACCTGGGTCGCCTCGACGGAGATCTTCACGCTTTCGACCAGGGCCTTTACGCCTTCGGGCTCCCTGCAGACAGCCATGTCCAACCCAGTGGCGGCGCTCCTGGCCAGTGGCCAGGTGGCCCTCATCGGGATTGGAGACACCGAGGTGCTGAACACAGTCACCGGGAATGTGGCGACCGTGTCCGGCCTGGGCATCCCCAACCAGGGTGGCCTGACCGCCACGACCCTATCCAACGGGAAGGTGCTGGTCGTGAACCTCGAGGGGGCCAGCCTCTTCGATCCCCTGAACCCCTAGGGTCCGTTCCAGAAGGGCCTGCGCTCACATCTGGAAGCGGTGTGTGCACTCCACCCAGCTCTCCGAGCCGTCCCTGTAGCGCTCCCGCTTCCAGATCGGCACCCGCTGCTTGATCTCGTCCATGATCCAGGCGGCGGCCTGGAAACTTTCGGCACGATGAACGCTGCTGGTGGCGACGAGGACGGCCGCTTCGGTGAGGGGCACCACGCCGAGCCGGTGATGGACAGCGCAGCGGGTGAGCCCATAGCGCTCGATGGCCTTCTCCCGCAGGAGGCCCAGTTCCTTCTCGGCCATGGGCACGTAGGCCTCGTAGGCCAGTTCCAGCACGGGCCGGCCTTCGTGGTGATCCCGGGCCCGGCCCTCGAAGAGGACGAGGGCACCGGCATGCGAGTCCTCCATGACACTTCGTAAAGCCATCGCGTCCAAAGGCGCTTCCTGAACCGCTATCCAGGGAATCATGCGGGTCTCCGATGCAATGCCAACCATACACTGAACCGTTTTCCGAGGTCCGCCATGGCCAGCCCGTGCATCGATCCGAATGCTGTTTTCGACACCCTCGGCCGCCACATGCTGGTGGACGGCTTCCACCTGGTGATGGATCTGGAGAAGTCCCATGGGTCCTGGATCGTGGACGCCCGGGATGGCCGCAAGTATCTGGATTTCTACACTTTTTTCGCCACGGCTCCCCTGGGGCACAATCACCCCCGCCTGCGGGAGGCCCCTTTCGTGCGGCGCCTGGGTGAGATCGCCGTCCACAAGCCCGCCAACTCGGACATCTACACCACGGCCCTGGCCGAGTGGGTGGAGGCCTTCGGCACCCACGTGGCGCCCGCCGGTCTGCCCCACCTGTTCTGGATCGATGGCGGCGCCCTGGCGGTGGAGAATGCCCTCAAGGCGGCCTTCGACTGGAAGGTGCGGAAGAACCTGGCCGCGGGCAAGGGCGAGAAGGGCTCCCAGGTGATCCACTTCCGCGAGGCCTTCCACGGCCGCTCCGGCTACACCCTGAGCCTCACGAACACGGCGGATCCTCGCAAGCACCAGTACTTCCCCAAGTTCCCCTGGCCCCGCGTGCCGAACCCCAAGCTGACCTTCCCCATGGACCTCGCGAAGACCGAGGCCGCCGAGGCGGAGGCCATTGCCGCCATCGAGGCC
>CAIMBM010000164.1 GCA_903839205.1 uncultured Holophagaceae bacterium | reverse complement strand
GGCTTCGAGTGGCGGCAGCCCGGGTGCAGCATGTGCCTCGGCATGAACGACGACCGCCTGGACGAAGGCGTCCGCTGCGCCAGCACCAGCAACCGCAACTTCGAGGGCCGCCAGGGCCGCGGCAGTCGCACGCACCTGGTGAGCCCTGGCATGGCCGCCGCCGCCGCCGTGACGGGCCACTTCACCGATGTCCGCCGCCTGATGGAGGCCTAGATGGAACCGTTCGTTACCCTCACCGGCGTCGCGGCCCCCCTGCTGCGGGCCAACATCGACACGGACCTCATCATCCCGAAGCAGTTCCTCAAGACCCTGGTGCGCTCGGGCCTGGGCCAGCACCTCTTCAGCGAGGTGCGCTACGACGCCGAGGGCCGGGAGCGCCCGGGCTTCATCCTCAACCAGGCGCCCTACCGCGCCGCCTCGATCCTCCTGGCCGGGCCGAACTTCGGCTGCGGCTCCAGCCGCGAGCACGCCCCCTGGGCCCTGAAGGACTTCGGCATCCGCGCCGTCCTGGCGCCCTCCTTCGCCGACATCTTCTACACCAACTGTTTCGCGAACGGCCTGCTGCCGGTGACACTGCCCATGGCGGCCATCGAGACCCTGGCCACGGTGGCGGGGCCGCTCACCGTGGACCTTCCGGCCCAGCAGGTGCGCGGCGGCGGACACAGTTTCCCTTTCGAACTCGAGCCGACCCGGAAGGCCGTGCTGCTGGAGGGCCTGGACGAGATCAAGCGGACCGAGGCCAACCTGGCCGACATCGCCGCCTTCGAAGCCAGGCGCCGCCAGACAGCACCCTGGGTGGAGATCCGCGTACCGTAATGGCAAATCGGCACGCTACCCTGGACCGACACCCAGGATCGCGCCCATGAAATCCATGACTGCCTTCGCCGAGATCGTCCGCCCCCTGGAGGCCGGGCAGCTGCGGCTCACCCTGCGGAGCGTCAACGCCAAGACCCTGGACCTCAGTCTGCGCCTGCCCCCGGCCCTGTTCCCGCTGGAGGCCGGGCTCCGGGCCCGGGTGCGGGAGGCCGCCCAGCGCGGCAAGCTCGACCTCGGCATCGAGGTGCAGGACGAGCCTTCGCTGGAGCCGCGGATGAACCGCGCCCTGCTCCGCGCCGTGGCCAAGGGCTGGCAGGAGGATGCCGAGTGGCTGAAGCTGCCTCCGCTCACCGCCGAGGCCTTCTTCCGGCTGCCCGGCGCCTTCCAGCCCCCGGCCTCGGACCTCGGCGAGCGCCTGGAGGTTCCCATCCAGGCAGCCCTGAAGGCCCTCCTGGAGACGTGGAATGAAGGAAGGGCCCGCGAGGCGGAGCGCCTGCGCCCCTTCTTCGAGGACGGCCTCGCCCGCCTGAAGGCCCTGCGGGAGCGCCTCCAGTCCGAGGCCGAGGCCCAGGCCGCCGAGCTGCCGGGCCTCTACCGGCAGCGCATCGAGCAGCTGCTGGAGGACGCGCGCCTCGCCGGCTCGCTGCCCGCGGAACGTCTCCTGGCCGAGGCAGGCGTGCTGGCCGAGCGCCAGGACGTGCGCGAGGAGCTCACCCGCCTGGCCGCCCACCTGGACGACTTCGGCGAGCGCCTGGCCCAGGGCCGCCTCGAGGGCAAGGCCGTGGACGTGTGGTGCCAGGAGGTGCTCCGGGAGCTCAACACCACCGGCAGCAAGTGCAAGCGCATCGACATGACCCGCGCCGTGATGGAAGCCAAGGGCGTGCTGGACCAGCTCCGGGAGCAGTCGGCGAATCTGGAGTGATACCGACAGGGTTCGTCATGAAACAAAAAAGAGGTTCACCACCAAGGCACCAAGAACACCAAGTTGCTTTGTGTCTCGCGCATCGCTGCAGGCGATGCCGATAAGAACTGCCAAACCATTAAGACCATGCTTGATCTTGGTGCCTTGGTGTCTTGGTGGTGATCTTGCCCTGTTGAATCCGGATTGGTCTCACAGTCCGAGCGGATCGTAGACCAAGTCCATGGCGCCCTTCCACACGCCGAAGAGGCGGGTGCGGGTCCAGTCCTGGGGGTTCGGCCGGAGACGGCGCAGGCGCCGCGAGAGGAACCAGACGCTGCCGTCCTTCATCCGGAACTCGTCATAGGGCGCCAGCCGTGCCTTCGCCATGTCCTCGGGCGCCACCCTGCCAGGAAAGACCGCCCAGGCCCAGCGCCCCGAGGCCAGCCCCTCGGCCCAGGCGTGGCTCTCCAGGAGCGCGGGGTCCGTCTCGACCCTGAGCGCCGCGAAGCCCGCCCGGCCAAACAGGAAGTTGTCGAAGCGGGTGAGGGTGGCCCCCTGCCGTCGGAAGGGTCCGGTCCCCGGGATGCGCCACTGGGACAGCCCCGGGAGGATGTCGTCCCGGCGGGTCCTGAACCGGAGGTCCAGGGTCGTGGCGTCCAGGACTCGGACTTCCCCTCCCAGCCGCCGCACCTCGGGGTCCAGGGCCACCGCCACCCGCGCGGCATCCAGGGTGGCGCCGTCCTGCAGGGGCCACCCCGGGCGCAGGGTGAGCCGCCAGCGCCGCCCATGGCGGGTCACCTGGAGGCCCGCGGCCAGCTGCCCGGCCCAGGCACCGGTCGGGGCAGGCTCGATGAGGGTGAGCTCCGACTGCCCCGCGAGCAGGGCGTCCAGCCCCGGCCCCGCCGGCATCAGGGCCTCGAGGCGGGCGGCGTCCTCGCCGGTCTCGGGGCTCGCCTTGATGTAGACGTCCCGGCCCTCCACCAGGGGGACGGGCACCCAGGCATTCTGGTAGGCGAAGTACCCCCCCACCGCGAGCAGGACCAGCACCAGCAGCGTGGGCAGGGCCAGGCGAGCCTTCATCTCAGGCCCCCCGGAGCAGGGGCGCCAGGGGCTCGATGCGGCCGAGGGCCTCGTCGATATCGGCCAGGGTCAGATCGCGGTGGGGGATGAACCGGATGGCCGACCCCACGGGCAGGGCCCGGACGCCGGCCCCTTCAAGGGCCTGCAGCGCGAGCGCCGCATCGGGCACCGGCGCCAGCAGGATGTTGGTCTCGGGGACCGGGGCGGAGATGCCGAAGCCCCGGAGTCCCTCGGCCAGGCGCCGCGTCTTCGCATGGTCCTCGGCGAGGCTCGGCAGGTAGTCCAGGGCCACCAGTCCCGCGGCCCCCATCACGCCGCCCTGGCGCACCCCGCCCCCCAGCATCTTCCGGAGGCGCCGGGCCTCGGCCATGGCGGGCTTGGGGCCGCAGACCAGGGAGCCCATGGGCGCCCCCAGGCCCTTGCTGAGGCAGACCTGCACGGTATCCACACCTTCGGTCAGGGCCGCGGGCGGGAGGCCCTGGGCTGCCGCGGCATGCCACAGGCGCGCGCCGTCAAGATGCACCACCAGTCGCGCGGCCTTCGCGGCCCCCACCAGGACGCGGTGGTCGGCCAGGGGGGTGACCGTGCCGCCGGCGAAATTGTGCGTGTTCTCCAGGCAGAGCAGCGTGGTGCGCAGCGTGTAGTAGGGCCCCGGCGCCCCGGCGGCGCGGGTCACCTGCGCGGGCGTGGGCCGGCCGGGACCGCCCTCCCAGGGCAGGGCCTCGGGCATGCCTCCGGCCAGCCAGGCCCCGGTGCCCAGCTCGGAACCCAACACGTGGGCCTGGGCCGGCGCCAGGAACCGGTCGCCGCGCCGCAGATGCAGCATCAGCGCGATGAGGTTGCCCATGCAGCCTGACGGAACCCAAAGGGCCGCCTCCATGCCGAGCAAGTCCGCCACGCGTTCCTCCAGGCGGGCCAGCGTGGGATCGCGGTCCAGGACGTCGTCCCCCACTTCCGCTTCGGCCATGGCCGCGCGCATCTCGGGGGACGGCTTTGTGACGGTGTCGGAGCGGAGGTCGATGGGTCGCATCTCGAGATTCAACCACGGCTCGAACATTCTGATTGACAAAACAAGTTTGTAATACAAACTTGTTTCATGAAAGAAGGCGAAACCACTCCCAAGGCCATCCTCGACCTGGACCGCATGGTCCACGAGCCCGCGCGGCTGGCGATCCTCACGGTGCTGGCCTCCGCCGAGGAGGTGGCCTTCCTCTTCCTCCAGCGCGTCACGGGCCTCAGCAAGGGCAACCTGTCCAGCCATACCCAGAAACTCGAAGCCGTCGGCTACCTGGCAACCCTGAAGGCCTTCCAGCGGCGGATCCCGGTCACCAGCTTCCGCATCACCGAGGACGGCCGAGCCGCCCTCCGCCTCTACCACCAGCAGCTGCGCGCCCTGCTGCCAAAGGAAGGAACGCCATGACCACACCCGATCTCGACGTCCTCGGCGCCCTGACCCGCGACTACGCCGCCTTCCAGTCCCGCAAGAGCGGCCTGGCCACGGCCCTGGGCGGACTGATGGCCATCCTCCTCGCCCTGGCGGCACTGAGCCCCGACCTCATGGGGGCCCGGGTCACGGGCCGCCTGCTGGTCGAGTATCTCGTCTGGATGCCCTTCCTCTGGCTGGCCCTCAAGTGGGGGGTCGGCCGGGTGCTCTACCGCGGCCTCGGACCCGTGAAGCCCTCCCCCGATGCCGCCTACGAGCGGCGGCGCTGGTTCTGGATCCAGGGTCTCGCGCTCTTCCTCCTGGCCTTCCTTCTGGCGGGCCTCTACGCCTTCGCCTCGGGACTCATGCAGGTGAATCCATCGCGGGCCGCGCTCTGCCCTCCCCCCCTGTGGATGCTGCTGATGCCCTTCCTCTACCTCCTGCCCGCGCCCTGGGTCCTGCGGGGCATCGAGGAGGCCCGGGCCTACGTGGTCCTGGTAGGCCAATGCATGCTCTGGCTCGTCCCCTTCTTTCTCCTCAGCTTCTGGCCGCCGAGATCAGCGTCGCTGCCTGCGGACTGGGGGCGATTTGGTGACCTCAGTGGCATCGGCATGGTCGGCCTCATCCTGCTCATCCTCGTCTGGGGCGCCCTCGCCATGATCCGGGGCTGGAGGGAGCACCACCAGTACCTGGCCATCCTCCGGGCGCTGCCCCGGGAATCCTGAGGTCTCTGGCACACTGTTCCTTTGTGCCGGAGCCCGAATGAACCTGCTGCACGCCATCCTCCTGGGCCTCATCCAGGGTCTGACGGAATTCCTGCCCGTGTCCTCCACGGCCCACCTGACCCTGGCCGAGCACCTGATGTTCCACGGCCAGGCCATGCCCCTGGCCTTCGACGTGCTGCTGCACGTGGGCACCCTGGCGGCCCTGTTCGTCTACTTCCGCCGGGAGCTGGTGCAGATCCTCATGGGTTGTGTCGGCCGCGATGTGGAGGGGCGCCGCCTGGCAATCTGGCTTCTCGTGGCCATGATCCCCACGGGGATCTTCGGCCTGGCCACCCGCGGCGTGAAGGAGGCGGCCAAGGAGCACCTGTGGGTCTACGGGATCGGGCTCCTCTGCACCTCGGTGCTGCTGGCCCTGGCCAACCGTCTGAGCCAGGCCCGGCTGAACGCGCAGGACCAGGACCTGGCGGGACGGGACCTCCACGACCTGAGGGCCATGGACGCCCTGGCCGTGGGCGCCATCCAGGGCCTCGGGGGCGGCTTCGGCTTGTCGCGGTCGGGCTCCACCATCGCCGTCGGGGTGTTCCGCGGATTGAAGCTCCCCACGTCGACCCGCTTCAGCTTCCTGCTGGGCATCCCCACCATTACCGCCGCCGCCGCCGTCGAACTGCGCGGCCTCCTCAAGCCCCTGCTGCGGCATCAGCCTCTGCCGGCGGACATGGCCTTCCCGGCGGGCTCCTCCTCCCCGGTGGTGCTCTGTGCCATGGGCGTCCTCGTCGCTGCGATCTCAGGCTACTTCGCCATCGGCCTGCTGGACCGCTTCACCCGAAAGCCGCGGCTGAACGGGTTCGCGGTCTACTGTCTGGGCATGGGGCTCGTGCTGCTCACCCTGGGGACCACGGGCGTGCTCGCCCACCGCTGAGGCCGGGGCCGGCCCCGTTCACCGGTTTTTCCACCCCGTTCGCCGATCAGCCCACCTGTCCTGTTCCGGGGGCCCCTAGACTGAGGCCATCCCACCCGGAGGCCCTGGTGATCCACCTGAGCGAGGTCCACAAATCCTTCACGGTGAAGGATCGCAAGACTCGAACCATGAAACGCATCGATGCGGTCCGGGGCATCTCCCTCACGGTGAAGCCGGGCGAGATCTACGGCCTGCTGGGTCCCAACGGAGCCGGCAAATCCACGACCCTGCGGATGATCGCGGGCCTCATGGACCCTGACGCTGGCAGCATCGGCGTCTGCGGCTTCGACACCCGCCAGAAACCCGAGGCGGTGCGGGGCTGCCTGGGCTACCTCAGCACGGACATGGGAGTCTACACGCGCTTCACGCCCCGCGAACTCCTCAGGATCTTCGGGGAATTCCAGTCCGTGGATCCCCTCACCGCCGAGCGCCGCGGCCTGCACCTCCTGGAGAAGCTCCAGCTGGCGGATTTCGCCGACGTGAGGATGGACGGGTTCTCCTCGGGGCAGAAGCAGAAGGTGAGCATCGCCCGGGCCCTGCTGCATGACCCCAGGGTGGTGATCTTCGACGAGCCCACCACGGGTCTCGATGTGCTCACGGCCAAGACCGTGCTGGACCTGCTGCGCATCATGCGAGAGGAGGGCCGGACCGTGATCGTGTCCACCCACGTCATGCCCATGGTCGACGAGATCTGCGACCGGGTGGGCATCATCTTCGACGGCAAGCTGCACGGGGATGCACCGCCCCGGGAACTCCTGCAGTCCAGGGGCGCGAAGACCCTGGATGACGTCTTCTTCCAGCTTGCGGCAGAGTCTGAGGGAGAGAACTGATGCGCGGCGCCCTGCTCATCGCCAAGAAGGAATTCCTGGAACTCTCCAAGGACCGCAAGACGATGTTCTTCGCCTTCGTCCTGCCCTTCCTGCTCTACCCGGCCATCTTCGGCATGATGGCCAAGATGGGCAAACGGGACGAGGCCCAGAACCAGAATAAGGCCAGCCGGGTCTATGTCTCCGACCCTTCCGGGGCCCTGGACGGCGCGCTGGCCTCGGATGCCAGGCATTTCCTGCGCGTGGCCAAGCCCGAAGGCGACCTCAAGCAGGCGATCCGGGACCAGAAGCTGGAACTGGCCCTCGAGGTGGATCCCGACGCGGCCGGGGATCTTCAGAAGCACCAGACCTTCACCCTGACCGCTACCATGGACGAAAGCGAGCGGGCCTCGGAAGTCGCCCTGAAGCGCCTGAAGGAAGCCCTGGGGACCCAGGAAAAAGCCTGGGTCCAGGGGCGCCTCCAGAGCCTGGGGGCATCCCCCCAGCTGGCCGAGCCCCTCAAGCTGGAAGTGAAGGACGCCGCGGACTCGGCCCTGAAAATGGGCAAGCTCATGGGCATGCTGCTGCCCTACATGCTGATGATCATGATGTACTCCGGCTCCATGCAGCACGGCATCTACGCCACCGCGGGCGAGAAGGAGCGGCACACCCTGCTGAGCCTCATGGCCACCCGGTTGCCGCGGAACCAGATCATCCTGGGCAAGCTGCTCTACATCTTCTCCATTGGCGTCATTGCCGCCCTCCTGAACCTGCTGAGCATGGGCCTTTCCATCCCCTTCATCGGTGGAGGATCGGCCGGCTCCATGCAGGCCATGGCGGCCATCGCCAACCCCATGACCCTGGGCCTCACCTTCATGATCATGGTGCCCCTGGGCCTGTTCTTCGCGAACTTCATCCTGCTCATGGGCATCCAGGCCAGGAACACCATCGAGGCGGGCAGCGCCATCACACCGGGCATCTTCCTGGTGGTGTTCCTCGGCGTCTTCACCATGGCCCCGGGCGTGGACAAGATGGCTGTTCTTTCCTACGTGCCCGTGGTGAACGTCTGTCTGGCGCTCCGGAAGCTGTTCAGCCAGCAGTTCAGCTGGTTGGAATACCTGATCGCCTTCGTGATGACCGTGGGCCTGGCGGGACTCATGACCCTGGTCTCCACCCGGATCCTCAACCAGGAGAAGGCGCTGTTCAAAATGTAATTCGGCCGGACCCGGATTTGCCGGAGAAACCCTGTCACTCTATAGTTTCTCAAGCACCCAGAGGATCCCGCATGGCGACGAAGGCCAAGACCGAAACCGCACCCAAGACCGCTCCCAAGTCGGCACCCGCTTCTGCCCAGCCTCTTCCGTCCCCCCTGGCCGCCGCCTTCAGCAAGGCCTTGAAGCTGGTGGAGGCGGGCAAGCACGCTGAGGCCGCGAAGGCCCTGGAGTCCCTGGCGGTGGAGGCCCAGGCCGCCAACGACTGGCCCCTGAAGCGCCGGGCCCAAGTTTATCTCGCGCTCTGCGAGTCCAAGCTCAATCCGGCCAAGGTCGGTGGGGTCGATCCCGTCACCGAGATCCAGGCCTGTCTCAACCTGCGCCAGATCGACGAGGCCATCAAGCTCAGCGACAAGGCCCTGAAGAGCCACCCCACCAAGGGAGTGCTGCACTACCTCAGGGCTGTGGCTTTCGCCCAGGCCGAGAAGACCGAGGCCTCCGCCGAGAGCCTGAAGAGGGCCCTGGAACTGGAAGCCGATCTCGTCTTCCAGTGGCACATGGAACCCGATTTCAACGCCATCCGGAAGTCCCCTCTGTTCGCCTTCACCGAAGGCCACTGAGCCGACGCCCATGGACGGCCGCCCCGGCCTCGATCCCGACCAGCCGCTGCGGGTGGTGGCCCTGGGGGGCGGTACCGGCCTCGCTTCGCTCCTGCGGGCCCTCAAGCGCGAGGCGGGCCGCAGCCGGGATCCCTGGAAGCTGACGGGCATCGTCACCGTCTCCGATGACGGGGGTTCCTCTGGTCGCCTGCGGGAGGAGCTGGGGGGCATCCCCCCCGGGGATCTGCGCAACTGCCTGGCGGCCCTCACCCTCGAGGACTCGGCCCTCTCGGACCTCCTGAACTACCGGTTCCGGGGCGAGGGGAGCCTGGCGGGGCACTCCCTCGGGAACCTGATGCTCTGGGCCCTGGCCGACCTGACCGGGGACTGGGTGCGGGCCATCCGGCAGCTCTCGGGGGTGCTGGTGACCCTGGGGCGCCTGTTCCCCTCGACCGTGGTCCCGGTCGTCCTCTGTGCCGAGGACCTGGCCGGGACCCGCTACATCGGGGAGACCGCCGTCGGATCCTGTCGGCCGCCGCTCGCGAAACTGTGGCTGGAGCCCCGGGATGCCGAGGCCCTGCCGGAGGCGGTGCTGGCCGTGTTGAGGTCCGACCTGGTGCTCCTTTCGCCCGGAAGCCTCTACACCTCCACCATCTCGAACCTCCTGCTGGACGAACTGCAGGAGGCCCTGGCCTCCTCGCGGTCCCCGGTGGTCTATGTGGCGAACCTGATGACCGAACCGGGCGAAACGGCCGGGATGGACCTGGAGAACCATGTGGCAGCCATCGCGGCCTTCGGCAGGACCCGGATCTCCGCCATCATCGCCAATGCGGCCCCCCTGGGCGCCGACATGCTCGCCAGGTACCAGGTGGAGGGCGGCGAGCCGCTGCTGGCCGAGTCCGACCGGATCCTGGGCATCCCCGTCTACCGGTTCCCCCTCCTGGATCCCGAGGCACCCATGGCCCGGCA
Organism: uncultured Holophagaceae bacterium; assembly: GCA_903839205.1. GTDB lineage: Bacteria > Acidobacteriota > Holophagae > Holophagales > Holophagaceae > Geothrix. The sequence goes on along the minus strand of CAIMBM010000164.1, from coordinate 2,186 downwards.
CCATCCGGGTCAGCTGAATCGCGCCATCCGGGAAGTACTCGCCCGCCTCTAGGACACTATTGGAACCCCAGGGGGTGCCGATAGAGAGACTTGAGGTTCGAATGGGCATGGTATTTTTCATGAAAATTAGTATTTTTGACAAGGATCGCAGTAGGCTTGTCCGGGCAGGAGGTGGCCGATGGCGCTGAACGGTGATCTGTCGACCATGGGCCTCGAGGACATCTTCCAGTGGCTCGCCGTGGGCAAGAAGACCGGGGTGCTGGAGCTCAAGGGGTCCCTGCACACCAAGCGGGTCGCCTTCCATGAGGGCCGCATCACGAGCATCTGGTCCTCGGACCCGCGAGAGTACCTGGGCCAGTACCTGCTCGCCTTCAACCGCATCACCGAGGACCAACTCCGGGACGCCCTCGCCACCCAGGAGGACGAGCAGCAGCTGCTGGGGCGGATCCTCATCAACCGCCAGCTCATCACCGAGGCGGAGATCCGCCGCATCGTGCAGCTGAAGGTCGAGGAGAGCATCTACGACACCTTCCTGTGGAACGTCGGGAGCTTCGAATTCCATGACGGCGCCGCCTCCCACCAGAAGTCCATGCTCCTCAGCCTGGACGTGACCGGCATCGTCCTCGAAGGCGCCCGGCGCATGGACGACTGGAGGCGCATCCGCCGGGTCATCAAGGGTGGAGATGCCGTGCTGGCGCCCATCTCCGAAGCCATCGCGGAGCGGCTTCCCCTCGCCCCCGAGGACGCGGACATCCTGAGCCGCCTCGACGGCTTCAAGCGGGTGGACCAGATGGTGCTGGACATGCGCATGCCCGAATACAAGATCAACAAGCTGCTCTTTGACCTCCACGAGAAGGGCCTCGTCCGCATCATGAATCCCGGCGGGAACCTGGGAGAGAATCCGAGCCTGCAACTCCAGCGCGCCCGGGCCCTGGTGGAAAAACAGAAGCTCCAGGAGGCCCAGGAAGAGTTGCGACGCATCCTCAAGGACCAGCCGCGGCACCTGGACGCGAACAAGATGCTGGCCGTGGTCCAGGACCTCCTCGAGGAGAAGCGGCTGGACCAGGACCTCGTCCCGGAGCTAAGCGTGAGCCTGGACGAACTGATGACCACCAACCTGGGCCCCAACGAAGCTTTCCTCGCCAGCCGCGTGAACGGCCTGTGGACCATCCGGGACATCCTCTCCATCGCGCCCTTCGAACCGAACGAGTGCCTCCGCATCTTCTCCAAGCTCCTGAAGCGTGGGATTCTCAAGACCACGAAACCCGCCCAGGGAGGCGACCAGCTGGGAGCCCAGCGCTGAGCCCCCTGATTCCGGAGGTCTCCCATGCGCATCGCCCTCTCCCTGCTGTTGATCGCCCTGCCCCTCTCGGCGGCGAAAAGACCCACCGCCGCCCAACTCCAGGCCCAGGTCAAGCGCCTCACCGAGGAGCGGGATGACCTGAAGCAGAGGCTGGCTGCCACCGAGGGGCTTCAGCAGGAGGCCGCCGGGGCCAAGAAGGCCCGTGACCTCGCCCGCGCCGAAGCGGCTGCGGCCAAGAAGGAGGCCGATCAGCTGCGGGCCTCCCTCAAGGAGAACCAGGGGGGCAGCGATGCCATCCTGAACGAGCTCCAGGAGGCCAAGGTCGACGCCCAGGAGGCCAAGGCCGAGGCGGACCGGCTCCGGTCCCAGAACGAGTCCCTGCTCCGCAGGGTCAACGCCGTCCCGGGCGAGGGAGACCTGGTCCAGCTGAGCGATGAGATCCAGCCCGCGAGGCCCATCAACCTCAACCGCGCCACCCCCCAGATCAAGAGCTCCGGCCTCTTCTCGAGTCGACCCAAGGGCGTGGTGGTCGTCCAGGTGCTGATCAGCGAGAAGGGCGATGTCCTTTCCGCACGCCTGCTCCAGGGACTCCCTGGGGATTCCGCCGGGGCCAAGGGGGCCGGTGAGGCCTGCGTGGAGGCCGCCAAGCACCTCGTCTTCGATCCGGCCACGTCCAAGGACGGGAAGACGCACTTCAAGGTCTGGCAGGGCATCGGCTTCTACCTGGACTGAGGGCGCTCCTCGCGCTCGCCCCATGGGCTGGGCTCGCCCACACCCCACCGGGCCTCGTACCAGATGTTCTCGAGGCAGAGTCCTTCCGGGGGTGCGGTCTGGCCCGCGCAGCGCCGGTCCTGCGCGCGCAGCACCTCCGGAAGGGAATCCG
>CAIMBM010000163.1 GCA_903839205.1 uncultured Holophagaceae bacterium | reverse complement strand
GTAGAGACACTGTGCCTGATCCGGCCCCGGGACGCAAGGCCCGGGAGGCTCAGGGCCGGGGCCGGGTGGGCTGAGGCCGCGGGTCCGCCTTCGCGGCGGGCCGGGGCTCCCCAGATGCAGGGGTCCCCGGGGACCGGAGCCCCTGGGCCAGGGCGGCCCGGGTGTCCTCGGACACGGTCCCGATGACCCCCGTGGCCGTCGCCGGGGCGGGTTCGGGCCGCTCCGCCGCCTCGGCCGGAGGGCGGGCCTGGGGGACGGGCTTGGCCGCCTCCTGCACCCAGCGGAACTGGGTGCTCAGGGCCCAGGCCAGGCCCGCCAGGAGCCCGCCCCAGACCACGCAGGCAATGGCCACGTCGCGCCGGCGCATGGGCTCAGCAGGCCAGTGCTGGGATCAGAACTGGATCCCCGCATAGACGGCGCCGGACCAGGTGGGGGCCATGGCCCGCAGGGTGTGGTCGTCCATCTGGGACATGGGCACGATGTTCAGCTGGGTGGTCTTGAGGGCGGCGGCGCCCGCCTCCGCGCCGAGGATCGTGGTGACCGAGCCGGTCTTCATCTTGAGGTCGAGGCTGAGGCGGACCCAGGGGCGGAAGTAGGCCGTGTGCGCGTCGATGGTGCCGGTGCCCCCCAGGGTCGAGGAGTAGGTCCCCTTGGGGTTGATGGTCTCGTTGCGGCCCTCGAGGTGCATGCCGAAGTCCACGGCGGAGCCCAGCGGGATGAGGTAGCCCGCCCCGACGCTCCAGTAGCTGTAGTTGATCTTGGTCTTCGTCACGTCGAGCACATTGCCACCGCCGATATCCCGGTTGGTGACCATGTGGGCCGAGCTGGAGAACCGCCCCGCCAGCTCCCAGTTCCAGCGGGAATCCGTGTCGATCTGGCCCATGAACCGGATGCCGGGCCCCGTCTGGTAGTTGGCCTGGTCCTTCACCCCCTGGGCCAGCAGGATGCCCGAGGTCTGGGTGGACTCACCGAAGAGGACCACACGGCCCTTGAGGTCGTTGATCGCCTGCTGCGCGGACAGCGAGCCCGCCGCGACCAGGGCCATCAGGATGCTAGTGGATTTCACGGGTCCTCCTGGAAGCTTGGAACATCACCGGGGTGCCTGCGCGGCGCCCCGGGAAAGGATGGCACAGGTTGGTGCAGGAAGAATCACGGCGCGACGGGCGTCATGGGGCCGTTGACCACGACGATATCCCAGTCGAAGTTGAAGGGGATCTTATAGGCATAGGTCAAGTCAGGGGGAGTGCCGACGGTGGTGAGCATCTTCATGGTCGCCGAGGCGGTCTTGGCGGCGTCGACCCAGTCAGGCCGGTTCAGGACGCGGGCCGCGGCCACGGGGTGGTTCTTGAGAATGGACTTCACGGCAAAGACCGTGAGGGTGGCCGCGCCCGAGGGTCGCAGCTCGAGCGGGATGTCGAACCAGCAGTAGCCGGGGGCCACGGTGGCGCCCGCGCCGGGGGTGGTGCCCGAGGGCAGGTAGGTCCGGGCATCGGTCATGATCAGGTCCGTCACGCTCTGGGTGGCCGCGGGATAGCTGGCGGGCAGCATGAAGTGCTTGGTCCCACTGCCGTCCTTGAGTTCCACCACCCAGAAGTCGGGGGCCACGGGATTGCCGCCGGCATCCTTGGTGGGGTTGAACCAGGTGACCCGGTAGCCTCCGAGCGTGCTCCCGCTCAAGGAGCCGTCCGCGTTCCGGCCCCGCTTGTCCACGATGGTGTCCTGGGGGGTCATGAAGCCCAGGGCCACGGTGGCATCCCCGGTGGCACTGCCCGCGAAGGTGTTGGGTGGCTGCTGAGTGCTGTCATCGGCCAGCCAGGTGCGGGCGATGGCCGCGCCCGAATTGGCGTCCCCCTGGTAGCTGGGCGTGAAGGCCGTCCAGTAGAAGTGGCCGACGCCGGTCGTGGGCGCCGCGGCGCCATGTAGGCCCACGGGGGCCGAGCCGTCGAAGACGCCGCCCCCGTGCACCGTCAGGTCGAAGGCGCTGTTGTCCGGGCTGATGCCCGAGGCCTTGGGCCAGGCGGCGGGTGTGCTGTACCGGAAGTAGGGGAAGGTCGAAAGGGTGGCGGCCAGGCTGGGCCGGGCGCTGTTCAGCACCAGGGGCTGGGCCCAGACCGTGGACCAGAGGTACTCCGAATAGCTGAAGAGCTGCGCGATGCCCGAATAGCCCCGGGTGGTCGGCGCCGCCAGGGGCGTGCGGTTGGGATCGTTGGGATCGTAGGGCAGGGTCAGGCTGCTGATGCCCCCGGCCAGGGGGGTGGCACCTGGAGCGGCAGAGACCAGGTGGTCGAAGAAGATGGGCACGCCGGCGCCCACGGGCACAGGGTTCAGGCCCGCGTGGGGATTTACGAAAGTGCTATTCATTTCCGCCCCGGCGCTCTGCCATGCGGGGGAGAGCTGGTAGGGATCCGTCACCCCGGCCGGCACGCGGAAGGCCTGCATGGAGAAGGCCGCGTAGGTCTGGGAGCCAGGGGTGGACAACACATATGTCGGGTAGTTCATGACGAAGCCAAGGTCGGTCGAGATGCCGGCACCATTGGTGGCGTCGGGGACCGTTTCGGCCAAGTCACCGGTCTTGCGGGTCAGGAGCAGGGTGGGCCACTCCGCGAAGAGCTGATAGGCCGTGATGCCATTGGCCAGGCCCACGGAATTGTTGCTTTGGGGCCACTGGACGGCCAGGGGATCGCTGGAGGGAACGGAGAGCCGGTTCAGCCAGCGGTTGTTGGCAGGATTGGGGGAGGCGCCGATGATGATGTCGGTGTAGCCGGCCAGCATGCGCTGGGGTGGCAAGTTTGATTCTGCCGCGAAGCCCTGGGCCGTGACGATCTGGAGCGTGGGCCCCCAGGGGGCCGTGGCACTGCTGAAGCTGAAGTTGGAGCTGCCCGCGGGGGGAGCCACCGCCAGGCTGGGATCGGCGTAGGCGCCCGTGGGGGCGTTGGGGATGCGCATCAGGTAGGTGGTGTTGTCGTTCCCGAACCCGGGGATCTCGATGTAGAAGGGCAGGTCCGAACGGACCGGGATCTGCACGGCCGCCTGGGCACCGGCGAGCTGGGCCTGGTTCTGCACGTTGTAGGTGTTGGACAGGCCGTCCTGGTAGATCTGGACCGGCGCCCCCAGGCCGTTTCCCTGCGTGGTCACGGTGGTGAGGGAGGTGGTGGTGTTGTTGTCGCTCTTGAGTCGGTACTGGAAGGACAGGTTGAACAGCTGGGTGTTCTTGCCGTCCACCAGCACCTGTTTGGTGGCCGACGCGGTCCGGCCGAAGGCGTCGGTCACCGTATAGGTCACGGTCACCGGCGTGATGACCCCCTGGGTGCCCGCAAACATGACATTGCCGCTGGGGGTGTCCCCGGTGAGGGTGCTGGGGGTGCCGCTGGGGAAGGTCCACACCTGGGAGGCCAGGGGGTCCTGACTGCCGGGCAGGGTGGAGGTTCCCGCAAAGGCCAGTTGGCCCTGCAGCGGGACGACGACATAGGGCGGATTGACGCCCCCCTGGAGCCCGGTGGGGGCCGTGCCGCTGGCCTGGGGCGTCGTGATGGTGGCCGTGGGCGGGGCATTGTAGGTGACCGTCACCAGGCGCGTCTGGGCCACGGCCTGGTTGTTGGCGGAGCGGTTGTCCGTGGCCGTGACCTTGATGCTCACACCCTTGGTGGTGGCCGTGAAGGCGTCTAAATAAGTATGGGTGAGGGTCTCGGCCACACCGGTGGTGGTGGCGGTGGTGGTGGTTCCTGTGGAGACAGGCTGGCCATCGCCCCAGTCCACCGTGTAGGTCACGGGGTCATTGTCCTGGTCGGTGAGGGTGAAGCCGAGGCTGAAGGGCTTCGAGGTCCAGGCCACGGTGTTGTCGGTGGCCGGGGTGGTCAGGGTGATGGTCGGGGCGTGGTTCACCCCCAGGGTGTTGAGGGTCATCACGGGGCCCGTACTCGCCAGCCCGACGATGCCCAGGCTGTCCGTGGCGTAGGCCGTGGGCGCGGAAGTGCGGGTTCCCGCGGCCGCGGCCCCGGTGTACTTGACCGTGAAGCTGTACGAGCCCCCGCCGGTGCTGACCGCACTGGTCACGGTCGCGGTGGGGTCATTGGGCAGGAAGGTGATATTCCCGACGGGGATGGGATCTGTCACACCCGTGGTGCCGGCGCGGGGATTGGTCGCCGTGAGGGTGAAGACCTGGGTGACCGTGGCGGGGCTCAGGTCCACGTTCAAGGAGGTAGCCGCTGGGCTGGTGAAGGTCACCACCGGCAGGGGCGTGGCCAGCACCGGGAACACCACGGCCGGACTGAAATTGCCGGTGCTGCCATGGTTGTCCACGGCACAGACGCTGACCGAGGCATTGCCCGTGAAGCTGGAGGCGTAGGTGTGGCTCAGCGTGCCGGCCGCCGAGGTCTGGATGCCGGACCCGTCGCCGAAATTCCACTGGTACTGGGTGACAGTATCTCCCACATCGGGATCCGTCGCCGTGGCCGTGAAGGTGTAGCTCTTGTTCTGGTAGAGATTGGCCGCGGCGGTGGTGATCTGGCAGACCGGGGGCCTGTTCTGCAGGACATTGAGCGTGGTGCTCACGACGGTCACGCCGCCCTTGCCGTCATCGGCCGTGGCCTGAACCGTGGTCGATCCGGTGGCTGCGAAGCTGTGGGTCACGGGATTGGTGCCGACCACCGGCGCCGAGCCGTCCCCGAAATTCCACGTGAGGGTGACGACATCCCCATTCGGATCACCGACCGTGGCCGTGAAGGTGATGGGCACATTGGCGTAGGTGGGGCTGGCGGGGGCCTGGGCGATGGTGAGGGTCGGCGCTCCGTTGGCCAGGATGTTCAGGTTCAGGGTGATGGACTTGACGCTGACGCCGGCGACGCCGCGGCCGTCGTCCGCCGTGAAGGTCACGGGGTAGACGCCGGCGGTCTTATAGGTGTGGGACTGGCTCAGGGCCGAGGCGTTCTGGGTCGCGGTCACGTCCCCGCTGCCGCCATCCCCGAAGGTCCAGGAATAGGTGAGGGTGTCGCCATCGGGATCCGTGGCCGTGGCCGTGAAGGCGATGGGCACGTTCTGCCAGGTGGCATTGGTGCCGGCCACAAGGGCCGGGGTGGCCACGAGGGTGATCACCGGCGCGGAGTCCACGCCAGATACGGTCTTGATGGTGATGACCGGGCCGGTCACCACGGAACTGGTGACTCCGTTCGAGTCCTTGATCTGGACCGTGGGGGTGGCATCTCGGGACCCCGGGGCGGCCGCCCCGGGATAGGTCACCACGATGTTCCAGAGGCCTCCGCCCATGTCCGTGGGGGTGCCCACGGTGGCGGTGGCGTCGCCGGGACTGAGCGTCACGCCGCTGGCGCTGACGGTGCCGGTGCCGGTATTCACCACCTGGACGGCAAAGGTCACCTGCACGCTCGAGCCGACGGCCGTGTTGACCGGGGTGGCGGTCGTGGGGGTGGTGAAGGTCACGGCGAGGGGCGAGGGGGCGGCCGTCACCGTCAGGAGCTGGGTGGCCGGGGTGGACGACAGCCCGGCGGCGTCCTGGGCCACCACGCTGAGGGTGGGCGTGCCGCTGGTCACATAGGAATAGCTGGCGGTGGTGGTGGCCTTGCCGCCCGACAGGACGACCGGCGTCACCTGGGTGGTGCCGTCGCCGAAATCCCACTGGAACTGCGTGATGGAGCCGCCGAGGTTGGGGTCCGTGGCGCTGGCCGAGAAGGTGTAGACCTGGTACTGGAGCAGGGAAGCATCATTGGGAGCCCAGCCGTTGAAGGCCACCGTAGGCGGGATGCTCTTCTGGGGCAGGCTGCCGCCTGTGCTGGAGGAGCCGCCGCCGCCGCACCCGAATAGGGCCAGCAGGGAGGCACAAAAGACTGCGCTGAGCGTTGCGTGGCACCTGCGGCTCATAAACGACCCCATAGCAGATAATTCGGATCCCATCCTAAGCAGCATCACACAGGAAACACAATCGGCCCATAGGGAACTCATCGTTAATGTTCAATGGGTTCGTGAGCGTTTTAAAGGCCGGCCCGCCCTCAGACTCCCAGGTGCTGGAGGGCCTCGGCCAGACAGGCGGCCCAGACCTCGTCCGGGGTCTCCTCCAGGAAGAACTCCACGGCATGCCCCGCGGGCCTGCCTTCGGGATGCTGGGACCAGGCCTCGAAGAGGGCGTCCAGGGGGGCCGCGTTCAGGGGATTGTGGCGGAACTTGTGGGACTTGCGGGCACGGTCCTGCTCGGGTCCCCGCAGGCAGACACCCTCGCGCTTCGTGGCCACGAAGGTGAAGGCCTGGACCCACTTCCCTTCCATGAGCTGGTTG
>CAIMBM010000162.1 GCA_903839205.1 uncultured Holophagaceae bacterium | reverse complement strand
GTAGGCGCGGAAGGGCTTCAGCTGGGACATGGACACCTACCTGGGAAGGGGCCCCGACGGAGCCGCACGGTCGCCATTATTCCTCCTTAGCCGAGCCTTGGAGGACGCAAAGGTTATTTTTTATCCAAAACGGGTTATTTTTTGACCAATGCCCACCCTTCCTCCGGTTCGGGTGTCGATCCGTCAAGGAGGTCCCGCCCCAGGGCAGGGCCGCCCGGAGGGGACCCTTCGGGCCGGGTGGCTGCCGCCCGCATCACCCGGATCTTGAGCAGATGGGGTCAGCCCTCGCCGAACTCGGGGCTCCGGTGGTCGGACACCATGGCGGCGTTCAGGAGGAGTTCGGTCAGGGGCAGTTCGATGGTTCGTTCCACGCGGCAGGTTTCCACGAACTCGATGTCGGGGCGGTCCCAGGAGAGGATCTGGTAGGCGGCAGGCAGGCCCTCGTCGGCCTGGTAGGCCGCATGCACCACCTCGCCCTTTTTCAGGTACAGGAGTCCCATGCCCGCCTCGGACTTGACCGTGAGGGTACAGGTCTTCTTCTCCCAGTCGAGCAGCTGGAGGATGCTGTTCAGCCCGATGCCCTTGACCATGCCCGCGGGCTCAAAGGCCGCGGCAGCCCGGATGGCGTCCATGAGGATGGTGAGGCGGGGCGGCTTGGTGAGGATCCGGATGGCGCCCAGCTGCAGGGGGGTGTTGAGGTGCTGGCTCTCGTCAAGACCGGTCATCACAATGATCGGCACCTGGGGATAGAAGCGGCTTGCCTTGGCGATGAGGTTGAAGCCGTCCATCACGGGCATGTTCAGGTCCGTCACCAGGACATGGACGGGTTCCTGCCGGAGCATGGCCAGGGCCTGGCCGCCGTTTTCGGCCATGAGGATCTTGAACCCCTGGAGACCCTTCAGGCCGGCCCGGTAGAGGCTCAGCGTGGAACGGTCATCCTCCGCCACCAGGAGCGTCTTGGTGGCAGAATCCGGGCCCGGTACAGGGCGGGGGTGGGCAGGGAGATTCATAGGCTAGGGTCTGAGGATACCTTCGGTGGAATCTCAGCGCTCCTTTCCTTTTGGGATCCGGAGGGCGGGCACCGGTTCTTTCCTGATGATGGCCAGTGCTTCTGCGGCATCCCCTGGGTTGCTGGCCTCCCATTCAAGCACCCAGGGGGGCAGTTCGGCGTCCTCGTAGTCCCGCACTTTCCGGTGCCAGCTAACGAGGGACTGCACCACGGCCTCGTGGATGTCCTCCTCCCTGGGCGGCAGGTGGCGATCCCAGATGGGCTCGCGGAAGTACTTCCGCAGGGTGGCTTCGGCGGGTTTGCCCCACACGGCATAGGTTCGGTCCTGGCGGCCGCCCACGGGCTTCTCGTTCAGGTTCTCGCCGTAGAGGTAGTAGAACACCGCGTCCCCGTCGGTCCAGTAGCGCAGCACGCCGAAGGCACCCTTGAGGAGCAGGTCCTGGAGGTCGAGATCGACGGGTTTGTCGGTCCGGAAATCCCAGGGCCCCACGTGGGCGTGGGCCACGGAGGGGTAGCCCACCTCGGTGATCATCACGGGCCTGTGGAAGCGGGCCTGGAGGGTGCGGGCCTTGTAGACGATCCACCACCAGGCGTCGCGGATCTGATCTGGAGCCGGATATTCATCGTACTTGGCGATGGGGTCGTAGGTGTTGACGCCGATAACGTCCAGGCATTCGCCGAAAGTGAAGCTGTCGTGACTGTCGAAATTCACGCTGTAGACCAACTTGCCCTTGAACACTTTGCGCACCTCCGCGGCCAGTGCGCACCAGTGGGCGGGGAAGCGGTGGGTGGAGGCCATCTCGGTGCCAAGGCTGTACCATTCCACGCCGCCCTCCTGGGCCAGCGCGGCCAGGCGCACGTTGAAGGCCGTGTAATTCCGCCACCAGAGCTCCCAGTCGTCGGGCCGGATGTTGCCCCGCCACCAGTCGGCGTTGTCCGCCTCGTCCCGCATGTTGATGGTGGGGAAGAACATCATGCGCAGGCCCCGCGCCCGGGCCTGTCGGAAGGTGAGCCGCAGGGCAGCCTCTGTGGGGCTGGAGGTGGGGTGGCGGCGGATCTCGTGGCTGTGGCCCGTGTCCATGCGGTAGATGGCCTGGAGGCTCACGCAGGTGGCCCCGGTGGCGGCGATGCGATCCAGTTCTGCGTGGTAGTCGTAGTCCGGCACTCCCGCGTAGAGCCCCAGCACCATGCCCCGGGGCTGGGGCACCAGGGCCCGCCGCTGCCGGCGGGCCACGAACCAGAGGGTGAGAGGCAGGATGAGGATGGCGAGCAGTGCGAGGATGCGGCGGGTCATGCGGATGGGCTCCAAGCTTCAGCCTAGCGGCTGAATATTGGAGAGAGGAGAAGCATTTCAGTTCCTATCTCGCGGAGCGCAGATCCGCGAGCGGGCCACGACTCAGGTGCGTTCGACTCGCACCTGCACGATCCGGGTCCCCTCCATGCGTAGCACCGTCAGGCGCGCGCCTTCGACCTGGACGGAATCCTGGGGTTTGGGCACACGGCCCAGGCGGGCCATGACCAGGCCGGCCAGGGTATCGAAGCCGTCCCGCTCCCAGGCGAACCCCAGGGCCTCGGCCACGTCTTCCACGTGGAGTTGTCCCGAGACGAGCCACACGCCGGGAGCCTGCTCGATGAGGCCCGCGGGGGCCTCGTGCTCGTCCTGGATCTCGCCGAAGACTTCCTCCAGCAGATCCTCCAATGTCACCAGGCCCGAGACGCCGCCGAACTCGTCCACCACCAGGGCCATCTGGGTGCGGGCCCGCTGCAGGTCCCGCAGCAGGTCGGCCACGGGCTTGCTCTCGGGGACGAAGTGGGGCGGTTTCAGCAGGGTGGCCAGGGGCGGCTGGGCCCCATAGGGCAACTGCATGAGATCCTTCAGGAGCAGCACGCCTCGGACCTGCTCGATGCCGCCCTCGTAGACGGGCAGTCGCGAGTGCCGGCTGGCGGTGAAGGCCGCCCAGGCTTCCTGGATGGTCGCCGTGAGGGGCAGGGCCACGATGCGGGTGCGGGGTGTCATGACCTCCCGGACCACGGTGTCGCCGAAGGTGACCACATTGCGGATGAGCTCCCGATCCTCGGCCTCGAGGATGCCCTCGGCCTCGCCCTCCTCCAGGAGGGCATTGACGGCCTCCTCGGTGGCCTCGTCCTCGTCCTCGTCCCTGGCCTTTTCCTCGGCGTGCCGGCGGGCGGTCATCCGCGCCAGGGGGTTGACCAGGCGGCCCAGGATGGCCTCGACCGGCGCGTAGAGGGGAAAGAGCCGGACGAGCCAGTGGGCCGGATCCCGCGAGGCAAGCAGGGCCGGCAGGAACAGGTCCAGCAGCCAGAGGCTGGCCAGCCCCAGGGCCCCCAGGGTCCAGGCGCCGCCCGGCAGCGCCTGGCGGAGGGGCCAGAGCAGGAGCACCAGTGCAAGCAGGAGCAGCTGGTTCAGGAACGCCAGCCCCATGCCCAGGGCCCGGGGCCGCTCCAGCAGGGCGACCAGCCGAGGATCGGTGAGGGTCTCCTCCTCCAGCAAGCGCCGCCGCTGGAGCGAGGGGATGGCGTGGAAGGCCGACAGCAGGATCACCATCGAGGCGCGATAAGCCAGCACCGCCAGGGTGGCGAACAGGTACCAGGTTGGGGGGGCGCTGCCGCCGGGATCAGACATCGTCTGGAGGATTCTAGCGCGATTCCCCCCGCGCCAGGATCATCCGGGTCAGGTCCGCGCGGGCCTCGACGCTGAGGTGCATCTTCCTTCGTTCAGCCTCGCGGAAGTACTCCGCCGGGTCGCGGCTGAGGCCGTCGGGCGTGGGGGCCAGCCCCTTGCGGACCCGGGCGGCGTTCAGGAAGTGGTAGGGCTCCTTGGCCAGTTCGGGGCTCTGCAGGAAGTGGCGGAAGGTCCACCAGCCCCCCAGCACGAACCAGACGCCCAGCACGGCCACGCCCTTGTGCTGCAGCCAGCGCATGCGGTCCGGGGTCTGCCGCACCTGCTGCCAGGCGATCCCGGCCCACAGGTTCAGCCCGATGATGGCGGCGGTCATCAGCAGGGTGCCCGTCCAGCCCAGGCTGCCCCAGCCCCAGCCCGTGAGGCCGATGACCATGGGGGAGAGGAGCACGCTAAAAATCAGGTTGAGGTGCAGCATGTAGAGGAGCAGGGATTCCATGCTGGCGGCCTTGATGGGGTTGGCCCCCTTCCACTGGGGCCGCACCAGTTCGATGGCGCCCATGAGGGTGCCGCCCAGGAGGATCCAGCCCGCCCGGGCCGCCACGCTGGGCAGGGTGGTGTTGGCGAGGCTGCCGAGCTCATCGTAGGTGAAGGCTCCAGAGCGGCTGTGCAGCATCCAGACACCGTTCTCCTGGAGCCACTGGCCGCCCCAGAGCCAGGCGTGCTGGGCGGAAGCGCCCCAGACCAGCAGGACGGCCCCGACCACCGCCAGTCCGGCCAGGAAGCGCGATTCGCTCCAGCGGGCCTTCCCCTCGACGGCCTCCACCCGCAGGTGCCGGTAGAGGCCCCCCAGGAAGGCGCCGAAGGCCGGGAAGGCGATCCAGGGGAAGAGCGGGAAGAGGGCCGCCACGCCCCGGTCGGGGTTGCCGTTGATGAGGCCGCGGAGGGGCAGCCAGAGGCCGTCCGCCACGCCATGGGCCCACAGGGCGGGCGAGACCAGGGGCACGAAGACCGCGATCACCAGGGCGAGGCAGGTGAAGACCTTCGGGTTTCGCACCAGCCGGGCCAGGCCCTGGAGGATCAGCAGGGAGAAGACGATGCACTGGAGCACGTCGATCTTGAAAAGCTCCCGGGCCTTCTGGGTGGTGTTCAGCACGGTCCAGTCCGCGGCGGTGATGCCCGGCGCGTGCAGGGCGTAGGCGCAGAGCAGGATGAAGCCCAGGCGCCGGGCCGTGTCGGGCCAGAAGGGGCGCAGGGTGTTGTCGGTCCTGAAGGTGGAGATCACCAGGCTGTAGCCCGCGGCCATGGTGAAGCTGGGGGCCACCAGGCCGTTGAGGTAGTTCAGCCAGTCCGGCCGGAGGCCGGCGTGCAGCCAGACGTTGACCGCATGCACCTCGATCATCACGATCACGGCCCAGCCCCGCAGCTGGTCGATCCAGTCACAGCGTTTGGAGGGAGTCAGGTCATTCCAGGGGGACATCGGATCTTCCTCATGTGGGGTTCAGGGAATCCTTCGGCTGAATCGAGGAATCCCGAAAGAAAAGGACTCGCGGCAGCCGGAAGGGTTGACAGGGGATCGCCGGGAAAGGATGCCACACCCCGGGATTTCCTGGCGGGCGTCAGCCCCTGGCATTCACGAAGGCCGCCACGGTGCGATCGATGTCCTCCGGGGTGGAGGCCCAGGAGCACACGCTCAAGCGGATGGCGGTCTGCCCCTGCCAGCTTGTGCCGCCGCACCAGCACTCGCCGGAAGCCTGAAGGCGCTGCAGCGTGGCGAGGGTGTGCTCGCCCGTGTCGCAGGCCACCAGCACCTGGTTGAACACGACCTCGTTCAGGATGCGGAAGCCCTCGTGCCGCAGCAGCCCTGAGGCCTGCCGGGCCCGGTCGCAGAGCTCTTCCACCAGTTCGGCCGTCCCCCGCCTGCCCAGGGTCTTCAGGGTCGCCCAGAGCTCGATGCCCCGGCCGCGGCGGGACATCTCGGGGGTGTAGAGCATGCCATCCCGTTTCTCGCTGTAGACGATGTAGGCGCCAGTGTTCTGCATGGCCATGACCGTCGCTTCTGAGTGCCGGCAGAGGAGGATGCCGCAGTCGTAGGGGGCATTCAGGGTCTTGTGGGCGTCCACGGACCAGGAGTCCGCCCGCGCCGCGCCCTTCACCAGGTGGCGCAGGCGCGGAGAGGCCGCGGCCCACAGTCCGAAGGCGCCATCCACGTGCACCCAGGACCCTGCCTCCGCTGCCCGGTCGCAGATCTCATCGAAAGGATCGAAGGACCCCGTGTTCACGTTCCCGGCCTGGGTGAAGACCAGCGTGTGCTGGTCCAGCGCGGGCAGGGCGCCGGCCTGCATCCGTCCCTGGCCATCCACGGGCACCAGCTCCACACGTTCCCGCCCCAGACCCAGCAGGGCCAGGGCCTTGAACACGGTACTGTGGGCCTCGGCTCCGATCACCACGCGGATGGGCGGGGCGCCGAAGAGTCCCTTCGCGTTGACGTCCCAGCCCTGCCTCCGCAGCAGCTCCTGGCGGGCGGCGGCGAGCCCCACCGCCGTGGCCGTGGAGGTTCCGCCCACGAAGCCCGCCACGCATCCAGCAGGCAGCCCCAGCAGATCGATGAGCCACGCCTGGCAGACGGACTCCAGCCTCGAGGCCACCGGCGACATCACGTACAGGGCGGCGTTCTGGTCCCATGCGTCCGCCAGCCATTTCGCCGCCACCACCGGCGGAAGCACGCCGCCGGTCACGAAGCCGAAGTAGCGTCCCCCCGTGGTGGCCGTCGTGGCGGGCGAGCCCAGGTCATGGAGCTGGCGCAGCATGGCGGCGGGATCGCAGGGCTCGTCCGGCAGGGGGCCGTCGAAGCCGGTGAGGCCCGTAAGGGCGGCTTCCGGGGGGAAGACGGGCTGATCCGCCACGCCCGTCATGTAGTCCTGGGCCAGCTGCGCTGAGCGCACGAAGAGGGGCCGGTCGGCGGCGCACTGGAACATTCGCTGTTGGAGGCTGGGGCTCGGGTGCATGTGAGGATCTCCGGAAGGGGAAGCCTGCTGGCGACTCAGCACAGCGATTCTCGGTCGAGGAATTCATAAGCCTTGAGGACCGCCACCATGTCCTCCGCGCCCAGGCCCAGGGCCAGGGCCTGCCCGTGCACCCGCCGGCAGGCGTCGGCCAGGGGGGTGGGGATCCCGGCCTCTGTGGCCGCGTCCACCAGGAGCTGGTTCACCTCGAGGACGTTGCGCACCGAAGCCTGGGCCGCGAAGTTCCGGTGGGCGATCTTGGGCGCCTTCACCCGGGCCACGTCGCTGGCCATGGGGCCCTCCAGCAGGACTTCGTTGAATCGTTCCAGGTCCAGGCCCTGTCGGGCAGCGAAGTTCATGGCCTCAGAAAGGGCGGTGATGATGGCGATGTTGTAGAGGATGGTGCTCAGCTTCATGAGGGTGCCGCCCGGCACCGCCCCGCAGGGCACCACCTTCCGGCACATGGCCGAGAGAAGCGGGCGCAGGCGCTCCAGGTCGCCAGGCTCGCCCGCCGCCATCGCCACCAGGCGCCCCTCCTCCGCTGGAATGCGCGAACCGGAGACGGGCGCCTCGGCGTAGCGGCCCCCCGCCGCCTCGATGTCCGCGGCCAGCCCCCGGGCGTAGGCCGGCGCGTGGGTGGCCAGGCTCACGACCAGGCGATCCTCCACCCGCCTGGAGAATTGCGCCGTCCCCCGGCCGAGCACCTGGTCCAGCGCCTCCCCGTCCACCAGCATGGTGAGCACCACGGGGCAGCGCCGGAACACTTCGGCGGGATCCGCCGCAAGTTCCGCCCCGCCCCGCAGGAGGGCCCCGGCCCTGCCCCCGGTCCGGTTCCACAGGAGCAGGGGGAAGCCCGCCTTCTGGAGGTTCAACGCCATGGGTTCACCCATGCTGCCGAGCCCGAGGAATCCGGTTTTGTCCATGGGACCTCCTCCCTCTGGCGGGGGCCCGCCGAGGCCACTATATCCATGGCGGGGCCCCCCGCCGCCCGGGCGCGGGGCTCCGCGCAGACCACCCACTCCCGCGGGTGCATTCCGGACCACGAAGAGGCTGGCTATCATGCCCCATGCCGCCGGCGGTCCTCCAGTCGCCACTGTCCCGGGCGAGGGATTCCCTGCTCCTGTGCCGGGGCTGCCTCGGGCCCGTGGGCCCGGGTGCCGAGGCCGGCCTCTGCGCCCGCTGCTGGGAGGGTCTCCTGCCCCTGCCCGGGGGTCGCTGCCCCCGCTGCGCCCTGGTCCACGGGGACGGGGTCTGCCCCGAGGTCGCAGCCTGGGAGCTGGGGGATGCGCTCTGGGATTATCACGGCGGCCGTCCGCCCCTGGGCGCCCTGCTGCTGCCGGGCATCAAGCAGGGCGAGACCGGGTGGCGGAGGGCGCTCCTGGGACGGCTGGCCCGGGCCCCCCTGCCGGACTGGTCCGCCGAGGTGGATGGCGTGACCGCGGTGCCCAGCACGCCCCTCCATCGCTTCCTGCGCGGCTTCGACCTCGGCGCCGAGGCCGGACAACTCCTCGCCGGGCGCATCGGGAAGCCATTTCATGCCCTGCTGGCCAAGGGCTGGCTCAGCGGTCGCCAGGCGGTGCGAACCGAAAGCCAGCGGCGCCGGCTGACCCGGAAGGCCCTCCGCCTGCGTTCCGGTGCCTCGCCCCGCGGCATCATTCTCCTGGTGGACGATGTCTGGACCACGGGCACGACCCTGCTGCGCTGCGCCCAGGCCCTGCGGTCGGGTGGCGCCGATGAGGTTCGCGTGCTGGCGCTGTTCCGGGCTCTGTGAGGGATCAGTCCCGGGCCTGCCGCAGCGGCACGGGCCCCTTGGCTGCCCGGGCGTAGGAGGCGGGCCAGGGCACCTCGGCGCCCAGCTCCTGAGCGGCGCGCAGGGGCCAGCGGGGATTGCGCAGCAGCTCCCGGGCCAGCAGCACGAGGTCCGCGGAGCCTTCGCTGAGCACCTGCTCAGCCTGGTGAGGCTCGGTGATGAGACCCACGGCGCCGGTGGCGACACCCGCCTCGGTGCGGATCCGCGCGGCAAATGGCACCTGGTAGCCGGGGCCCAGGGGGATCTTCTGGTACGGCACCAGGCCGCCGGAGGAGCAGTCCACCAGGTCCACGCCGAGGGCCTTCAGCTCCAGGGCCAGGGCCACGGACTGGTCCAGGTCCCAGCCGCCCTCGGCCCAGTCCGTGGCCGAGATGCGCACGAGGAGGGGCAGCTCCTCGGGCAGGATGCTGCGCAGGGCCCCGACGACTTCCCGGACCAGGCGGGTGCGGTTCTCGAAGCTGCCGCCGTAGGCATCCTCCCGGTGATTCGACAGGGGCGAGAGGAACTGGTGCAGCAGGTAGCCGTGGGCGGCGTGGACCTCGATGACCTGGAAACCCGCGGCCAGGGCCCGCCGGGCGGCGTCCATGAAGGCGTCGATCACCCGGATGATGCCCTCCTCGTCGAGGGCCCTGGGCAGGGTCCAGGCCGGGTCGAAGGCCAGGGCGCTGGGGGCCAGGGGCGTCCAGCCCCCGCCGACCGGGGGCACACTGCCGCTGCCCCGCCAGGGGGCATAGGTCGAGGCCTTGCGCCCCGCGTGGGCCAGCTGGATGCCGGGCACGGCGCCCTGGGCCTTGATGAAATGGGCGCTGTGGGCCAGGGCCTCCGCCTGGGCCATGTTCCAGAGGCCCAGATCCTCCGGGCTGATGCGCCCTTCGGGCAGGATCGCTGCGGCCTCCGTGAGCACCAGTCCCGCACCCCCCTGGGCCAGGCCGCCCAGGTGGACCAGGTGCCAGTCGCCCGGGAGCCCGTCCGTGGCCTGGTACTGGCACATGGGCGACACCGCGATGCGGTTGGGCAGCATGACGCCGCGGAGGGTGAGGGGCTGGAAGAGGCGGGTCATGGGGGCTCCGGCTTGGCTCAGGATAGGGCAAGGTGAGTCTGGAGTCCGGATTCAGGGCTCCGGACGACAGACTCGCACCTCATAGTCCCAGCATGGTTCGAACTTCGCCTTCAAGCAGCCCCTCGCGGATCTCTGCCAGGTCGTAGCGGGCCCGGGTCATGGGCTTGGACACTTTCAGGACGCGGGTGAGGTCGATGGGCGTGCCGCTGAGCACCACGTCGCAGGGCGTGGCTTCGATGGTGGCTTCGAGGTCCCGGATCTGGTGCTCCCCGTAGCCCATGGCCGGCAGGATGCCCCGGGCGTTGGGGTATTTCCGGTAGGTGGCGGCGATGGAGTCCACGGCGTAGGGCGTGGGATCCACGAGCTCGTGGGCCCCCGCGGCCTTGGCGGCCACGACGCCGGCGCCGTAGGACATGGACCCGTGGGTGAGGGTGGGGCCGTCCTCGATGACCAGGACCCGCTTGCCTTTCACCAGGTCCGGCCGGTCGCAGGTGACGGGGCTGTTGGCGCGGATGACGCGGGCCTTTGGATTCACCTTCGCGGCGTTGGCCTCGATGGCCCTGATGTCCGACTCCTTCGCGCTGTCGCACTTGTTGATGAGGATGATATCGGCCATGCGGAAGTTGGCCTCGCCCGGGTGGTAGGCCAGCTCGTGGCCGGGGCGAAGCGGGTCGGCGATGCAGACGTGGAGGTCGCTCCTGTAGAAGGGCAGGTCGTTGTTGCCGCCGTCCCAGAGGATGACGTCCGCCTCCTGCTCGGCGCGGCGGATGATCTGCTCGTAGTCCACGCCCGCGTAGACCACGAAGCCGCGGTCGATGTGCGGCTCGTATTCCTCGCGCTCCTCGATGGTGCACTCCTGCCTGTCCAGATCGCCGTAGTCCGCGAAGCGCTGGCAGGCCTGCCTGGCCAGGTCGCCGTAGGGCATGGGGTGGCGGATGGCGACCACCTTTCTCCCGAGCTTCTTGAGGATGGTGCTGATGAAGCGGGTGGTCTGGCTCTTGCCCGCGCCGGTGCGCACGGCGGTGATGCCGATAACCGGCTTCGACGACCGGATCATGGTCTTGGCGGCGCCCAGAAGCTCGAAGTCGCAGCCCTGGGCGATGCAGAGGCTCGCCAGGTGCATCACGGTGGCGTGGGTGACATCGGAATAGGAGAACACCGCGACGTCGGGCTTCTCCCGTCGGATGAGATCCGGCAGATCCGCCTCATCGAGGATGGGAATGCCATCGGGGTAGAGCTTCCCGGCCAGTTCGGGGGGGTAGCGGCGCCCTGCGATGTCCGGGATCTGGGTGGCGGTGAAGGCCACCACCTGGCAGTCCGGGTTGTCCCGGTAGACGGTATTGAAATTGTGGAAGTCGCGCCCTGCGGCCCCCAGGATCACCACGCGTCGTGTCGCCATGACAGCGCCTCTCGGTCCAGCGGGGGGCCGACACGCTCAAGGGTGGCAGTCCTGGCCCAGCCGCGACCCAAGGAGCATAGGTCGGTCCCGGAAGGCGGACCAGGGGGCGAGACCCGGTTTGGGACCGCTGGGCCCAGGACAGGGGGGAAACTTGACGAAGCGGAAATCCCAAGACCGACCCACCGGAGCCAGGACTTTCCCTGGGGGGGAGGGAACGGTCTATTCTTCTCCCATGTCCATCCCAGCCATCTTTTCGGCCTTCTTCCGCCGCTGGCGGCGCCTGCTCCTGATCCTGGTGGGCCTCTACGGGCTCTGGATCCTGGCGGGTTTCCTCCTGCTGCCCGCCCTGATCCGGCCACGGCTGGAACGGGAGGCGACCCTGGCCCTGAAGCGTCCCGTCACCCTGGCGAAGCTGCGGTTCAACCCCTTCACCTTCGGGGTCACGGTCGAGGCCCTGCGGGTGGCGGAACGGGGGGGCGGCGACTGGATCACCCTCCGGCACCTCTACGTGAACTACGACGTCTGGCGCCTCCTGCGGCACACGGTCGCCTTCTCCAGGATCGAGGTGGACGGCCTCACCTTCCGGGCCTCCCTGGATGCCAAGGGTCGCCTCAACTTCCAGGACCTGGTCGAGGGAGATGGGAAGCCGGAAGAGGTGCCCCAGCCCAAGGCGTCGGCCTGGATCCTGGATGTGCGCCACTTCGCGCTGCGCGACGGCCGGGTCGAATTCCGGGACGGGTCCGAGGCATCCCCGTTCCAGACCCTGGTGGGGCCCATCGCCTTCACCCTGGAGGGACTGCGCACCGAGGTGGGCCACCGCAGCGGCGTGTCCCTGGAGGCCTGGACCGAGGCCAGGGAACACCTCGCCTGGAAGGGGGATCTGGGCTTCCAGCCCTTCGCCTCAAGGGGCAGCCTCCTGCTGGAGAATTTGGCCCTGCCCAAGTACCGGCCCTACGAACAGGCGCAGGTCAGCACGGAGATCCGCAGTGGTACCGCAGCGGTCCATTCCCGGTACCGCATCGAGTGGGGGCAGGGCCATCATGTGGCGGAGCTCACCGACCTGGGGCTCACCCTCAGGGATGTGAAGCTGGCCGAGCGGGGCGTGCCGGAATCCGCCGTGGAACTGCCACTCCTGGAGATCCGCGAGGGCCGGATGGACCTGCTGGCCCCCTCCCTGGAGCTGGGTTCCATCCGGGCAGAGCAGGGCGTGGTGCGGCTCCAGAAGACCAGGGAGGGCGGGCTGAACCTGACGCGCCTGTTTGCACCCGCCAAGCCCCGGGTCCAAAAGCCCGATGAAAAGCCTTTCCGGCTGCGCATCCGCGACCTGGCCCTCCACGGCTTCGGCCTGGGCTGGGAGGACCAGGGCCTGGCCCGCCCCGTGAAGGTGGAGGCCACGGACCTCAACTTTCACGGGCAGAACCTATCGCTGGATCCCGCGGACTCCAGCCTCGTTTCACTGGACCTCAAGCTGGCCAAGGGTTCCCTGAAGATCGAGGGGAGCCTGGCCCTGCTCAGGAACTCCGGAACCTTGAGCGTCAAGGCCGAGGGTCTCGAACTGGGCACCTGGGATCCGTACCTGGACTCGGCCCTGAACCTTAGGATCGCCAGCGGGAAACTGGGGCTCGACGGCCGCCTGCGCTTCGCCTTCGAAGGGCGGAAGACCGACGGGTTCACCTTCCAGGGCGGGGCTTCCGTGCAGGGCCTGGAGGCGCGGGACGCGCTCCAGGACGAGCCCTTCCTCCGCTGGAAGCAGCTGCGGATCGCCGGTGCGGACCTGCGCACGGCGCCTTTCTCCGTGACCATCCAGGCCGTGGACTGGACCGATCCCGAGGGGCGCCTGGTCCTGCAACCGGATGGCAGCAGCAATGTGGCCCGGGCGCTCCGCCTGGAACAGAGTCCCCAGCCGGTGCCGGTCACGGCCTCGGTCCTTCCAGCGACACCGGCCTCGGCACCGGACCTCACCCTCACCAGGCTCGCCGTCACCGGCGGCCGACTCAGCTTCATCGACCGCACCGTGGAACCCAACGCCGCCCTGGTGCTGAGCGATCTCGAGGGTTCGTACCTGGGCCTTTCGAGCCACCCCGAGGCGACCTCCAAGGTGGAGTTCCGGGGCCGGGCCGGGGGTCTCGCGCCCATCACCATCACGGGCCACGCCATGCCCCTGCGCAACGATCTCGACACGGACGTGGTCCTGAAGATTCAGGGGGCCGACCTCACGGACTTCACGCCCTACACCGGCAAGTACCTGGGCTACGCCGTGCAGAAGGGCAAGCTCGACGTGGACGCCCACCTGCGCATCGATCACCGCGCGCTGAGGGCCGAGAACGCCGTGAAGCTCGACCAGTTCTACCTGGGCCAGAAGGTCCAGAGCCCCGAGGCCACCCATCTTCCCGTGAAGCTGGGCCTGGCCATCCTCCGGGACCGGAGAGGCGTCATCGCCTTCGACCTGCCCATCGCGGGCAGCCTCGACGATCCCGAGGTGAAGTACGGCCAGCTCGTGTGGAAGGCCATCTTCGGGCTGCTCGGGAAGGTCGCCGCCTCGCCCTTCACGCTCATTGGCAAGCTCTTCGGGGGCGACGCGGGCGACCTCAGCAGCCTGGCCTTCGCGCCGGGCTCCAGCGACCTGGACGCCGCTGCCACCGCCAAATTGAAGGCGTTGGCCAAGGCCCTGCAGGAGCGCCCGGAGCTCCGGCTCGAGGCCGAGGGTGCCGTGGACGCAGACCTAGACGGCGGGGCCCTGCGCAGGGCTGCCTTGGAGGCCCAGCTGGGGCGCACGCGGGCCCAGGTCCTGAGGTCGGCCGAAGGGATGCCCATGCCCCTGGCCGAAAGGGAGCGCTGGATCAAGGCCACCTACGAGGCCGCCTTCCCGGCGCCCAAGGATGCCAAAGCGGCTCCGCCGCCTCCCCCGGCGGAAATGGAGCAGCGGCTGCTGGACCTCCAGAAGGTGGACCCGGCCGGCCTGGTCCAACTGGCCGATGCGCGCGCCAAGGGCACGCTCTCCTGGCTCCTGGACAGTGCCAAGGCCGATCCGGAGCGGGTCTTTCAGGTACGGACCGGCCTCGCCAAAGGGGCCTTGGTGGCCTTCTCGCTCAAATAGCCTCAGCGGTAGCCCTCGACCCGGGTGATGCCCAGTTTCTTCATGCGGCTCTGCAGGGTGGTGGGCTTCAGGCCCAGCCGCTCCGCCGCGCCTCCGGCGCCATAGAGCTTGCCGCCGCTGGCCGCCAGGGCCCGGAGGATGGCCTGCCTCTCGATGGCCCGCAGTCCTCCCCCGGGGAGGGGGTCGGAACCGGCCTCCGGGGGGGCAGATACCACCGGAGTCCGGGTCTCCGCCAGTACGTCGTCGAGGTCCAGCTCGCCCTCGGGGGTGAGGATGGTGGCCCGCTCCAGCACGTTGATCAGCTCGCGCACGTTGCCGGTCCAGGGGTGGGCCTGGAGGCGCCCGGCGCCGCGCTCCGACAGGCGCCATGGCCCCAGGCCCGTGCGCTGGGCCCGGCGGTAGAGGAAATCCTCGGCCAACAGGCGCAGATCCTCCCGGCGATCGCGCAGGGCCGGCAGGTGCAGGGGGAAGACGTTCAGCCGGTAGTAGAGGTCCGTGCGGAACCGGCCCTCGGCCACCGCCTGCTCCAGGTTCAGGTTGGTGGCCGCAAGGATGCGGACATCCACGACCACGCTGCGGTCCGACCCTACGGGCTCGAAAGTGCCCTCCTGCAGCACCCGCAGGAGCTTGGCCTGGGCCGCCAGGGGCAGGTCCCCGATCTCGTCCAGGAGGAGGGTGCCCCCGTGGGCCATCTGGAAGCGTCCGGGGCGGGGCTGCAGGGCTCCGGAAAAGGCCCCCTTGGTGTGCCCGAACAGCTCGGTCTCCAGGAGGTGCTCGGGCAGGGCCGCGCAGTTGAGCTTGAGGAAGGCCTTGTCGGAGCGGCGGCTCCACTCGTGGATGGCCCGGGCCAGGACTTCCTTGCCGGTGCCGGTCTCGCCGGTGATGAGCACCGCCGAGTCCGTGGGGGCCACCTGCCGCGCCAGCCGGGCCGTCCGCTGCATGGCGGGGCTGTGGGTGCGCTCGATGAGGCTGCCCGCGTCCTCAGCCCCCACCACCTCCGTGCGCAGGAAGCGGTTCTCCGCCTCCAGCTGGTCCCGCTGGCGCTCCAGGCGGGCCTGGTGCTCCGAGGCCATCCAGGCCAGGGCGATGAGCTGGCCGTAAAGGGTGGCCAGGGTGATGGTGAGGGGCTCGAAGGTGCCGCAGGTGGAACGGTCGAAGGTGAGGGCCCCCAGGGGGCGGCCGCCCCCCTGGAGGGGCACCACCATGCAGCTGTGTCCGTGGGGCAGGTCCAGGACGCCATCGTAGGGATCCCCGTCGCCCTCCCGGTGGTCCGCCTCGAGCATCACCCGGGTGAGGCCGCTGTCCAGGGCCTCCCGCACGCTGGGGAAGCGGGCCAGGGCGATGCTGTGGGCCCGCACCCGCTCGTCCGCCAGGGGCCCCCGGGCGCAGACCACCCGCAGGCGCCCCCGGTCCAGGCGCAGGACGGCCGCCAGGTCGTAGGGCACCACGCCGGCCAGGGCATCCAGGGCCGCGGGCAGGAAGTCGGGCCCCTGGGGGAGGCGCCCCGCCACCTGGGCCAGGGTCTGGAGGGCGGAAGCAAGATCCGGGCGGGATTCATCCATGACATCACCGATATATCGTGATCAGCATCCGTGGGTCTGTATGGAAATTCAAGGACAACTTCGACGTCTGATCCTGGAGAATCCCTCGAGGGGAGGACGAATGTTCGATATTTCGGTGTGCAACGAAAAATCGGTCGAATCCACCGCCCCGTCGGTGGAGGCTCCCGGAGGGCCGAAGTCAACTGATTGAATGAGGGAAATTAAAGGATCGGCATATCCCCTGCCTCCAGGACCTATCTTTCCCCGGAGGAGCCCCTCCGTCCGTCCAAAGGAGACGCCATGCCCAACCTGAAGGGAACCCGCACGCACCAGAACCTGAAGGACGCCTTCGCGGGCGAATCCCAGGCCAACCGCCGCTACCTCTATTTCGCCAAGGTGGCCGACATCGAGGGCTACCCCGAGGTGGCGGGCAACTTCAAGGAGACCGCCGACGGCGAGACGGGTCACGCCCACGGCCACCTGGACTACCTGAAGGCCGTGGGCGATCCCGCCACGGACCTGCCCATCGGCGACACGGTGCTGAACCTGAAGGCCGCCATCGCCGGGGAGACCCACGAGTACACGGACATGTACCCGGGCATGGCCAAGGCCGCCCGGGAGGAGGGCTTCAAGGAGATCGCCGACTGGTTCGAGACCCTGGCCAAGGCCGAGAAGAGCCACGCGGGCCGCTTCCAGAAGATGCTCGACAGCGTCTCCTGAATCCGCGTTTCCCAAGGAGGCAGCCATGGCAGAGCACTACGAGGTCGATGGCCAGGCCCGTCCGGACACCACGCCGGGGGAGCGCATCAGCTACCACGCGGGCCCAGGGACCATCTACGACCCGGTTGATCCGGGCTACTGGGACGGGGGCCTGCTGAAGACCGAGCTGGAGCGGGCCTTCGAGATCTGCCACGGCTGCCGCATGTGCTTCAAGTACTGCGACAGCTTCCCGAAACTCTTCAGCCTGGTGGACGACGGGCACCAGGGCGACGTGCGCGCCCTGACCTCCGAAGAACGCGACCAGGTGATGGACGACTGCTTCCAGTGCAAGCTCTGCGAGGTCCAGTGTCCCTACACGCCCCGGGAGGGCCATGCGTTCGCCCTGGACTTCCCGCGGCTGGTGCACCGGTACCAGGCGGTGCGAGCCAAACGCGAAGGCTTCAGCCTGCGGAACCGGGTGCTGGGCAACCCCGACTTCGCCGGGACCATGGCCCGGGCCAGCTTCGGCCTGGCCAACACCATGAACCGGGTGGCACTCCACCGCTGGTTCATGGACAAGGTCCTGGGCATCCATCCCGAGGCCCACCTGCCGGACTTCGCCTCCGCCACCTTCGAGGCCTGGGCCAAGAAGAGCGGGCACCTGGCCCAGGACACGGGCCATGAGGCCGTGCTCTTCCAGACCTGCTACGTGCAGCACAACGAGCCCCAGATCGGCAAGGACACGCTGGAGGTCCTGGAGAAGAATGGCTGCCAGGCCAAGTGCGTGGGCGGGCTGGTCTGCTGCGGCATGCCGGCCTGGGAGCATGGGGACCTGGAGACCCTGCGCAAGCAGGCCCGGCAGAACCTCGATGTGCTGATGCCCCAGGTGGAGGCCGGCGCCAAGGTGCTGGTCATCAATCCCACTTGCGCCATGATGCTGCGCCGGGAGTACCCCGAACTGCTGGAGGGCGAGGACCGGGAGCGGGCCAGACGGCTGGCGGCGGCCGTGCGGGACACCGGCGAGTTCCTCTGGGGCCTCCGCAACGAACCGCGGGCGAACTGGAATTTCGAGTCCACACCGGGCCCCATCGCCTACCATGCCCCCTGCCACCTGCGGGCCCAGGCCATCGGCTTCAAGGGCCGGGACCTGCTCCGCAAGATCCCCGGGGTGGCGATCACGACGGTGATGGAGTGCTGCGGACATGACGGCACCTATGCGATGAAGACCGAGTCCTTCGAGGCCAGCGCCCGCCTCGGCGCCAAGGCCTTCCAGGGCATGCAGGCCCAGGAGGCAGCCCAGGTCTGGGCCACGGAGTGCCCGCTGGCGGGCCTCCAGTTCGAGCAGCACGCGGGCCGGAAGGCCCTCCATCCCATGACCATCCTGGCCCGGGCCTACCGCAGGGACGGTTTCCCCACCCCGGTGCCACCGAAGCAGGAGGAAGCGTGAAGCCCGTCCATCGGGAGGAGATCCTGGACCATGTCACCTACGGCGAACGCCGGGACGCCATCCGGGATTCGGCCATGCGCGCCAAGGATCTGCGGCGGGTCCACGCGGGCTCCCACCTGACCTTCCTGTTCGAGAATCCGGAGACGGTGCGCTACCAGGTCCTGGAGATGGTCCGTGCCGAGCAGATGGTGCGAGAGGCGGACATCCGGCATGAGCTGGATACCTACAATGCGCTTCTCGGCGAGCCGGGCGACCTCGGCTGCACCCTGCTCATCGAGATCGAGGACGCAGCGGCGCGGCCGGGCCTGCTGCGGGCCTGGCGGGACCTGCCGGGCCAGGTGTTCCTGGTGCTGGCCGACGGCCGGACCGTGGGTGCCTGCTGGGACGAGTCCCAGATGGACGAGGAGCGGCTCTCCTCGGTCCAATTCCTCCGCTTTCCCCTGGGGGGGGGCCAGCCCCTGGGGATCCGGGTGACCCATCCCGCCCTGGCGGTGGAGGCCGCCTTCAGCCCCGAAACCCGGCGGGCTCTGGCTCAGGACCTGGCCTCCTGAACCGGGCGGCCCAGGCCTCGGTGCCTTCGGCGAGATCGGAAAGGCCGGGCCCGAAGCGGGCGGCACCGAGCCAGTGGAGGTTGGGGGGCAGGTCCTGGAGCAGCCGGGCCACCCGGGTGCCATGGCCCGGCTCCAGCAGGGGGAAGGCGCCGGGGCAGGGCTCCTCCCGCACCTGGATGGCTTCCGGCAACTCCGGCAGCCAGTGCCGGAGGGCTCCGAAGACACCGGGCCAGGCACTCAGTGCGGGCTCCACCGGGTAGGCGCCGCC
>CAIMBM010000161.1 GCA_903839205.1 uncultured Holophagaceae bacterium | reverse complement strand
GGGTGGGGTGTTCGTAGCCCTGCTCGCGTACGGCGCGCAGAAGCTCGGGCAGCAGCCCGAGGGAATCGAAGGACATGGTCGCTCCTGGATGGGCCCGCCCGCAGATTCGAATCTGGGGGCCCGGTCAGGGCGAAAAGTGGGGATATTCGGATTGAAAAGAGGCGGAGACCGGGGGTCGCCTGCGATCACGAAGGATTTACCTTACCACGATGGTCAGGATTTGACCATGGGGGGCTTCTCGGCTCCTGGAATTGAGGACGTAGCCCACCCGTCGGCTCAGGAAGGTGCTTGACGGGCCGAATCCGAGGCCTCACTGTTCCTGAAATCTCTGTTCGACAACCCACCCGGCCATCCTTTGATTTGGAATCACCCGAACTTCATGGGGCGGCCTGGAAAATATGTGGGGTATCGATTTTTTCATTTTACAACCCATGCATCCGGAATCCCTGGAGTTGCCTTGCGCCGCCTTGTCCTGTTGATCTGCACCACCTGCCTCGCCTTCGCCCAGTCCCAGATCCTGAGAATGCCCAAGGTGGATCCGGCCATCCCCTCCTATGCCTATTCGGGTCCACTGTTGGGCGGCACCATCGAAAGCATCGGAGCCGACTCGCTTGCGGATGTCTGGGACGAGTGGCAGCAGGGCTTCCGGTCCCTCCACCCCGGGGTCGAGTTCCGGGTGGTCCAGACCCTCACCAAGACCGCCTTCGACGCCCTGATGGCTGGCACGGTGCCCATCATCCACACGGCCCGGGAGCTGTCGATTCCTGAGTACCAGGCCTTCGAGAAGAAGTGGGGCTATCCGCCCACCAAGGTGCTCGTCTGCTTCGATGCCTACATCGTCTTCGTGAACAGCTCCAACCCGATCAAGGAACTCGGCATGGATCAGCTGGATGCCGCCCTCTCGACCTCCCGTGCCGCGGGCTACCCGAAGGACGTCGAGACCTGGGGCGACCTTGGGGGGCGGGGCGATTGGGCCAAGCGGCCGATCCATGTCTACTTCCGCGCCGAAGGCACCGCCTCTTGGGCCGTGGTGAAGGAGCTGGTCCTGCAGAAGGGCGACTTCAAGGCCAAGCTCATCGACAAGCCCGACGACCCGAGCATCGCCGATGCCGTGATCACGGATTCGAATGGCCTGGCCATCGGCACCCTCGCGACCTGGTACACCCGGAACCGGACCCTGGCCGTCACCCCCCTCCATGGCAGGGATGCCCTCCTGCCCACCCAGGAAAACGTGGTCTCGGGACGCTATCCCATGTCCAAGGGGTTCTACTTGTATGTGAACCGCGCCCCCGGGAAGGCCCTGCCTCCCGTGCTCACGGAATTCCTGCACTTCGCCCTCTCCCAGGAGGGCCAGCAGGCCGTGGCCCGGTCCTCACTCTACCCGCTGCCGGCCGACCTGGCGGCCATGAACCGCAAGCGCGTCCGGATCAACTGACCCGATCCCGCAGGCGCGAGGCCACCTCGGCCAGGGGCCAGGATTCCTGCTCGCCCGTGGCCATGTGACGGGCCGTGACGGTTCCCTGGTCCAGCTCCCCGTCACCCAGGATGAGGACGGTCTGGACGCCCATCCGATTGGCGGAGGCCAGGGCCTTCTTGAGGGCGCCGCCCCGGGTCTCCAGCTGCAGGGCCAGGCCCGCATCCCACAGTCGGCGCGCCAGCCTGAGGGCCTCGGTGGCCGCCCGCTCGCCGAGGGGAATGAGCAGGGCGGGCGGCGTGTAGGGGGCTTCCCCCCGCACCTGCTGGAGCACCATGGCCAGCCGGTCCAGGCCGATGGCCCAGCCGAAGGCGGGTACGTCCGGGCCACCCAGCTGCTTCACGAGGCCATCGTAGCGACCGCCCCCCAGCAGGGCGCTCTGGGCGCCGAGATCGGAGCTGAGCACTTCGAAGGCCGTGCGGGTGTAGTAGTCCAGGCCCCGCACCAGCCGGGGATTCTCCTGGAAGGGGATGCCCATCTCCGTGAGCAGGACCTTGAGCCGGGCATGGTGCCGGGCCGAGGCCTCGTCCAGGTGGTCCGTGATGACCGGATGACCCTCCAGGGCCGCCTGGCAGGCCTCGTTCTTGCAGTCCAGCACGCGCAGCGGGTTGGTCTCGATGCGCCGGTGGCAGTCCTCGCAGAAAAGGTCCGCCCGCTCGGCGAAGAAGGCGCGGAAGGCCGCGTGGAAGGCGGGCCGGGACTCCGGTGTGCCCACGCTGTTGATGGAGAAGACCAGGGACCTGAGGCCCAGTTCCGTGAGAAAACCGTGGAGCATGAGCAGGCTTTCGGCCTCGCTCTCGGGGGTCGCCACCCCGAGGCTCTCGGCGTCCACCTGCCAGAATTGGCGATAGCGTCCCGTCTGCATGCGCTCGTAGCGGAACTGCGGGCCGATGCACCAGAACAGGACCGGATCGCTGGAGGCCAGGAGCTTATGCTGGATGGCGGCCCGCACGATGCCCGCGGTGTTCTCGGGCCGCATCACCACCTGGCGGCCGCCCTTGTCCGTGAACTCGTACATCTCCTTGTTCACGATGTCCGAGCTCTCCCCCACGCTGCGCTTGAAGACCTCCAGCTCCTCGAGGATGGGGGTGCGGATTTCGCCGTAGCCGTGTCGCGCGAATACGCGCCGCGCGGTTTCCTCGATATGCTGGAACCAGCGCAGCTCCGCCCCGAAGAGATCCCGCATTCCTTTCACCGACTGGGCCATGATCCGACTCCCGAGCCTTCTGCTCGCCACCTTCAGCCTACTGGCTTGGGGCCAGACTCCCAAATCCGCAGGTCCCCCGGCCCAGGCCCTTCGTCTGAAGGTGATGCTGGACCCTGGCCACGGCGGGGACGACGGAGGAGCCAGGGGGTTCAAGGGCCTCCTGGAGAAGACCGCCGCCCTCGAGCTCGCCAGGGCCGTCGGCGCGAAGCTCCAGGCCGCAGGGTTCGAGGCCCTCTACACCCGGGACGACGACACCTTCATCCCCCTCTGGGATCGGGCCAAGGCCGCCAACGCCCTGGGAGCCGATCTCTTCCTGAGCCTCCACCTCAATGCGGCCCGGGCCAAGGCGGCCCGGGGTTCCGAGGTCTACTTCCTGAGCCTCGGCCAGGGTGAGGATGACGAGGTGGTGGTGACGGAAAATGCCGGGGCAGGTTTGGCCCCGAATAGCCCCGACAGTGTGGTGGCGACCATCCTGGACGACCTGGCCCAGAAGGCCTTCCTGCAGGATTCGGAGCGCCTGGCCGTGGCCATCCAGGGTCAGCTCAACCGGCTGGCGGGCATCAAGGAACGGGGGGTCAAGCAGG
Organism: uncultured Holophagaceae bacterium; assembly: GCA_903839205.1. GTDB lineage: Bacteria > Acidobacteriota > Holophagae > Holophagales > Holophagaceae > Geothrix. The sequence continues at coordinate 25,283 of CAIMBM010000161.1, read as the reverse complement.
CCCCCTTCATCGTCCTGCGGGGCGCGGCCATGCCCGCCGTCCTCGTCGAGGTGTCCTTCATCTCCAACCCCAAGGAAGAAGCCAAGCTGAAGGAGCCCGCCTTCCGGGCCAGGGTGGCCGACGCCATCACGCTGGGCGTGCGCCGCTACTTCGCCGAGACCAACGGCAGCGTGCGGCGCCGGACCCTGGATGGGCCGGAATAGGACCATCTGGGAGGCCCGACTGGAATCGAGCTGGTCCGGCTGCGCCGCCGCGGCTTGTTCCGGCGACGCATCGAGTGGCGCCTCCGCAGCCCACTCGCTGGCGCGATTCCAGAACCTCAACCAGGACAGAGGGGCCGAGCGGCCCCTCTGTCTCGATTGGTGCACCCGACTGGAATCGAACCAGCGACCTTTGGCTTCGGAGGCCAACGCTCTATCCAACTGAGCTACGGGTACTGCGACCTTCCATCATGGCTCCGAATGGGCTTCTGTTCAAGGTTGGAGGCCGGCCGATCCGCCCCGGTGCACAGCGGCAAGGGCGGTGCCTCCCACTCGACCAGGGCCTACCGGCCCGGCGCCGCCTTCAGCCCCCGGGCCTCGACCAGGGGTTCGACGCTGGGATCCTGGCCGCGGAAGGCACGGTAGAGCGTGGCCAGGTCCTCGGTGCTGCCCCGGGAGAGGATCATCCTGCGGAACCGGTCGCCGTTGGCTCGGCTGAGGTCACCGTGGGCCTTGAACCAGGCATAGGCGTCGTGGTCCAGCACCTCGCTCCAGAGGTAGGCGTAATAGCCCGCCGAATAGCCGCCGGACCAGATGTGGGCGAAATAGGTGGTGTGGTACCGGGGCGGCACTTCCGCCAGATGGATTCCGAACTGGTCCAGGGCCGAGGTTTCAAAGGCCGGCACATCCTTGGCGGGGGTATCGGCGGCCTGGGTGTGCCAGGCCATGTCGAGCAGGGCCGCGGCCAGGTACTCGGTGAGGGCATAGCCCTGGTTGAAGGTCTGGGCCTTCTTGATCTTGTCCACCAGGGCCTGGGGCATGGGCTCCCCGGTCCGGCAGTGCTTGGCATAGTGGGCGAACACCTGGGGCTGGAGGGCCCAGTTCTCGTTGAACTGGGAGGGGAACTCGACGAAGTCGCGGGGCACGTTGGTGCCGGCGAGGAGCGGGTACTTCACGTTCGAGAAGAGGCCGTGGAGGGCGTGCCCGAACTCGTGGAACATGGTGGTCACGTCATCGAAGCTGAGGAGCGCCGGCTGGCCGGGGGCGGGCTTCGTGAAGTTGCAGACGTTGAAGACCACGGGCTTGGTGCCCAGGAGACCGGACTGGTCCACGAAACTGTCCATCCAGGCGCCGCCCGCCTTGTTGTCCCGCTTGAAGTAGTCCGCGTAGAAGAGGGCCAGGGGTTTCTGATCGGCATCGAAGATCTCGAACACCCGCACGTCGGGATGGTAGGTCGGCAGGTCGTGGCGTTCCTTGAAGGTGATGCCGTAGAGCTGGGTGGCCGCGTAGAAGACGCCATCCCTCAGCACCCGACCCAGTTCGAAGTAGGGCCTGATCTGGGCTTCGTCGAGGTCGAACTCGGCTTTTCGGACGCGCTCGGCGTAGTACTGCCAGTCCCAGGCGGCAACCTGGAATCCGCCCTTCTGTGCATCCACGAGGGCCTGCATCTTGGCGACTTCGGAGCGGGCCTTGGCCGTGGCTGCGGGCACCAGGGAGGTCATCAGCCGCTTGGCGGCCTCGGGGGTCTTCGCCATCTGGTCGGACAGGGTGTAGGAGGCGTAGTCGCGGTACCCGAACAGGCGGGCCTTTTCCGCCCGGAGCTGGCTGAGGCGGAGGACGAGGGCCCGGGTGTCCTGGGCGTTGCCCCGGTCGGCCCGGTCCACGGACGCGTTGAACAGTCGCTCCCGGACCGAGCGGTCCGCCAGGGAGGCCAGCGAGGGTTGCTGGGTGGTGTTCTGGAGCGGCAGGACGAACTTGCCCTCGAGGCCCCGCGCCTTGGCGGCCGCTGCGGCGGCGTCAATCTCCCCGTCGGAGAGCCCCTGCAGGCTGGCCCGGTCCGCGAGGACCAGGGCCCCGTCCTTGGTGGCGGCCAGCAGCCGGTTCTGGAACTCGGTGGTGAGTTTCGACTCTTCCAGGTTGAGGGCGCGCAGGACCGTCTGGTCCGCGGCGGCGAGCTGTGCGCCGGCATGGACGAATTCGCGGTAGTAGCGCTCGACCAGCTCCCGGCCCTCGGGCCCGAGCCGGAGCCTTTCCCGCCGGTCGTAGACGGCCTTGACCCGCCCGAAGAGGCGGGCGTTCAGGTAGATCTCGTCGTGGTGCCCCGCCAGTTTCGGGGCCATTTCGGCCTCGACCTTCTGGAGCGCGGGGTTCGTGTTGGCCTGGGTGATGGCGAAGAAGACCCTGGTGATCCGGTTCAGCTGGGCTCCGGCCCGCTCCATGGCCACCAGGGTATTCCCGAAGGTGGGGGGGGCGGGCGCTTCGGCGATCTTCTGGATCCTGGCCAGATGGTCTTTCATGCCGGCCTCGAGGGCTGGCAGGTAGTCCTCATCGTGGATCCGGTCGAACTGGGGGGCATGGTAGGGCAGCGGACTGGGTTTCATGAACGGGGCTCCTGGCGGGGTGCCCGCGGCGGCCAGGGCGCAGGCGCAGAGCGCCCAGGCCGAGGTGATGAGAAGGGGACGATGGATCCAGGCCATGACGGGGGCTCTCCCTGGGAAATGAACAGGCGGCCGGCGCCCGGGACCCGGTGCGGCCAAACCCCCATGCTAGCGCCTCCGGTGGGGGCAGGCCGGTCCCGAGGGTCTCCCGGGGCGTCTCAAATGGGCGGGCAGGGGCCTCCGCGGCGGTCTACTCTGAAGTCTTTCGGGGGAGCCTTGCCCAGACCCATCGCTTCGCCGGCTGCCCTCCCGGGCGTCCGGCCCCATCTTGCGCCGGCCCGACGGTGATCGGCTGGCTGCAGCGGCGGATCCGGGATCCCCTTCTCGGCATGCTCAGGCAGGGGCTCAGTCCCGAGGGGCTGGCCTGGAGCCTGGCGGTGGGCCTCGCCCTGGGTGTCATCCCCCTGGTCGGGATCTCCACGGTCCTTTGCGTGGGGGTCGCCCTGGTCTTCCGACTCAACCAGCCGGCCATGCAGCTGGCCAACTACCTGGCCTATCCGCTCCAGATTCTCCTGTGGTACCCCTTCCTCCGGTTGGGGGAGGGGCTCTTCGGCACCCCCCACGAGACCGTATCCCTGGCGCACCTCCAGGCGGCCCTGCGGCTCGGTGCCTGGGTTGCCATCCGGATGTTCTGGACCAGCCTCTGGCATGCCAGCGTGGCCTGGCTGCTGGTGGTGCCGGTCCCGATGCTCCTCCTGGGCTGGGGACTCCAGCCGGTGTTCCGCCGGGCCCTCAACGCCTTCCGCCGCCCCTGAACTCCGGCTAGGCTGGTCCGGCCTGGAGGCATGGAGCGTTTGACATGAGCGAATCACCGGTGCGCAAACCGGCCGTCATCCGGAGGCGCTTTCCCATGGGCTGGCTGGTGCTTGGCCTCCTGGTACTGGCGGGGCTGATCTTCGCGGTGATCCGCAAGAACGCGCCGGTCCAGCTCTCCGTCACCACGCCCACGGTGTTCCGGGCCGGTGAACGGAACCCGCTGGTGAGCGCCTCGGGGTACATCGTCGCCCGCCACCGGGCCACCCTGTCCGCCAAGGTGCCGGGCCGCCTCGACTGGCTGGGCGTCGAGGAGGGCAGCCGGGTCCAGAAGGGCCAGATCATCGCTCGGCTCGAGGCCCCGGATCTGGAGGCCTCCCGGGACCAGACCCAGGCGAACCTTGAACAGGCCAAGGCAGACCTCGTCCGGGGCGAGGCGCTGTTCAAGGACGGAATCCTCGACCGCTCCAGCCTGGAGCACCTGCGGACCAACAAGGACACCCTGGTGGCTCAACTGCGGTACCAGGAAGCCCTCCTGGAGAACATGGTGCTGCGGGCGCCCTTCACGGGCACGGTCACTCAGAAGCTGTCCGAGGTGGGCGAGACCGTGAGCCCGGGAACGGCGGGCGGGGCCAACGCCATCAATGCGGTGGCGGTGCTGGCGGACTTCGACTCCCTCGAGGTGGAGGTGGAGGTCAGCGAGAACGGCATCACCAAACTGCGCAAGGGCATGCCCGTGGAGATCCGGGTGGATGCCCTGGATGTGGACCCCGGCGCCAAGCCCCTGCGGGGGGAGCTGCGGGAGATCTATCCCAGCTCCAACCGCCAGAAGGCCGTGGTCCTGGTCCGGGTCGCCTTCAAGGAGAAGAATCCCCATCTCGTCCCGGACATGGGCGCCAAGGTGACCTTCCTCGGCGAGCCCTATCCCAGGGACGTGCTGATCCTGGGCCGGGAACAAGTGGTGCGCAGGAAGGGCCAGCCCTACGTCTGGGGGCTGGAACAGGGGGTGGCGGCGCTGAAGCCCATCGCGATCGTGGCGGAAAATCCCATCGGCTACGAAGTCACCGGCCTGGATCCCGGGACCAGCCTGCTCGTGCTGCTTCCCGACACGAAGCTCGAACCTGGGACCCGGGTAAAGGTGAAGGACCGATGAACGGCGATCCGATCATCCGCCTGTGGGGAGTGGCCAAGAGCTACTACCGCGAGACGCTGGAAATCCCGGTGCTCCAGGGCATCGACCTGGACATCCCCTCCGGGGGCTACTACGCCCTCATGGGACCCAGCGGCAGCGGCAAGACCACCCTCCTGAACCTCATCGCCGGCATCGACCGGCCCACGGGTGGGGACCTGGAGGTCTGCGGGTTCGCCTTGAACGGGCTCGATGATGACGAACTGGCGGGCTGGCGGTCCGCCTACGTGGGCTTCATCTTCCAGAACTACAACCTGGTCCCGGTCCTCACCGCCTTCGAGAACGTGGAACTGCCCCTGCTGCTGACTTCCCTGGGCCGCCGGGAGCGGCGGGAGAAGGTCGAAGCGGCCATGGAGCGGGTGAACCTCACGGACCGCATGGAGAACTATCCGCGCCAGCTCTCGGGAGGCCAGGAGCAGCGGGTGGCCGTGGCCCGGGCCATCGTGAGCGACCCGGAGCTTCTGGTGGCGGACGAGCCCACTGGGGCGCTGGACTCGAAGAACGCGGAAGAGATCATGGCCCTCCTGGAGGGGCTGAACCGCGACCTCGGCAAGACCATTGTCATGGTCACGCACGACCCCAAGGCCGCGCATCACGCGCGGCACCAGATCCACCTTGAGAAGGGCGTGCTGGACCGGACTGTCGAGGTGAACCGGTGAGGGCGAGTGCCACGCGTGAGCATCACGGAGGCTCCACCTCCGCCGAGCCGCGACGCGGCGAGGGGGAGCAGAGCGCGGGGCGCTCTGCGATAGGTGGAGGGCACCAGATCCACCTTGAGAAAGGCGTCCTCGATCGGACCGTGGAGGTGAATCGGTGAGCCCATGCGCTTCCTCCACCTGATCCTGCGGTCCTTCCTCCGCTCGAAGCGGAGGACGGTCCTGACGATCCTCTCCATCGCGGTGTCCGTGGCCCTTGTGGCCATCCTCCAAAGTGTTCTGGCGACCCTGGACGGCTTCGCGAACAACCCCGATGCCTCCAACCGGATCGTGGTGAGGCACAAAGTCTCCATCACCAACATGCTCCCCATGCGCTACGAGGAATGGATCCGGCAGCAGCCCGAGGTCGACACGGTCATGGGCCTCCAGTGGTTCCAGGGGGTCTACATCGACCGCAGGAACTTCTTCCCCAACTTCGCCAGCGAGGCGGAGTACGTGACGGCGATCTTCAAGGAGGAGATCGTGGACTACTCGGACACCCAGTACCGGGATTTCCTCCGGGACCGGAACGGCTGCATCGTGGGCAGGGCTCTGGCCGACAAGTTCGGCTGGAAGGTCGGTGACGTGATCGCGCTGCAGAGCGAGATCTTCCCGCTCACCGTGCGGCTCACGGTGCGGTGCATCTTCAAGTCCAAGCGCCCTTCGGACGAGATGGGGCTCCATTTCCATTACAAGCTGCTCGAGGAGGGCGTGTTCTACATGAAGGGGCGCACGGGCAACTTCTTCGTGCGGGTCCGGCACCCCGATGACGTCCCCAAGATCATCGAGCGCATCGACCGCCATTTCCGGGACGCGGTGGAACCCACCCTCAGCGAGACGGAGAATGCCTTCCAACTGGAGTTCCTGAAGATGATGGGAAACTATACTGCCATCATCCAGATGATCACCGGGGCGGTGCTGGTGGCCATCCTCATCGTCACGGCCAACACCATGGCCATGGCCATCCGGGAGCGGACCACCGAGATCGCCGTCTTCCGCGCCATGGGCTTCCGGACCGGACAGCTCCTCTTCCTGCTCATGGGCGAAGGCATCCTGCTCTCGGTCCTGGGCGGCTTGTTCGGACTGGGGCTGGCCTGGGTGATGGCGGGCGCGATCCGCAACGTGGCGGGGACCTTCCTGCCCTACCTCCAGAACTTCTCCATCGACCCCGGCACCATGGCGCTCTGTTTCCAGGCCACCCTCGGCGTGGGCCTTCTCTCCACATTCATCCCGGCCTACCGGGCCACGCGTCGGCCCATCGTGGATGGGCTGAGGAGCCTGTGATGGCGCTGCTCTACGCCATCCTCGTCCCCTACCTGGCCTGGCTCACCTGGGCCGCCCTCCGCTACCCGGTCCCCCTCAGCTACAACTGGCGCAGCCTCTGGCAGCGGAAGGTCAGCACCTGCAGCACGGCCGGGGCCATCGGTGTGGTCGTAGCTATTTTCGTGGTGGTGCTCTCCCTGGACCAGGGACTGTCCCGGGCCTTTGTCAGCAGCGGGCGGGGAGACCAGGCCATCGTCATCCGGCCCAATTCCCGGGTGGAACTGAGCAGCACCATCGAGCGGGACAAGATGCGCATCCTCAAGACCTCGCCCCTGGTGGTGGAGGACGCCACCGGCCCCCTGATCTCCTCGGAATGCGTGGTGGTGCGGTCCCTGGAGAAGGCGGATGGGGACGGCACGGCCAATGTCTCGGTGCGGGGCCTGGAACCCGCGGGCATCCGGATGCGGGACCAGGTCAGGCTGGTCCAGGGGCGCTGGATCACCCCGGGCCTGAACGAGATGGTGGTGCCCCGGCGCATGCAGGGCCGGTTCATGGGGCTGGGCCTTGGTAAGAAGCAGACCTTCGGCGGCCGGTCCTGGGAGGTGGTGGGGGTCTTCGACGGGGCCGGCTCGGCCTTCGACAGCGAGATCTGGGTGGATGTGGTGGCCCTCATGCAGGCCTACCGGCGGACCATGTTCTCCAGCGCCCTGGTGCGGTTGCGGAGTGCGGAACAGGTGCCGGGCTTCGCGCAGATGGTGGACCATGACAAGCGGCTGAAGCTGGAGGTCAGGGCCGAACCTGACTACTACGCCGACCAGACCGAGGCGGGCCAGCCCATCCGGATCCTGGGCAACCTCATCACCGTGATCCTCACGGTGGGGGCCATCTTCGCGGCCATGAACACCATGTATGCCTCCGTGGCGAGCCGGACCCAGGAAATCGGGACGCTGCGGGCCCTGGGCTTCCGGCAGCACGAACTCATGGCCAGCTTCCAGTGGGAGGCCCTCATGCTTTGCGGCCTCGGCGGCGTGGTTGGAGTGATCCTCTCTTTGGGCTTCAACGGGATCCAGACGGGAGCCACCAACTTCCAGACTTTCTCGGACGTGAGCTTTGCCTTCCTGATCACCCCTGCGCTCATGGCCAAGGGCCTGGCCTTCAGCCTGTTCATGGGGTTGGCCGGGGGGGGGCTGCCGGCCTGGCGGGCCAGCCGCATTCCGCTGACAGAGGCGATGAAGGGGGGCTGAGGGCGACCCACCAGGTCCTGATTCGCTCCTCGCCGGGTCCCGGCTCCGCGGGCTGCCCCGCAGCCCGCACCGCCACCCGGCGGTCGCGAGGGGGGCTGAGGGCGACCCACCGGGTCCTGATCCGCTCCTCGCCGGGTCCCGGGAATCCGAGTTCCCCTCCCATTCTTGATCTGTGCTGAACTGGAGGGGAGGTCCGCCATGAAGCTCAGCATCGCCCACAGCCCAGATTCCGACGACGCCTACATGATGGCGCCCCTGGCCCTGGGATGGATGGACCCCGAGGGCTTCGAGATCGAGTTCATCCGCAAGGACATCGAGCAGCTCAATGCCGAGGCCGTCGAGGCGAGGTACGACGTGACGGCCATCAGCTTTGGCGCCTACCCGGAGCTGAAGGAACGCTACGACCTGCTCACGGCGGGTTCCAGCATCCAGGAGGGCACGGGCCCCCTGGTGGTGAGCCGGACCCCCATGGCGGCCGCCGACCTGAAGGGGCTCACCATCGCCATCCCCGGCCGGCGCACGAGCGCCTATCTGTCCATGCGGAAGTGGTGCGCAGAGCACGGCTTCGAACCCGCCGTCGAGCTGCTGCCCTTCGACCAGATCCTGCCGGCCCTCGTCGAAGGCCGCTTCCAGGCGGGCCTGCTCATCCACGAAAGCCAGCTCATGTATCACGATGCCGGCCTGCGCCTGGTGGTGGACCTGGGGGCCTGGTGGAAGCACGCCTACAACCTGCCCCTGCCCATGGGTGGCAATGCCATCCGCAGGGACCTGCCCGCGGAGGTGAAGCAGCGCTTCGCGGTGCTCATGCGCCGCAGCGTCGAGCTGGCGCGCTCACGCCACTGGGAGAGCGTGGACTACAGCCAGTCCTTCGGCCGGGGCATGGACCGCGAGATGATCGGCCGCTACGTCAACGCCTGGGTGAACGACTTCACCGTGGACCCCGGACCCCGGGGGCGCGAAGCCGTGAAGAAGCTGCTGGGGCTCGAGCCGGTCTGGATCCAGGGCTGATCAGTCCCGCGCCGGCTCCAGCCGGATCGCCACCCGCAGCTTCCGTCCCTCCCGCTGGATGTCCAGGTTCGCGCTGCTGCCCAGGGGCAGGGCTTCGACGGCGTCCAGGAGGCTGTCCCAATCCTGGACCGCGCGGCCGTCCACGGCCTGGATCAGGTCCCCGGCAGAGACCCTCCGGCCCTCCACGCTGACGGGCTGGAGACCGGCCCGGGCGGCGGCCCCGCCCCGTGCGACCCGGCCCACCATGACGCCCTTCTGGGGGCCGAAGGCGCGCTCAACGAGCCGAGGTTCCAAGGGCTCGAAGCCCAGGTCCGGACGCTCCAGCCTCCCCCGCGCGATGAGCTGGGGCACCACGCGGTTCACGGTGTCCACGGGCATGGCGAACCCGATGCCGGCGCTGGCGCCGCTGGGGCTCTGGATGGCGGTGTTCACGCCGATGAGCCGGCCGGCGCTGTCCAGCAGCGGCCCCCCGCTGTTGCCGGGATTGATGGCCGCGTCGGTCTGGATGACGCCGGCGATGCGGCGCCGGGTCACACTCTGGATCTCGCGGCCCAGGGCCGACACCACGCCGGTGGTGAGGGTCTGGTCCAGGCCGAAGGGATTGCCGATGGCCAGCACCGTCTGGCCCACCTGCAGGTCCGCGCTGGTGCCCAGGGGGATGGGGCGGAGATGGGGAGGGGTCCTGGCCAGCTGGAGCACGGCCAGGTCCTTGTCCGGGGCCCCGCCCACGTAGCTGGCCTCGTGGCGGCTACCGTCCGCCAGGGTGATGGTGGCCCGTACGGCCCCCTGGATGACATGGAAGTTCGTCACCACGTGGCCCTCGGTGTCCCAGATGAAGCCGGTGCCCGACCCGGCCGGAACCTCCACCACATCCAGCCCGAAGAAGTCGCGACTGCGCTCCTCGGTGGTGGTGATGTAGACCACGCTGGGGGCGGCCTCCTTGAAGCGCCGGATGGGCACCTGCTCCCAGTCGGGCAGGGGCCCGCGGGGCTCCACGGCGCGTGGGCGCGCCAGGGCCGGCGTGAGGGCCCGTCCGCACCAGCCAGCGACCAGGCCCATGGACAGGAGTCCGAGAACAAGGATGGAATTCCGCATGCGGCTACCTCGGAACACCAAGTGTACCTCGCGGATGGGGGTGGATGAACGGCCTGGGCCTAGAGCTTGAAGCCCTTCACCACGGCGCGGAGGCCTTCGGCCACCTTGGCCAGTTCCTCGGAAGTCTTGGCGATCTCCCGGACCGTGGAGGCCAGTTCGTGGGTGGCTGCGGCGTTCTGGGAGAGCTGTCCCGTGGTCTGCGACATCAGGTCCGCCACGTTCAGCCCCGTCGAGGCCTGCTGGCGGGAGAGCCCCCCGATGTCAGCGATGCTCCTGGCCATGACCCCGATGCGATCGTGGATGGCCTTCAGGCTGGCCAGGGTGGAATCCACACTCTGGACGCCACCGGTAACGGCATCCTGGGTGCGCTGGATGAGGCCTTCGATCTCCCTTGCGGCGGTTCCTGAGCGTTCCGCCAGCTTGCGCACCTCTTCTGCCACTACGGCGAACCCCTTGCCCTGCTGTCCGGCCTTGGCGGCCTCGATGGCGGCGTTGAGGGAAAGGAGGTTGGTCTGGCGGGCAATGTCCTGGATCACCATCACGGCCCGGACGATCTGGTCCGTGGCCTGCTTGATGTCCGTCATGCCCGTGGCGGTCTCCTGGCCCGCTTCGGCGCTGCGGTCGGTCTCCTTCACGATGTCCTGGCTCTGGGTTTCGGCTTCCTGGGTCTGGGTCGCCACCAGGCCCGCGCTGGAGCCGAGTCCCCGCAGGGCCGTGGACACCTGTTCGCCGGCCGTCTGGAGGGCATCGCTGACTTTGGCGATCTCGTCCACGGCCTGGGACATCTGCTCCGCCGCGGCCGCCAGCTCATGGCTGCCCGAGGCAGCCCGGTCCGCGTACTGGGACACATCCAGCACCGTCTGGCGCATGCCGCCGTTGTAGGCATTGAAGGCCCGCGCGGCCTCCCCGATCTCATCGGCCACCGTCACGGCGATCTGCTGGGACAGGTCGCTGTGCTTCAAGCCATCGACCAGCTGTTGCAGGGGCCGGAGCATGCGGCGCGAGAAAGCCTTGGCCAGGAGGAAGACCAGGACGGACACCAGGAGGATCCCCCCCAGCATGACCAGGGAGATAGTCCATACCTGGTGATCGACATCATCGACGTAGATGCCGGTACCCAGGGTCCAGCCCCAGGGCGCAAAGGTGCGCACATAGCTGATCTTGGGGTACAGACCCTGGACCCCTGGTTTGCTGAAGACGTAGTCGTGGAACCCGCCATCGGGAGCCTTGGCCACCTGCTCCAGGTCGCGGAACAGCTTGGCCAGGTTGGGATTCCCCAGGTCGTTCGTGGCCTTGCCCGCCCACTCGGGGTGGAGGGGATGGAGGACGATGCGGGGGCCCGGCGACTGGACCCAGAGGTAGTTCGTCTTGTCATAGCGAAGGGTGGCAATGACTTCCTTGGCCCGCTCCCGGGTGGCCTCGAGGGGCTGGCCTCCGGCCTTGGCCTTGGCTTCCTGGGCCTCCAGCATGGTGATGGCCAGATCCACCACCTGCCGGATGCTGGCCTGCCTCTCCTTCATCACCGTCCGGCGGAGGGTCGGCAGCACGTAGGCGGCAAAGAAGAGGACGAAGAGGGCGACCGGCAGCAGGCACAGGGCGACCATCTTGCTCGAGAGGGACTTGAACCGTACCCAGTCTCGTACTGACATGGCAGCCTCCAGGGTGGTCTTGTCCCAGACATCCTTTTCGCCCGAGCCGAGGATAATGTTGACTTCGGGTAAAAAGTATTTAAATATTTATATTTAAATACTTAAAAAAATCTTGACACATGACTAACATTGACTAAGATTTTATTCGGAAACGGCGGCATGGTTTTCAAACCAGGGTTTCGCCCTTCCCCATCTTCATAGGAGGAATTCATGAGCATCCTTCGCACCCGCACCCCCCAGACGCTTCCGGCCACGGCCTCGGCGTTGGAACCCTTCCGCCTCATGCGCGACTTCCTGCGCTGGGATCCGCTCTGGGACTACGATTCCGGGGCACCGTCCATGGCCTTCATGCCCAGCTTCGACGTGAAGGAGACCCCGGATGCCTACCAGTTCAAGGCGGATCTGCCGGGAATCCTGGAGGCCGAGATGGAGATCAGCCTCGAGGGGACTCGGCTCACGGTCGCCGGCAAGCGCGAGGATGAGCCCCTGAAAGATGGCGAGCGCATCCACCTGTCGGAGCGCAGCCATGGCCAGTTCAGCCGCACCTTCACCCTGCCCGAGGATGTGGAAGGCGAGAAGGTGGTGGCCGAGCTCCGCAACGGTGTCCTCACCCTCATGGTGCCCAAGCGTCCGGAGGTGAGGCCCCGCAAGATCAACGTCAGCCTCGGTTGAAGCTCCCCAGAGACCTTTCCTGGCGCAAAGAAGCCCCGGAACTCCGGGGCTTCTTTTGCATCAGTTGTAGAAGAAGGCCGGCGGGCCGAAGGTGCCCGGGGTGTTGGCACTGTTGAACCGGACCACGATGTCGCCGTCGGCCACGACCAGGTCCGGAAGCCCGTCGCCGTTCAGGTCGCCGATGGCCACACCCATGGGGCCGTAGGTTCCGGCGTAGTTCACGGCGGGCAGCAGACTGCCGGGGTTGGCGGGATCCTGGAGGAGGACCGACACGGCGCCCGGGGAGCCCGGCAGCCCCTGGCAGGCCACGGCCACGTCGGGCTTGCCATCACTGTTCAGGTCACCCACGGCCAGCCCGCTGGCGCGGTATTCGGTCGTGCAGTGGATGGGGGCGGCGAAGGTCCCGGGGGTGCTGCCCTGGAGGAGCACGCTCAGGCCCTGGTTGTTGGGGCCGATGGAAGCACCGTAGTTGGCCGTGAGCAGGTCCAGCTTGCCGTCCCCGTTCAGGTCCGCGGCCTTGATGGCCACGGGTTGGATACCCGTGGGGTAGTCCACTTCGGGCGCGAAGACGCCGGGGCTGGTCTGGAGGAGCACCGAAACCGTATTGGCCGAGGTGGCCACGGCGAGGTCGGCGAGCCCGTTCCCGTCCAGATCGGCCACGGTCAGGGCCTGGGGATCCCCGCCCACCGCGTAGGCCACGGGGGCACTGAAGGTGCCGGGGGCGGTCTGGGCGAAGACCAGCACCGAAGGGGTGGGCGTGGGCATGCCGGGCGCGACCGGGCTCCAGGGCGCTGCCACCGCGACATCCAGGAGGCCGTCGGCGTGGCCACTGAGGTTGCCCACGGCCACGTCGAGGGGGGTGCGGCCGGGCGTCGGCAGAAGGATGGCGGGCAGGAAGGATCCGGGCTTGGCCGGATCCGCCAGGCGGACCGTGACCGTCTGGTCATCGGCATTGGCCACTACCAGATCGGGGCGGCCGTCCCCGCTCACATCAGCCACTACCAGGTTGGCGGGACCAGTGCCCACGCCCAAGCGGATCGGCATGGCAAAAGTACTGGAGGCGGTCTGCAGGCGGGTGGACACATAACCCGGGGTGGCGGTGTCGCCAGAGGTGGTGGAGACCAGGCCGAGGATATCGGGCAGGCCATTGCCATCAACGTCCGCCACGGCGATGGCGTTCACCAGATAGCTGGGGCTGGGGCTGTAGCCATAACCGGAATCAGAATGGTAACAGCCAAGGAGGGCAAGAATTCCCAGCGATCCGAGGAACAGACGAGCAGGTGAATGCATGGGCACTCCTTGAACCTGTGGTGAAAGGGTGGGAGGTCGGGCCGGTGGCCGCAAGGTTGCGGATGGTTGGACCCCGGAACCGGTACCCGGGTTGAAGGGTCAGATTTCCTGGACCGACACCGCCCAGGTGACCAGCTCCCGGGGCAGGAGGGCGGGCCAGTAGGCGACGATCTCCTGGGCCTTGGGACGGCCCCCCGCGAAGCCGGTGACCCCTGCCGGACCCGCCGTCACCAGGGGCGCGATCTCCCGGCCGAAGCGCTCCACCTTCTTCCGGTCCGGATCCTTCACGCTGAGCCGCAGGACGATCTCGGCGGGATCATCGGGAGCCTTCGCGATGCCCGCGTGGACGGTGCTGGTGCCCAGGAACTCGGCGTCAGTGTGCTCGTATTCGAAGCCTGCGGCCTTCAGCCGCTTCCATACGATGTCGGCGCAGAGCCGGGCCTTTTCCAGGGCCCGGGGGCCGCAGAGGGTCAGCTGGCCTGTGGCTTTGTAGCCCTTCAGGTAGGCCCCGCTCACCTTGAGAAAGGGCGTGCGGGGCTTGCCCGTGATGCCGCTCACGCGCACCCGGTCGGGACCGGCCTGTTCCAGCCGGATGCTGGTGAAATCCGCCACCACGTCCGGCGTGAGGTAGTTGTGGGGATCGCCCATCTCGTAGACCAGCTGCTCGCTAACGGTATCCACGGTGACCATGCCGCCGGTACCTGAATGCTTGGTGATGACGAAGGTGCCGTCCTCCGAGCACTCGGCGATGGGATAGCCCACGTTCCAGAGCTCGGGCACCTCCCACCAGCGGGTGAAGTTGCCCCCGGTGGCCTGGGCGCCGCATTCCAGGATGTGGCCCGCGATGGTCCCGGCGGCCAGGCGGTCCCAGTCGTCGGCGGCCCACCTGAACTCGTGGATGAGCGGCGCCAGGGTGAGGCCCGGATCGGTGCAGCGTCCCGTCAGGACGATGTCCGCGCCGGTGTCGAGGGCCTCCACCATGGCCTGGGTCTGGAGGTAGACGTTGGCGCTGAGGATCTGCCGGGGCGCGTCGAAGAGCCCTTCGCCGGTGTCCAGGTTGGCCAGCTTCAGACCCTGGGCCCGGAACTCGGGCAGGCGCGCCAGGATGTCGTCGCCGGTCACGGTGGCGATCTTCAGGCCGCTGACGCGAAGCTCTCTCGCAACCTTCATCACAGCGGTCCGGCAGGCCTCGGGATTCACGCCCCCGGCGTTGGCCACCACCCGGATGCCCTTGGCCTTCAGCTGCGGCAGCACGCGCCGCATCAGGTCCACGAAATCCGTGGCGTAGCCCAGCTCCGGATCCTTCCGGCGCTGCTTCTGCATGATGGAAAGGGTCACCTCCGCCAGGTAGTCCAGGGTCAGGTAGTCGATGCCCCCGGCCTCCACCAGGCGCACCGGGGCGTCGATGCTGTCCCCCCAGAAGCCCTGGCCGTTGGCGATGCGAACGAGCTTGGACATGGGGGCTCCGGGGGATTCCAGTCTACTTGGCTCCCAGCACCCGGAGGCCGATGCCGAGTGTAAGGGTGATGAGGAGGCAGCCCACCGCACCGCCGGTCCTCAGCCGCAGGGTGTGCCGTGCGGCGAGGAAGAGCAGCGCCGCCTCGGCGAAGAAGAACAGGTCCAGGCTGTAGAGCAGGGCATGGACCTTCACGCTCTCCACCTGCACGAAATAGCCCGGGGAGGTCGGCGGGATCTTCTCGGGCGTGAGCCCCCCGATGGAGCCCGCGAGGCAGATCATGGCTGTGAGGAGCATGGAGGGCAGGCGCACCAGGCTGGGCACGGCCACCGCGCTCAGGGCGTGGCGATAGGTGGGGGGTTCCCCCTCGGCCATGGACCTGCCCACCAGCCAGTACAGGAGGGCCGTGAGGAAGGTGAAGAGGGCCGTGAAGAAGAGCGTGCTGAACACACTGAGCGGGAGGAGGAACTTTTTGTAGAAGCCCACGATCAGGTCGATCTGTGAGGAGGCGACCTGGGGGTTCCTCTCCAGGGCCGGCCGCAGCAGCTCGTCCACGTCCACCTTCAGGCCCCAGATGACGGTGAGGACCAGGGCCGTCCCGAGGACCACGCCCAGGGCCGGACCCCAGCTGGGGGCCTTATTCAGCCGCTGGAACAGCTCCACCGGGCTGGTGAAGACGCCCAGGATCTGATCCAGGAGGCTGGGCGCAATGGGTTTCGGTGGCTCGGGCCGGTCGCCGTACAAGGAAGACATGGGCTGGTCACTCATGGCATGGACCTCAGGAGAATCCCAGGCACTCTAGCGCAATGAGGACCCCTCGGGCCACAACCTCTGATGGTACATTGGCGCATCGACAAGGTTGCCTCCCCGGAGGTCGGTCTCCATGTCCGTCCTGGATCGCATCGCAGAACGCCAGCTGGTGGTGGTGACGGGCAAGGGCGGCGTGGGCAAGACCACCCTGGCGGCGGTGCTGGGACGGCTGTTGGCGGATCGCGGGAGGCGTGTGCTGCTGCTGGAAGTGGACCCTCGGGAGAGTCTCCACCAGGCCCTGGGCACCGAGCCCTCCGGGGGGGAGGTCGTGCCGGCGGGCCCTGGTCTGTCCATCCAGAACCTCCAACCCGGCGCAGTGATCGAAGGGCTGGTGCGGGAGAAGGTTCCCATCGGCTACCTGGCCAGGAAGATCACGGAGAGCACGGCCTTCCACCAGTTCGTGGAAGGCGCACCGGGCCTGAAGGAGACGGCCCTGCTGGGGCACGCCTACCGGGTCCTCCAGGCAGGCCACCGTCCCCGGACGGACCTGGTGATCGTGGATGCTCCCGCCACGGGGCATGGCGCCACCATGCTGGCCGCACCGGGGCTGCTGGCCCAGGCCGCCGAGGGGGGCCAGCTGGGCGAGATGGCCGCCGGCCTGGCCGACTTTTTGGCGGATGCGTCCCGGTGCGGAGTGGTGCTCGCCACCCTCGCCGAGGAGATGCCCATTCAGGAGACCCTTGAATTGATTGCCCTGCTGCGGGTGAAGCTGGGCCTCCGACCGGAACTGGTCGTGGCCAATGGCATGTATCCCGCCCTTTCCCCCGGGGCGGCTCCGGCCCCGGGTGCGCATCTCTGGCAGGCCCGCCGTCGACTGAATGAGGCCGAACTCAGCCGCCTCGCCGCCGCCTGGGACGGTCCTCTGGTGGAACTGCCCCTGCTGCCCCTGGATCGTGGGCCGGCCCTGGTCCAGGCCCTGGCCTCCCTGCTCCGCGAGGCCGACCCATGAGTGGCGACCTGCTGCAGGGCCGGCTCATCGTGGTGGTGGGGTCCGGGGGCGTGGGCAAGACCACCCTGGCGGCGGCCCTGGCCCTGGGATCGGCGAAGGAAGGTCGGCGGACCCTGGTGATGACCTTCGATCCCTCCCTCCGCCTCAAGGATGCCCTTGGGGTGGGAGAGGCCGCGAAGGATGGGCCCATCCGCGTGGTGGAGGCTGGTCCGGGCTTCCTGGACGCGGCCCTCCTCGATGTGAAGCGCACCTTCGACCGCCTGGTCCGGACCCACGCGCCCGATGCGGCGGCCGCCAGGCGGATCCTCTCGAACCGCTTCTACCGGGACATGGCGGGCAACCTGGCGGGGATCCTGGAATACATGGCCATGGAGCGGCTGTTCGAGATGCAGGCCTCGGAGGGCTATGACCGCATCATCCTGGATACGCCCCCCACCCGCCAGGCGCTGGATTTTCTCCAGGCGCCGGACCGCATGATGAACCTGGTGGACAGCAAGGCCATCCGCTTCGCCATGGATCCCTGGTGGGAGGACGCGGGCCGGAAGACCCTGGCCCTTCGCATTGCCCTGAAGGGGGCCATGGAACTCTCGGATCGCGTCATCGGGCGCCGGTTCCTGTTGGACGTGGTGGAATTCATCAGAGCCTTCGCTCCTCTATTCGATGGATTCCGGAGCCGGGCGGAGGAGGTGCGCCGGCTGCTCCAGGCAGAGGAGACCCGCTTCCTCCTGGTGGCAGGCCCAGGTCCGGACCGGGTTCCCGACGCGATGTTCTTCCTGCGCAAGCTGCAGGAAACCGGCCATCACCTCGGTCCCATCCTGGTGAACCAGGTGCATCCCGATCCAGGTGCAGCCGCAGGGAGGGAACCCGGAACGGTCCTCTTGCGCTTCCTGGCCGAGCGCGATCAGCGCGGCCTGAGGCTGCTGCGAAGCCTCTTCCCGGGTGAAAAGAAGATCATCTCTGTGCCGCTGGAGCCGGTCCCCCCCGGGGACCTGAGGACCCTGGGCCTCCTTTTCGACAAGCTGTCGAAAGCCGCACCGGACTGAGGTCCGGCCTGGAATACCGCATTGCGGAAGAAAGGCTGGCGCGATTGCCGCAATGCGGTAAAATGGACCCGGGAAGGGGTCCAGGGATGATCCGTCTCATCAAGCGTTACGGCGGCGCCAGCCGCAAGCTCTACGATACGGAAGAGAGCCGTTATGCCTCTCTTGAAGAACTCTCTGCCTGGATCCGGGCCGGCCAGCAACTCCAGGTCGTGGACAGTGTCGGCGGCGAGGACGTGACTGCCCAGACCCTCAGCCAAATCATCTATGAGGATCATCGGCGTGGGAGTTCCCTGCTCTCCGGGGACCTCCTCCATCAGGTCATCCGCCGGGGCAGCCGGGCCTTCTCCGAAGGAATCGAACAGGTCCAGGCGGGGGTGGACCGCATGGTCAGGAGTTCCCTCGACCGCCTCACCCAGGTCGGCGGCGCCAAAGAGGAGATGGCGCTCCTTCACCTGCGACTCACGGAACTCGAAGCCAGCCTGGCGGAGCTGGAAGTCCAGACCAGCACCCGGAAAGCCGGGAACCGTTCCCGCGCGCCCCGCAAGAAGGCCAGTTAGCCCCAGCCAACCATCCCGGCCACCCGGCCGGCTGAAAGGAGAAAGGACATGGCGACCAGGAAGAAAACCCAAACCGCCCAAGGGCTGAAGGACTCCGCCTACGAGATCTGGCTGGCGGGCCTCGGTGCGTTCAACCTCGCCGGGGAGGAAGGCAGCAAGCTCTTCAAGCACCTCGTGGAGAAGGGCAGCGAGCAGGAGGAGGCGAACAAGGAGTGGATCAACAACCTGATGGAGCGAGCCCAGGTGCTGAAGGGTGATGCCAAGAGCGTCCTGGACAAGGTGACCTCGCCCATCGAGGATGGCCTGGCCGCCGCCATGCAGCGCCTGGGCGTGCCCACCCGCAGCGAGATCATCAAGCTCACCCATCGGGTCGAGGAGCTCACCAAGCTCGTGGCCCAGTCCAGGGCCGCGGGTCAGACCAAGCCCAAGCCCAGGGCCCGCGCCGCCAGGGCCTGAGCCTTCCATGGCCTCGCCACGCCGCAGGAAGGGACCGCGGCTGGGGCTCGCCTTGGCTTCCGGAGGCATGCTGGGGGGCGTCTATGAAGTCGGCGCCCTCCGGGCCCTGGAGGAGTCCATCGAGGGGCTCGACCTGAACCGGTTGGATGTCTATGTCGGCGTGAGCGCCGGCGCTTTTGTCGGATCCCACCTGGTCAATGGGATCACCGTGACGGAGATGCTCCGGGGCCTGCGGGGGGATCCTGGCCAGGAAGTCCTCTTCGACCCCGCCATCTTCTTCATGCCGGCCTTTGGGGAGCTGCGGAGACGGGGATTCCTCCTCCCCTGGGTCATCGGGGATGCCCTGCTGCAGTTCCTGAAGGGAACCGAGAGCCCTTCTTTCATCGGGAGCCTGGAGGGACTGGGCCCCTCGCTGCCCGTGTGCCTCTTCGACAACGAGGCCATCCGGGAGTACCTTCGCCGGGCCTTCCGGCAGCCCGGGAGGACCGATGACTTCCGGAACCTCCCCCGGAAGTTCTTCGTGGTGGCCACGGATCTGGAGACCGGCGGGGCCGTGGTCTTCGGCCAGGGTGGGCTGGACCACATCCCCATCTCACGGGCCGTGCAGGCGAGCACGGCGGTCCCCGGCCTGTACCAGCCGGTGGAGGTCGAGGGGCGGGTCTGCGTGGACGGGGTCCTCCTGAAGACCCTGCATTCCACGGTCGCCCTGGGCCAGGGCGCCGACCTGCTCCTGTGCGTGAACCCCCTGGTGCCCATGGATTCCGGATCCGAAGACGCCCGCGAGGTGCTGGGGCGTAGGGCCCTGCAGCGGGGTGGCCTCCCCGCCGTCCTCTCCCAGAGTTTCAGGATCCTCATCCATTCCCGGGTCAGCCTGGGGATGGAGCGGGCCGCCCAGACCTACCCCGATGCGGACCTGGTGCTGTTCCAGCCGAAGCCCACGGAGCACCGCCTGTTCACCAATCTCTTCCGCCTCCACTCCCGCCGTGAGGTGTGCGAGATCGGCTACGAGCAGACCCGGATGGACCTCTGGAACCGCAGAGAGACACTCGGGCCCATCTTCACCAAACACGGCCTCTCGCTCCGCCTGGACCGTCTGGCGGACCCCACCCGAACCGTGTGGGACTGCCTGGACGGTCCGATGGAAGCGGATTCCGGTGTGGCCGGCCGACTGGATGCCGCGCTGCGGGTCCTGGAGGCCAGCCTGAAATAGGACCTGACGGGGGGCCGCCCGCGTCCTCAGAGGGTCCTCAGGGACTCGAACTCCTCCTCGAAGGCCTTGATCAGGGGCGCGGGATCGGGCACCAGGGCCTCGTCGGTGATCACGCCCAGCTGAACTTTGCCGGCGAAACTCAGGATGGAGATGCCCACGCCGATGCGGGCCCGCTGGGGCACCCAGAAGAGGATGGACCGCACCCGGCGCCCCTCCAGGGAGATGTCCCGGCAGGGCCCGGTGATGTTGGTGACGACGGCCGTGCACTTGTTTGCGAGAAAGTCGATGAGCCCCCGGCTCACGGCCTTGGGAAGCAGGGCCAGGAGGGCCCGCTGGAGTTCGTAGATCACCATGGGCACCGCCGAGCGCTTCATCCGGTCCATCCTCGTCTTGACCGCCAGGATGCGCTGGCCGAGAGCGCAGGAGCCCGCAGGCAGTTCGAGGGGCACGGGGGCAAAGTGGTTCTCGCAGCGCAGGGACTCGCCGGGATGCCGCACGTTCACGGGCATGGAGATCAGGAACCGGGAGGGGGCGACGCCCCCCCGCTGCGCCAGGTAAGTGGAGAAGGCCCCGGAGACCGAGGCCATGAGTACGTCGTTGACGCTGGCGCCGATACGGTGCCTCGCCTTCTTGACCACCTCCAGGTCCAGGGGCCTGGTCCAGGCCACCCGCTTGGTCCCGGACAGGGCTGGCCCGTGCATGGGGTTGCGATCCGGGAACCAGGTCAGGCGACGCAGGAGGATGCCTGGCGCGCTCAGGGGAACGGCAGCTGCCCTCAGGAGCTGGCCCAGCCGGCCTTCGTCCGGAGGGGGCCCCGCAGCATGGGAAATGCCGTGGCCACTGTCCCAGTCCCCGTCCATCAGGGTGAACAGCAGGCATACCAGGGCCTCGCCATCGCCGATGCTGTGGTGGATGCGGACCAGGAGGGCGGTGCTCCCCTCTTCGAAGGGGTCGATGACCTGGATCTCCCACTGGGGGTGGTCCCAGTCCAGCTTCTGGCTTGCCTCCCTTCCCACGTAGGCCTGGACAGCCTCGAGGCTGTGCAGGTGCCTGGCCCGGCTCGCGAAGATGTGCCGGGCGATGTCGAAGTCCGGATCCCGGGCCCAGTACCGGCGGAGGCCCTGCCCGGTGATGCGGCAGCGCAGGCGTTCGAAGCGCCCGGCTTCCGTCCCTTCGAAGATGCGCCGCTGGAAGGTGGTCCTCAGAGTGTCCAGATCCAGGCGGTCCGTGATGATCATGGCGTTGATCACCATGAGGTTCGTCGCCGAATCCTGGAGCCAGATGGCATCGTTGGCTGCGATTCGTTCGCGCATGGGGGTTCACTTCTTGCGGATGGCCAGGACGAAGGCGAGGAGGAAGAGGGCGGACCACAGGGGCCAGGGGGACCGGAACCCCAAGGCCACGGAACCTGCCACCAGGCATGAGCCGGCGATGAGGGTGCCGCGCAGACCAGACAGCGGGGGCTCCTTGGGTTGGCGGGCGTATTTCTCCAGTACCCTCAGCCCATCACTGATCAGGAGCGGCATCTTGGCCAGGGCATCCACCAGTTCCGGCACGCCACGCATGCCTTCGCTGATGAGCCTGAAGGGGCTGAACTGGTCGATGAACAGGGAACGGATATGCCGCCTGCTCACCTCCGCCACATCGAAACCCGGGAGCAGCACGTTGCCGACGCCCTCGAAGGTGACCAGGGCCTTCACCATCAGCACCAGCTCCACGGGGAAGTACATCCGGTGTTCGGCGCCCTTGGACAGGGACTGGAGGATGAGCTGGCCCAGGGAGAATTCGCTGAAATTAGAGGCCCTCCTCCAGCGGTGGGCGATGTCCACGGCGTCCCGGCGGAAGCCGCTGGGGTCGGCGTCCGGCCCTGGGTCGGCGATGGCGGTGAGGTACCGGGCGGCATTCTCGCCATCACCCATCACCAGGGCGAAGTAGTAGTACATCAGCGACCGGCGCAGGTCCTCGTCCAGGCGCCCCACCATCCCGAGGTCGATGAAACCGATCTTGGGGCCGGGCAGGATGATGAGGTTCCCCGGATGCAGGTCCGCGTGGAAGAACCCGTCCCGGTAGAGCATCCGGATGATGGCCATGGCGCCCAGGTCCGTCAGGTGCCGCCGCTGCTCCTCGGGGAGGGCGAGGGCCTCCGGCGAATCAGGGCTGAGGCCGTCGAAGAACTCCATGCACAGGACGCTGCGCCCGCTGAACTGCCGGTAGATCCGCGGGAAGACCACATCGGGCACATCCGCGAAATGGCCGGCGAAGATCTCGGCATTCTCGGCCTCCAGCCGCAGGTCCACTTCCCGGAGGGTGTAGTTGCAGAACTCGTTCACCACCTGGCGGGGCTGGAACCTCGGGATGATGAGCTGAGCCACCGCCCCCAGCATCCGCAGCAGCTTCGCGTCCCGCTCCAGCGTCTGGCGGATGCCGGGCTTGACCACCTTCAGGAGCACCTGGTCCCCGTCCACGGTGGTGGCCCGGTGGGTCTGGCCGATGGAGGCGGATCCCAGGGGGACCGGGTCGATGGCCTGGAACATTCGACCCAGGGGGCGCTGGAGGTCCTTCTCGATGATTTTCTGCAGCACGTTCAGGGGAACCACCGGCAGGTGGTTGAGCAGGTGCTTCAACTCATCGGTGATCGGCTTGGGCAGGAGGTCCTCGCGCAGGCTGAGGATCTGGCCCAGCTTGATGTAGGTGGGCCCAAGGCGTTCGAGGCGCCGGCGGAGCTGGACGGGGAAGGGTTCCTCTCGGAGGGTTCGGTCCACGAAGAGGCGACCCGGGAGCGCCGCGAACCAGAGGAGCAGGTAGCGCCCCCCCCTGGGGGCCCCCTCCTCCCGGGGTGCCGTCACGCGGTAGGCCAGGGCGCCGAAGACCAGGCCGAGGAAGTGCCGCCAGGTCACCAGCAGACGCCTGATCAGTCCCTGCGGCTTCCAGGTCTGGGTGACCTCGAAGCCCAGGGCGCGGAGTCGGGCTGCCTGGTCCTGCGGGCCTATCCCCACAGGCAGGTTGATCCGGACCGTTGGTTCCGGCCCCCCTGTTGCCGGCGGGTGCCCTTTCCCGCCAGACCCCGGCCTAGCGGTTGCGCCCGTATTTTTCATGGGAGGACACCCATTCCAGGGAGGAGATGGCCGCGGCAAGGGAGATCTCTCCCGCCAGGGCCACCCCTGCGACGATCTCCGCGAGCTTGTAGACCTTGCCCGAGCCCAGGCACCCAAGCACCTGCAGGCACTCCCGCTGGGTAGGCAGGCCCGTGCCCCCGCCGTGGGTGGCCACGATGAGGGAGGGGATCGTGATGGACATGTAGAGGTCCCGCTCCGGGGTCAGCTCCGTATAGAGGATTCCCGAGGACCCTTCCGCCAGGTTCGCCACGTCCTGCCCCGTGGCGATGAACATGGCGGCGAGGGCGTTAGGGCTGTGGAGCCCGTTGTTGTTGGCGCCGGAGAGCATGGATCCGACGTTGGCCACGCCCCAGTGGGAGGCGAGGCTTTCGGGCTCCGCGTGCAAGACCTCCAGCAGGACGTCCCGCCTGATGACGCACTCGGCGGTGACCCGCTTGCCCCTGGTATGGAGCAGGTTCACCTGGGAGGCCTTCTTGTCCGTGGCCAGGTTGGATTCCAGGTAGAAGCGCCGCACGGTCGCCTTGTGCTGCTCCAGGATCCAGCTGCAGGCGGCGAAGGTGGCCCGGCCCACCATGTTCTGGCCCGCTGCGTCGCCGGTCTTGAAGTTGAAGCGCAGGTAGGCGAACTTGCTGGCCAGGTAGGTGTCGATGTAGGCCAGCTTGCCGCTCCCTGTGGTGGACTCGGCCTCCCGTCGGATCTCGTCGAGGTGGTCCTCCACCCACCGCCGGAAGGCCAGGGCCTCGCGGGCGCTGTCGAAGATGAACACCGGAGCCCGCTGCATGTGATCGCTCTGGACCGTGCAGGTCACGCCGCCGGACAGGTTGAGGACTTTCATGCCCCGGTTGTAGGAGGCCACCAGGGTGCCCTCGGTGGTGGCCAGGGGGATCAGGAACTCGCCTTTGGCGTGTTCGCCCCGGACCTGCAGCGGCCCCGCGAAACCGAGCGGCATCTGGACCACGCCGGTGAAGTTCTCGATGTTGCCCTGGGTGACCTGGGGATCGAAGGAATACTGGCTGGCGTGTTGGAGTGCCACACCACTGAAGTCCTCCACGAAGGCCCGCCGGGAGGCGATGATGGAGGGGGAGTAGTTGTCCTCCTTGGACCAGGGCACCGAGGCCGGTTTGGTCCTGAGCCGGCCAGCGCCGCCCGCTTCGTGGCGCAGCGAGCCATGGGGGTAGAGGTTCCGGAGGTTCGATGGCGGAAGCATGTTCGCCACCTCGGAGAGATCCTCCAAATGTAAGGATTTATAAATACCGCGCAAGTCGTTTATGGATTTTTATAAAGTGTAAAGTGAAATTATAATTCATTGGCTTATATGTCAGGCCTGGCACCCTCATCGCCTAGAATGTACCTGAACCTGATCCGGTCACCCCCTGCCTCAACCCATCGAAAGGAGCCCCCCATGACCACCACGACGAAGGCTGCGGAACTCATCGCCCAGGAGAACCGGTTCGGCGCCCACAACTACCACCCCCTGGATGTGGTGTGCACCAAGGGCGAGGGCGTCTTCCTCACGGACGTGGACGGCAAGCAGTACATGGACTTTCTAGCCGCCTATTCGGCCGTGAACCAGGGCCACAACCACCCGAGGATCGGCGAAGCCATGATCGCCCAGGTCAAGACTCTGGCCCTCACCAGCCGCGCCTTCCGCAACGACCAGTTCCCGCCCCTGCTCGAAAAGCTCTGCCGCCTCTCCGGTTTCGACAAGGCCCTGATGATGAACAGCGGGGCTGAAGCTGTCGAGACGGCCCTGAAGGCCATGCGCAAGTGGGGCTACGACAAGAAGGGCATCGAGTACGGCAAGGCCGAGATCATCGTGGCCGATGGAAACTTCCACGGCCGCACCACCACCATCGTGGGGTTCAGCACCGACCCGGACAGCACCAGCCGCTTCGGTCCCTTCACCCCGGGCTTCGTGATCGTGCCCTACGGGGATCTGGAGGCCGTCCAGCGGGCCATCAACCCGAACACCTGCGCCATCTTCATGGAGCCCATCCAGGGCGAGGCCGGCGTGGTGATCCCGCCCCGGGGCTTCCTCAAGGGGCTGCGGAACCTTGCCGACCAGAACCACTGCCTGCTGGTGCTGGACGAGATCCAGTCCGGCCTGGGCCGCACCGGCAAGCTCTTCGCCTTCGAGCACGAGGGCATCCGCCCCGACGGCATCACCATCGGCAAGGCCCTCAGCGGCGG
>CAIMBM010000160.1 GCA_903839205.1 uncultured Holophagaceae bacterium | reverse complement strand
TCCTCGAGTTCTTCAGCAAGGAGAAGGTGGTCGCCACCAGCCTCAGCTGAGAAGGACCCAGGCTTCTATGACCGGAAATGGGCCCGCCACGCGGGCCCATTTCATTTTCACTCATATTTGACTCAATGGTATTCAAATATTGCATGTATTGGATTAACCATTCTTTCTGTGATCCATGTCAATGCCTTCGGTGCCACACTGTCAGCCGGTTCTTCCTCGGGATCCGCCATGGCCACGCCCACCTTCGCCCTCAGCGCCCCCACAGACGGGAAGTCCGCCACCAATCCGATGGGCCTCAGCCGCATCGACCACTTCCAGCTGACGGGCTCCCTCGAGCGCCTGGAGCCCCTGTACCGGCGCCTGGGCTTCGCCCGCGTCGCCAGCGGGAGCCATCCCTGGGGCCGCCTCGTCCACCTGCGCCAGCAGCGCATGGACGTCCTGGTCTTCGAGGCCGACGCGAGCCACCCGGCCGGACGCTACTTCGAGGCGCACGGCGAGGGCGTCTGCGCCCTCAACTTCGCCGTGGAGAACCTGGATGCGGCCCTGGTGCAAGCCCGGTCCCAGGGGGCCAGGGTCATGCTCGGGCCCCAGGACCACGCCCTGGGCGACGGCAGCCTCCGCTTCGCGGCCATCCAGGGCGTGGGGGATGTGTGGAACTTCCTCGTCGAAAGGAAGGGCGAGCCGGGCGCCTTCTGGCCGGGCCTCGTTCCCGACCCGGCCCCGGCCCTCTGCGATCCGGGCCTGGTCCGGGTGGACCACCTCACCAACAACGTGGGCCCCGCCGAGATGGACGCCCTGGTGGACTTCTACGGGCGGGTCTACGGCTTCGGCGTCACCCGGGAGTTCCACATCCGCGGCGCCCTGGGCACGGGGCTGGATTCCAAGGTGGTGCAAAGCGCCAACAACCAGGTGATCATCCCCATCAACCAGCCCACGGACGAGAAGAGCCAGGTGCAGGAGTACGTGACCCGGCACCGCGGCCAGGGCGTGCAGCACATCGCCCTGTCCACCAATGACATCTTCCATGCCCTGCGCACCCTGCAGGCCCAGGGCTTCAGGTTCCTCCGCGTCCCGGACACCTACTACGAGCTGCTGCCGGGCCGCATCGCCCGCAGCGGCTATGCGGTGCGCGAGGA
The DNA here is from genome assembly GCA_903839205.1 of uncultured Holophagaceae bacterium. GTDB lineage: Bacteria > Acidobacteriota > Holophagae > Holophagales > Holophagaceae > Geothrix. The sequence continues at coordinate 2,358 of CAIMBM010000160.1, read as the reverse complement.
CCTCGCCACCGTGAAGGAACTGGGCGTCCAGATCGACGGCGACGGAAGCGGCTACCTGCTCCAGATCTTCACCGAGGACCAGATCGGCCCCCTGTTCTTCGAGATCATCCAGCGGCGCGGGAACCTGGGCTTCGGCGAGGGGAACTTCCAGGCCCTGTACGATTCCATCGAGTTGGACCAGAAACAGCGGGGCGTTCTGTAGTGCTCCTGTCCTGATCTGCTCCTTGCCGGGTCCCGGACCCGCAGGCTCCCTCGGAGCCTGCTTTACCTGCCGACGGTCGTGACCATCGAGCTGGATCAGAAGAAGCAGGGTGTGAGCTGCAGGAAGAGGGGCGGGTCAATCCTTCTTCCGGAAGTGCTCCAGGAAGGCCTCCCCGTAAGCCCTCAGGCTGGCCTGCCGGATGGCCTCCTCGCTCCGGGACTCCGGGGGCAGGGGTTTCAGGTAGGGTCTCAGGTTCAGGTAGGGCGTTTGACGGCCGAAGAAGAACGGTGGGTTCCTGCTGCAGGCCACCACCTCCTCGCCGAAACGCGGACTGCGCTCCAACACCTCCCACTCGGCGGAGAAGCCCCAGGGCAGGTAGCCCAGCTCCTGCTGGAGGGCCTCGTTGTGCTTATACCAGGTGGGGCCGTAGCCCAGGCCCAGGAGGCCCCCGGTGCCCGCGGCAAGGGCCGCGGACCTCCAGGTGGTCCAAATCGCAAACCCTGCTGAGGGGATTACGGCACCCAACAGGGCTCCGACACCAGCTGAGATCGCGCAGGTGCTGCCAAGTCCCCGCCCCGCCATGAGGTCGGGTGCGCCGCTCAGAGTCAGGCGGAAAACCCTGTTGGGACCGGCCACCTCCTCCGGAGGAGCAGGTGGAAGGCCGAACCCTTCGGAGAGCTGTGCCTGGAGGGTCCGCTCCTCCTCGGGCGTCGCGCCTTTGGCCGTCAGGACGAGTTCCACGCGTTGCACCGGGCGTTCCCGGAGGGCGGTCTCCGGGCGCTTGCAGGCCAGCCCGAGGGCCAGGAACAGGCCCGCGAGGCCCACGAACGAGAGAAAACGATGGGGGATGGTCCACATGGGCAACTTTCGCATCAGGAAGCGGGGCCGTTCACACCCCCATTCAGGGGTGTCCCGCCAGGGCCGGCGCGACCAGGAGCGGCGGTTCGGTGCAGGCCCGGAGGCCGTCCACGGTTTCCCCCGGGGCCAGTTCCACCAGCAGCAGCCCCTGCTCCGTCACGTCCAGCACGGCCTTGTCGGAGATGATCCGGTTCACGACTCCCCGGCCGGTGAGGGGCAGGGAGCAGCGCTTGAGGATCTTCGGCTCGCCCTGCTTGTTGACGTGGTCCATGATCACCACGATCCGGCGGGCGCCGTTCACCAGGTCCATGGCCCCGCCCATGCCCTTCACCATCTTGCCGGGGATGACCCAGTTCGCCAGGTCGCCCCCGGCCGAGACCTCCATGGCCCCCAGGATGGCCAGGTCGATGTGCCCGCCCCGGATCATGGCGAAGGACTCGGCGCTGCTGAACAGGGCCGCGCCGGGAATCATGGTGACCGTCTCCTTGCCGGCATTGATCAGGTCGGGATCCAGCTCCGCTTCGGTGGGATAGGGCCCGATCCCCAGCAGCCCGTTCTCGGACTGGAAGACCACCCGCTTGCCCTCGGGGATGAAGTTGGCCACGAGGGTCGGCATGCCGATCCCCAGGTTGACGTAGAAGCCATCCTCCACCTCCTGGGCGGCCCTCCGGGCGATCTGCTCGCGCGACCAGCTCATGCTCCCTCCCCGATCCGCACGGTGCGGCGTTCGACCCGTTTTTCCTGGTGGGGACAGGCGATGAAGCGCTGCACGTAGATGCTGGGGGTGTGCACGTGGTGGGGATCCATGCCGCCGGCTTCCACTACCTCTTCTACCTCGGCGATGGTCACCCGGCCAGCCGCCGCCATCATCGGGTTGAAGTTGCGCGCGGTCATGCGGTACTGCAGGTTGCCGAGGCGGTCGCTGCGCCAAGCCTTGACCAGGGAGAAGTCCGCCCTGAGGGCCCGCTCCAGGAGGTACTCCCGCCCATCGAACATGCGGGTCTCCCGCCCTTCGGCGATGGGCGTGCCGACGCCGGCGGGGGTGTAGAAAGCCGGGATGCCCGCCCCGCCGGCGCGGCAGCGTTCCGCCAGGGTTCCCTGGGGCACCAGCTCCACCTCCAGCTCGCCCGAGAGGTACTGGCGCTCGAATTCCTTGTTCTCTCCCACGTAGGACGAAATCATCTTCTTGATCTGGCGGTTCTGCAGCAGCAGCCCCAGGCCCCAGTCATCCACGCCGCAGTTGTTGGAGATGACGGTCAGGTTCCTGGTGCCCAGGTCCCGCAGCCCCAGGATCAGGT
>CAIMBM010000159.1 GCA_903839205.1 uncultured Holophagaceae bacterium | reverse complement strand
GCGCCGGCCATGACGGCCTTGAGGGCGCCGATGCCGTCATGCACGCCGCCCGTGACGGCGAGGCTGCCCTTCACGTGGCCGTGCAGCACGGCCAGCCAGCGCAGCCGCAGCAGCAGATCCGCCGGACTCGAAAGCTGGAGACTGGGCTCGGCCAGCAGCTCCTCCACATTGATGTCGGGCTGGAAGAACCGGTTGAACAGGACCAGGCCATCGGCACCGGCCGCTTCCAACTCCAGGGCGAAGTGCGCCAGGGCGGAGAAGAAGGGCGAGAGCTTCACGGCGATGGGGATCTGCACTTCGGCTTTCACCGCGCGCACGATGTCGAGGGTGCGCTTCTCCACTTCGGAAGCGGATTCCTTCGCGTCGGTGGGAATGTAGTAGACGTTCAGTTCCAGCGCGTCGGCGCCGGCCTCCTGCATCAGCTTGCCGTAGTGCAGCCAGCCCGCGGCGGTGGTGCCATTGAGGGAAGCGATGACCGGAACGGATACGACCGCCTTGATGCTGCGAATCTGCTCGAGGTACTTCTCAGGCCCCAGGCGGAACTCGTCAGGCTTCGGGAAGAAGGAGATGGCCTCGGCGCTGCTGTTCGAGGACAGCTGCATGTCCATGATCGTGCCCTGCTCTTCGCGAGTGATCTGCTCCTCGAAGAGCGAGTGCATGACGATGGCGGAGACGCCGGCGTCTTCGAGGCGCTTGACCATGCCCATGTCGTCGACCAGAGGCGAGGCGCCTGCCATCAGGGGATGGGCAAGCTTGAGACCGAGGTAGGTGGTGGAAAGGTTCATGGCTTCCCTCCTCAGCTGTGCTTGGCCACGACGGACAGCTTGGCCAGCTGTTCGTAGATGGAGTAGCGGTTGGTGGCATCGAGCTGGGCCTGGTCCAGCAGCTTCTTGAAGTGCTCGGGATTCTGCTGCTCGATCATGCGGTAGCGGGTCTCGTTGCGCACATAGGTGCCGAGGGGTACCTTGGGCACGCCGGAATCCATCTGCAGCGGGGGTTCACCCTTCTCGAGGCGCCGAGGGTCGAAGCGGAACAGCGGCCAGTGGCCGGAATCCACCGCCAGCTTCTGCTGGTCACAGCCATGGGCCATGTCGTAGCCGTGGGCGATGCAGTGGCTGTAGGCCAGGATGAGGCTGGGGCCGTGGTAGGACTCGGCTTCCTGGAAGGCCTTGACCGTCTGCGCGTCGCGGAAGCCGAAGGCGACCTTGGCCACGTAGATGCCACCGTAGGCCATGGCGATCATGCTCAGATCCTTCTTGGGCATACTCTTGCCGGCCATGGCGAACTTGGCGCCGGCACCCATGGGCGTGGCCTTGGAGGCCTGGCCGCCGGTGTTGGAGTAGACCTCGGTGTCGAGCACGAGCACGTTCACGTTGCGGCCGGAGGCGAGGACGTGGTCCAGGCCGCCGTAGCCGATGTCGTAGGCCCAGCCGTCACCGCCCACGATCCAGACGCTCTTGTCGACGAGGTAGTCGGCCAGGTCCAGGAGCATCTTTGCTTCGGGTTCTTTGAGGCCAGCGAGCTTCTGCTTGAGGCCAAGCACCCGCTCGCGCTGGGATTTGATGCCAGCTTCCGTGGTCTGGTCGGCCGTGGCGATGGTGCCGATCAGTTCGTCACCGAGCTTGGCGGAGAGGCGGTGCATCAGCTCCAGGGCGAACTCCTGGTGCTTGTCCACCGAGAGGCGCATGCCCAGGCCGAACTCCGCGTTGTCCTCGAAGAGGCTGTTGGCCCAGGCGGGACCGCGGCCGTCCTTGTTGGTGGTGTACGGGGTAGTGGGCAGGTTGCCGCCGTAGATGCTGGAACAGCCCGTCGCATTGGCGATGAGTGTGCGATCGCCGAAGAGCTGGGTGAGCAGCTTGATGTAGGGCGTCTCGCCGCAGCCGGAGCAGGCGCCGCTGTATTCGAACAGGGGCTCCAGGAACTGCGTGCCTTTCACGTCCAGCT
>CAIMBM010000158.1 GCA_903839205.1 uncultured Holophagaceae bacterium | reverse complement strand
GGTGGCCAGGGAGGCCGCGATGCTGCCCACGATGTTGCTGACCTCGATGGTGCGGGGCGTTGCGCCCAGCCAGTAGCCGATCTTGTACTGGGTGACCAGGGACCCGGCCATGGAGAGGGCGGTACAGACCACGCCTCCCACCAGGAGCACCTGGAGCATGCCGCTCCTGCCGGCCAGCCCCAGGGAGGCCAGGGCCACAGCGGTGACGATGAGGGTGGTGAGGGTCATGCCGCTGATGGGGGTCACGCTGATCATGGCCACGGCCCAGGCGCTCACCGCCACGAACAGAAAGGTGATGACCAGCGTCAGCGCCGTGGAGACCAGCGCAAGGTAGGTCCCCCGCGGCTCACCGGCCAGCACGGAGAAGCGGAAGTAGAGCAGGATGGCCAGGGACACGGCCACGATGCCGAGGAGGTTCACGCTCATGGGCATGGCCCGGTCGGTGCGGGCATCCTCCGCCCGTTTCGCTCCGCCTTTCAGGAGGTGCATCACCTCCCCGAAGGCCTGCCGGGTGGCCTTTCCGATGACCGGGGACATCTTCAGGATGGAGATGATGCCCGCGGCGAAGATGCCGCCGATGCCCACGGGGCGGACGTAGTTGGCGAAGATTTCCTCGTACCCCATGGTGCCGAGGGGGGCCGCGCCGATGGAAATGGCCCCGGGGATGAACTGGCCCAGGTGCGCGAAGAGGGGTACCAGCACCAGGAAGCTCACCAGGCTCCCCGCCAGGATGATGGCCGCGTACTGGAGGCCCATGATGTAGCCGAGGCCCAGCACGGCCGCGGCAGTGTTCATGGAGAACACGGCCTTGAAGCGGTTGGTGAAGGTGTCCAGGACGCTTATGGAGGCCGAACTGAAATTCTCCGCCCAGCCGTGCATGGCGGGGCCGATGAAGTCGAAGAGGGCAGCGGTGACGGCGGAGTAGGTGAGCACGATGGCGCTATGGCCGCCGCGCTTACCCGCCATGAGGATCTCCGTGGTGGCCGTGGCCTCGGGGAAGGGCAGCTTGCCGTGGAGGTCGCGCACGAAGTAGCGGCGGAAGGGGGCGAGGAAGAATACGCCCAGGATGCCGCCCAGGAGGGGCACCAGGAAGATCTGGAGGAAGCTCGTCTGCAGTCCCAGGATGTGCACGGCGGGCATAACGAAGACGCTGCCCCCGGCGATGATGCCGCTGGTGGCGCCGATGGCCAGGATGTTCACGTTCTCCAGGAGGGTGGAGGCCCGGCCCCTCAGGAACTTCACGGCGAAGACTGAGAACCCCACCGCCAGGATGGAAATGGGGATGGCGCTCTCGATGCCCTGGCCCAGTTTCAGGGCGATGTAGGTGGCCGCCGCCGAGAACATCACGGACCAGAAGAAGCCCGAGACCACGCTTCGGACAGTGACTTCGGGTGGGTGTTCCCGGGCGGGCACGACGGGCTGGTAGGTTTCGCCCGGCTGCAATTCCCGGAAGGCATTCTCGGGGAGGCGGAGGCCTTCCTGGTTCGGATCGAGGCTCATGGTTCAACCGTGGTGGATGGGGTGGACATCGGACATACGCTGCGGATTCGCAGGAGGGTCGTGGGGCCGGGCCCAGCCCTCAGGCGGGGTACTTGTCCAGCACGCCCTGCACCACGCGGCGGGACAGGCCGTGGTAGCCGGGGCTGGCGGCGGCGAAGATCTCGCGGGCCAGGGCGCGGGTGCGCCCATGCTGGCCCAGGGCCCCGTAGAGGGGCCGCAGGTACTTCATGCGGCCCACCCGCAGCAGCACCTCCCGGATGCGGGGGAAGGCCGGCTCGTAGTCAGCGTTGGCGGCCAGGGTCAGCCACTCCACCAGGATCTCGTAGTTGCCCCGGCCCATGAGCTGGAAGTGCTCGTCCAGCCAGGCGCAGTCGGCCGGGGTCAGCCGGCGGGGCAGTTTCTGGAGGTAGACCAGCAGCTCGGTCGGCTTCCAGGCGGCGATTTGGCGGGCACTGGGCCGTCCCCCGTCCGGCCAGCTCTCGGCCAGGACCGTGAGCGTGTCCAGCTGAACGCTGCGGAATTCCGGGGCGGTGTCGGGCATGCCGGGCTGGTCCAGGTAGGCCTTGGCGTTCACGGCCTCCAGGGCCCCCGGCAGCTTGGTGCCCACGAAGGAGCAGAACTGCTCGGTAGTGATGGATGTGAAGCGGAAGGCATCCATGTAATCCCGGAGGAAGCGGAGGAAGCGCTCCTCGCCCACTTCCCGCTCCAGGGCCGCCACGAGGCGGGCGCCCTTCTCGTAGGGAATGCTGGAGAAGGCATCATCGGGGTCGATGCCCTCCAGGTGCATGCGCAGGACGGTGAGCTGGGGTTCGCTCTTGAACTGGTCCAGGCTGTCCTCCAGGGCCTTCTGGCCCATGGCCCAGCCCAGCGCCGCGGCGTCGTCGCCATGGAGGATGCGCAGGATGCGCCGCTCCGCCCACACGGTGAAGCCTTCGTTCAGCCAGAAATGCTCCATGCTCGCGTTGGTCACCAGGTTGCCCGTCCAGCTGTGGGCCAGCTCGTGGGCCACCACGTCCACCAGGCTGCGGTCCCCCGCCAACAGCGTGGGCGTGAGGAAGGTCATGCGGGGATTCTCCATGCCGCCGTAAGGGAAGGAGGGCGGCAGCACCAGCATGTCGTAGCGGTCCCAGGGGTAGGGGCCGAAGAGGCCCTCCGCCTTGAGGATCATCTCCTCCACTCCGGCGAATTCCCAGGCAGCGGCCGCGACGGTCTCCGGCTCCGCCCAGACCCGGGCCCGGGGGCTGAGGTCGCGGGCCTCCAGCCGGCCCACGGCCAGGGCCAGCAGGTAGGAGGGGATGGGCTGGGGCATGAGGAACCGGAAGACATGGCGGCCATTCCCAAGGGCCTCCTGGCCCGTGGGACCCGCGGACATCACGGCCGTGAGTCCCTCCGGCACGTTCACCTCGGCGGTGTAGGCGATGCGGACCAGGGGCGTGTCCTGACAGGGCACCATGGTGCGGGCGTGGATCTGCTGGCATTGGCTGAAGAGGAAGGGTGCGGCCTTGCCTTCGGTCTGCTCGGGGGACAGCCACTGCAAGGCCATGGCATCGGGGGCCGTTCCGTAGGCAACGGCCACTTCCTGAGTGCCCTCGGGCACCTCGAGCCGCAGGCGCTGTCCCAGGATGGGGTCCACGGGACCCAACTCCCAGCGGATGGGGCCGTGACCCGGCACCTGAACGGAGCGGATCTCCAGGCCCTTGGTGTCGAGGTCCAGGGGGCCGGACATCATGCCGCCGAATTCCAGCACCACCTCCCCGTCGATGCGCCGGGCATTGAAATCCACCCTCAGTTTCAGCCGCAGGCGCCGGGCCTTGGGCTGGCTGGAATCGTAGTGGGAATGCGGGTCAGGGTGTTGCATCGGAACCTCGGAGGGGAACGGCCATGATCCCATGGGGCAGGCGTCGGCTGTATCAGAAACCACGGACCGCTCAGGCCCCCGCGGGGCCTGCAGTGACCAACGGCCGGAGGCCCTTGGCTCGGATTATTCCTCGTCCGGGACGAGCCCCTCCACCTTCTTCATCTTGATGACGTCGCCGTGGTCCTTGACGATGCACCGCAGCCAGTCTTCAGGTGCCTTGGGGTGGGTCACCTCGCCCTTCTCATTGCGCACGTTGCCGTCGAGGTACTTCCAGATGAGGAACTCGCCCAGCTTCTTCCAGCGGGTCATGAGCTGTGCGGTGCTCCTGGCGGCGTACTGGGTGAGGTAGTCCCTGGCGAGGGCCGGGTTCTGCTTGTAGAGGTCCAGGGCTGTGCGGTCGACTTCTGCCTGGTCCGCCAGGAAGCTGCCCTCGAACTCCCGCTGCACCTTCTGGACGTCCACGATCATGTCGTCCCAGCGGGTGTAGGTGTAGTTCGATACGAAATTGAAGGTCCAGAAGGCGCTGTCCCAGTTGAACTCGCTGAAGGTGCCCGTGCCTTCGGCGAAGGCCCTGGGGGCTTCACGGACGCCGCAGGAGATGGGCACATAGACTGTGGTGTAGGTGTCGTCCACGCCGAACCAGAGCACGCCCCCGACCACATCCGGCAACCAGGAGCGGCTCTGGCCCACGAAGGAGAAGCCGGTCTGCTGGGTGCTGATGGCTCGCTCGTGCAGGTACTCCTGGCCGTCCACCTTCCAGGTCATGGGGCGCCAGCGGTAGGGCAGCTTGTAGGGGCCCGCGCCCACGTCCTTGGTCAGGTCGAACTCAGTGCCCTCGAAGTGGTCGCGCATGAGCTGCATGACGTCCCGCACGTCCAGCTTCTGGTCGGGCTTGAGGAAGAGGGGCATGGGCTTGGCACCCTTCACGCCCTTCACGTAGTCGATGGAGAGGTTCTGGCTGGGGGCGGCCCGGCGGAAGAGGCTCCACACCCGGGCTTCACAGAAACGCAGGGCGCCATAGGACAGGGGTGCATAGGTCTCGGCGAAGCTGAAATCCCTGTCCTCGCCCTTGAAATAGCCCTTCTCCCGGGCGAAGGCGATGAGGTCCTTGCTGAACAGGGCGGAGCTGGGATCATGCTGGGGAAACTGGCGGATGCGGGCCTGGTTGGCGTGGGCGCTGATGGTGCCGTCCGGCAGCCTGTAGGCCACCCAGAGGGCTCCAGTCTGGCCCTTGCCCTTGCCGATCATCTCGAGGATCCAGGCCTCGTTGGGGTCGCCGATGGAGAAGCTCTCGCCCTCGGAGGCATAACCGTAGGTCTCAGCCAGGCTGGTCATGACCTGGATGGCTTCGCGGGCGGTCCTGGCCCGTTCCAAGGCGATGTACATGAGGCTGCCGTAGTCCACGATGCCGCTGGGCACCTGGAGCTCCTTGCGGCCGCCAAAGGTGGTCTCGCCGATCACCACCTGGAACTCGTTCATGTTGCCCACGCGGGTGTAGGTCACGGGCGCCTCGGGGATGTGCCCGAGGAGCTTGCCCGTGTCCCATTCCGTGATGTCGCGGGCCTCCCCGGGGAGATGCCGCATCCCCCGTTTGAAGTAGAGCTCGCCGTAGAGCGTGTGGCTGTCGGCGGCGTAGGTGATCATCGTCGAGCCGTCCTTGCTCGCGCCCTTGGTCACGAGCAGGTTGGTGCAGGCCTCCAGGGCCGTGCCTGTGGCGAGGAGGCCGGCGAGCAGGACCAGCAGCGCGGATTTCTTGTGCATTCAAAATTCCTTTCACGGACCCCGGGGCGTGCAGCCTTCCGGGGCGGGGGTTACCAGATGGCCGGACGGACCTGTTCGGGCCGCTTCATGGGATCCCCGTCCTTGCAGCCGAAGGCCTCATAGAACTCGGGCAGATTGGAGAGGGGCCCGTTGACGCGGAACTTGGCGGGACTGTGGGGGTCCGTGACCGTACGCAGGCGGGTCGCCTGCTCGCGGGTGAGGGTGCGCCAGGTCTCTGCGTAACCCAGGAAGAAGCGCTGCTCAGGCGTGAATCCATCAATCCTGCCCACCGGTGCCTTGCCCTTCTGGCTCAGCTTCCAGGCGTCCCAGGCGATCTTGAGGCCGCCCAGGTCGGCGATGTTCTCGCCGAGGGTCAGGTGGCCGTTCAGGTGCAGGCCGGGCAGGGGCTCATAGGCGTCGAACTGCCTGGCCACCAGCTCCGCCCGGAGGTTGTAGGCCTTTTCGTCGTCGGCGGTCCACCAGCTCTTGAGGTCGCCGTCGCCATCGTACTGGCGGCCCTCGTCATCGAAACCGTGGGTCATCTCGTGGCCGATGGTGGCGCCGATGTTCCCGTAGTTGACCGCATCGTCGGCGGCCGCATCGAAGTAGGGCGGCTGGAGGATGCCCGCGGGGAAGACGACCTCGTTCATGGTGGGGCTGTAGTAGGCGTTGTTGGTCTGGGGCGTCATGTCCCACTCATTCCGGTCGATGGGCTTGCCCAGATTGCCCAGGCGGCGCTGGAACTCGAAGCGGCGGCTCTCCAGCACGTTCAGGACATAGGCCTGGCGCCGGATATCGAGCCGGCTGTAGTCGCGCCACAGGTCCGGGTACCCGATCTTCACCCGCATGGCGGCCAGCTTCTGCTGAGCCTTGGCCTTGGTGGGAGCGCTCATCCACGCGAGGCCCTCGATCCGAGCCCGCAGGGCCGAGCGGAGGTTCTCGACCATCGCCAGCACCTGGGCCTTGCTGCTGGCGGGGAAGGTGCGCTGGACGTAGAGCCTGCCGAGGGCCTCGCCCAGGCCGCGATCCGCGGCCATCATCACGCGCTTCCAGCGTGGATGCTGGGTCGTGGTGCCCTGGAGCCGGGTGCCGTAGAAGCCGAAGGCCTCCTCCTCGAAGGCCCTCGGCAGGGCCGCGGCGGCCCTGCGCAGGAGGGTCCAGCGCAGGTAGGCGCGCCACTGCTCCGCCGGGAGCTCCTGCACCATGCGGCCGAGTTCGGCCAGGAAGGCGGGCTGGCGGACCACGAGATGGTCCGGCGTCGGCGCGCCGAGGGCTCTCAGGTACGGCTCAGCGGGAAATCCGGGGGCGGTGGCCTTGAGCCGGTCCGGCGTCAGGGCGTGATAGGTGGCGTTGGGGTCACGCTGCTCCACGCGGGTCATGCTGGCCTTGGCGAGCCTCGTCTCCAGTGCCAGGATCCGGTCAGCATCCTTGCCATCGAATCCGGCCAGGTCGAGGATCTTCGCCACATGGGCCCGGTAGGCGGCGAGGAGCTCCTTCGCCTTCGGGTCATCCTTCAGGTAGTAGTCCCGGTCCGGCAGGCCGAGGCCGCCCTGGCCCAGCACCATGGCATAGCGGCTGCTCTCCTTGTCATCCTGCTCCACGCTGAAGGAGAAGGCCGCGAAGGCGCCCACCCGGTGCAGATCGGCCAGCACCGCAGCCAGGCTCGCCCCATCCTTCGCCTCCTCGATGCGGGCGAAGAGCGGCTTCAGGGGTGCGATCCCGAGTCGCTCGATGCCCGCCTCATCCATGCCGCTGGCATAGAAGTCACCCACCTTCCGGGTCTCCGAGCCCTCCGCGGCCTTGGAACTGGCTGCGGCTTCCAGGATCTCCCTCATGACCTGGTGCGTGTGCGCATCGATCTCCTGGTCAACGCCGTACCGGTCGTATTCCGCAGGGATGGTGGCGCGGTTGGCCCAGCTTCCCACCGCGTAGTCGAAGAAGTCCTGGCAGGGCCCCACCGATGGGTCGATGTTGGCCGGGTTGAAGCCCTTGTAGGGTAACTGGGCGGATAGGGGCGCCAACAGCGCCAGGGCGAGCAGAGCGGATCTGAGGTTCATTCCGATTCCTTTCTCTAACTCCGGAATGCGCCGCATTCCGGAGCAGGGTCTACCAGATGGCCGGCCGAACCTTCGCGTCCCGCTTCATGACGTCGCCATCGGTGCAGCCGAAGGCTTCATAGAATTCGGGCAGGTTCGACAGGGGACCATTCACCCGCTCGCGGCCGGGACTGTGGGGATCGGTCTTGAGGCGCAGGGACAGGGCAGCCTCGCGGATGTGGTTGCGCCACACCGTGGCGGCCCCGAAGAAGAAGCGCTGGGGTCCAGTGAAGCCGTCGATGGGCGCGGGGACGGGCTTGCCCTTCAGGCTGTTCTGGTACGCGGCAAAGGCGATCTTGAGGCCGCCGATGTCGGCGATGTTCTCCCCCAGGGTGAGCTTGCCGTTCACATGCTCGCCCTTGATGGGCTCGTAGGCGTCGTACTGCTTCACCACCAGGTCTGTGCGGGATTCATAGGCCTTCTTGTCCGCCTCGGTCCACCAGTTCTTGAGGTTGCCCTCGGCGTCGTACTGGCTGCCGCTGTCGTCGAAGCCGTGCGTGATCTCGTGGCCGATGACGAACCCGATGGCCCCGTAGTTCACGGCATCATCCGCCCTGGCGTCGAAGAAGGGGGGCTGGAGAATGCCGGCCGGGAAGGTGATGTCGTTCATGGTGGGGTTGTAGGAGGCATTCACCGTGGGCGCCGACCAGTTCCATTCGGTGCGGTCGATGGGCTTCCCGAGCTTCTTGAGGTTCTCCTGGATCCGGAAGGCGGCGGCCCGGCGGGCATTTCCGAAGTAGTCATCCCGCTTGAGGTCGAACGCGTAGGTCTTCCACTTGTCGGGATAGCCGATCTTCACCGTGATGGCGTTGAGCTTCTTGATGGCCTGCAGCTTGGTCTCGGCACCCATCCAGTCCAGGTTCGTGATGCGCTCCCGCAGGGCCACGCGGATGTTCTCGATCATATCCAGCACCCGCACCTTGGCTTCGGGCGGGAAGGCCACCTTGACGTAGAGCTGGCCCAGGGCATCGCCCAGCATGCCGTCCGTGGCGGCCTCGATGCGCTTGGCGCGAGGTTCCTGTTCGGGCGTGCCGTTCAGCACCTTGCCGTGGAAGGCGAAAGCCTCGTCGCCGAAGGCTTTCGGCAGGAGGTTGGCGGTGGCGCTGAGGACGTGCCAGCGGAGGTAGGTGCGCCACTGGGGCGCGGTCACTTCGGAGGCCAGCCTGCCGAAGGCCTGGAAGAACGAGGGCTGGCTGAGGTTGAGGTCCGCCTGCTTCAGGCCGCGGGCCGTGAAGTAGCCATTCCAGTCGAAGCCCGGGGCCTCGGTCGCCAGCTGGTCCAACGCGCGCTTGTTGTAAGTCTTCTGGGGGTTCCGCAGCTCCACTCGGGTCCACTGGGCCTGGGCCATGCGGGTCTCCAGATCCATCACCAGCTTGGCCCGGACCCGGGCGAGTTCGGGGGAATCGCCTGCCAGCTCCAGCATCTTGGCGATGTGGACCTCGTACTTGGCCCGGATGTCACGGCTGCGGGCGTCGTCCTTCAGGTAGTAGTCCCGGTCGGGCAGCCCCGTGCCGCCCTGGTTGAGGTAGCCGAGGTAATGGGTGGAGGCCTTGGCGTCCTGGCGGACATAGAAGACAAAGCCGCCGGACAGGCCCTGGTTGTGCAGCTTGGCCAGAAGGGCGGGGAGCTGCTTGGCATCCTTCAGGCCGTCGATGGTGTCCAGGATGGGCTTGAGGGGCGACAGGCCGCGCCGCTCGATGGTGGCCTCGTCCATGCCCGAGGCATAGAAGTCGCCCACCTTCTGTTCCAGGCTGCCCTTGGTCCAGGTAGTCTTGGCGCTGGTCTCCCGCAGGATCTTCTGGAGGATGGCGCGATTGCCGTCGATGAGTTCCTCGAAGCCACCGTATCTCGCCTTGTCCGCGGGAATGCTGTGGGTCTTGAGCCAGCCGCCGTTGGCGTAGGCGTAGAAGTCGTCGCAGGGCTTCACGGAAGTATCGAGATTCGCGGGATCGAAGCCGGGCCTGGGCTGGGCCACCAGCGAAAAGGCCGCAAGCCCCAGACAAAGGCCGAGTGAGGCGCGTAGGGTGGAAACCATAATAACCTCGTAAGATGAGGGTAAAAGCCTATCAGGAAGATCTCCGAAGGGATATGTGGATCACTTTCTCCACTTCCGCATGGACCAGGCCCGCGGAATCCACCAGTTGGACCGTGTAGGTCCGTTCCACCTTGGGCCGCTCCAGCAGCAGGTGGCCGATGTCCGCCAACTCGGCCTCCTCCATGCGGAAGGTGGCCAGGAGGACGCCACGGCCGGGCTTCCGGAAGCGGATGGAGGCGGCCTTGTCCCACACCACCACGTCCGGTCCCAGGTTCTTCATGAGCATGATCATGAAGAAGGGGTCCACGGCCGCATACAGGCTGCCGCCGAAGATGGTGCCGACGTAGTTCCGGGTCCGCCAGGACAGGGGAATCCGGACCCGCACCTCGCGCCAGTCGCCGGCGATGAAGGTGACCCTCGCCCCCGTGCCCCGGAAGCAGGGCCACAGGTTGAAGCCCCATCGCATGAGGCGGGAGCGAAACGACTCAGACAAGGACGGCCTAGAACCGTACGGTGACGGTCTCGCCTTCCTTGATGTGCACGGTATCGATGAACCGGACCTGGCGGCTGCCATAGGTGAGGATGAGGCTGGAGGTGCGGACGCCGTGACCAAAGTGCCTCACGCCGTCGAGCAGGTTGCCCGGGGTGACGCCACAGGCCGCGAAGACGATCTCATTGCCGGGGCAGAGGTCATCGGTGAAGTAGATGCGGCCAAAGTCCACGCCCATGGCCTCGGCCTTCTCCCGGCTGGCCGTGTTGGTGTCCACCTTCAGGCGGCCCTGGATCTCGCCATTGAGGCACTTCAGGGCCGCGGCCGACAGCACGCCCTCGGGGGCCCCACCGGTGCCCATGACCGCATGGATGCCGGTGCCGCTTACGGCGGCACTGATGGCGGCGCTGAGGTCGCCATCGCCGATGAGCTGGATCCGGGCCCCCGCCGCGCGGATGTCGGCGATGAGCTGGGCATGGCGCTCGCGGTCGAGGACGCTGACGGTGATCTCGGAGACTTGGCGTTCCAGGGACTTCGCGATGATCTGCAGGGTCTCCTGGATGGGGGCGTCCAGACTCACCTTCCCTTTGGCCGCGGGGCCGACCACCAGCTTTTCCATGTAGAGGTCGGGGGCGTGAAGCAGCCCGCCCTTGCGGGTGGCCGCGAGCACGGCGATGGCATTGGGAGCGCCCGTGGCGCAGAGGTTGGTGCCCTCGAGGGGGTCCACGGCGATGTCCACGGCGGGATGGTTCCCGTCCTGATCGACCCCCATGCCCACCTTCTCGCCGATGTAGAGCATGGGCGCTTCGTCCCGCTCGCCCTCGCCGATGACGATGGTGCCGTCCATGCGGACCGACTCCATGGCCTTGCGCATGGCTTCCACCGCCAGCTTGTCGCTGTGCTTGCGCCTCCCGTGGCCGATGGACGTGGCGCAGGCGATGGCGGCCTGCTCAACCACCCGCAGAAATTCGAGGGACAGGGTTTGTTCCATGGTGGGGCTCCAGGTGGATCGTGGGTCGAGCAGTTCAGGCCAGACGGTGGACGCTCTGGCGGATCCAGTCGAGGAAGGGCTCGGAGCCCTCCTCCACGGCAAACATGAGGATTTCGGGGACTTCGTAGGTGTGCAGGTCCGTGATCACTTCGGAGACCAGGGGAAACAGGTCCCGGGTGGTCTTGATGATCAGCATGACCTCCTCGTCCAGGTGCGTCTCACCCTTGAAGAAGTAGTAGCTCTTGATGCTGGGGAGGATGTTCACGCAGCCGGCATAGCCCTGGTCCACCAGGGCAGCGGCAATGGTGAGCGCGGTCTCCTCGCTGCCACAGGTGGTCATGACGGTGCAGACATCGGTCATCGAGGAGGCTCCCCGCCCGGCGGACGGAACCGGTCATTGTAACTGGTCGGGAGGGGCTGCACGGATCACGAAACCGCGGGGGATGGGGTGTCCGGCCCTCGGGGTGGTCTGACCACAGCGGGGCCACCCTCGGCCTGAACATCAGGACGGGGTGGGTCGGGCCGTTTCCAGAATCCGGCGCCGACCCTCCAATGCGCGGATTCAAACCGACTCTGGCTGCGCCAGCCGCCGGTCTTGCTTGGAGGTTGGCCGCCTACCTTTCTGAGGTTTCGACGCACTCGGGCGGGATTCGAACCGCGTCTGGCTCTGCCAGCCGCCGGTCTCGTTCCGGCGCCACATCCAGTGGCGCCTCCACGAGCCCACTCGGAGGTCGGGCCGCTTGCCCTTCTGGGATTTCGACTCACCCGGGCGGGATTCGAACCGCGTCTGGCTTTGCCAGCCGCCGGTCTCGTTCCGGCGCCACATCCAGTGGCGCCTCCACGAGCCCACTCGGAGGTTCGAATCTCTTTTTCATTCCGACCAGCAAATGGGGGTGCCAAAGCACCCCCTTTTGTTGGTCGGGGCGAGAGGATTCGAACCTCCGACCTCTCGGTCCCGAACCGAGCGCTCTACCAGGCTGAGCC
>CAIMBM010000157.1 GCA_903839205.1 uncultured Holophagaceae bacterium | reverse complement strand
GCGACGAATGGGGCGGTTCCAAGTATCCCATGGTGCCGGGTCACGAGATCGTGGGCAAAGTCACCGCCGTGGGCGCCCATGTGAAGGGCTTCCGGGCGGGCGATTTGGCGGGCGTGGGCTGCATGGTGGACAGCTGCCGCACCTGCCCCAGTTGCCAGCAGCATCTCGAACAGTTCTGCCAGAAGGGCTCGGCCTTCACCTACAACGGCACCGAGATGGATCGGAAGACCCTCACCTATGGCGGCTATTCCTCCAGCATCGTGGTGGATGAGGCTTTCACCCTGAAGATCTCCCCCAAGCTGGACCTCGCCGCCGCCGCGCCACTGCTGTGTGCCGGCATCACCACCTACTCGCCCCTCCGCCACTGGAAGACCAAGGCGGGCGACAAGGTTGGCGTGGTGGGCCTGGGCGGCCTGGGCCACATGGCGGTGAAGCTCGCCGCCGCCATGGGCGCGGAAGTGACCATGCTCAGCACCTCGAAATCCAAGGAGGCCGATGCCCGCCAGCTGGGCGCCCACCACTTCGGCCTCACCTCGGAGGACGCCACCTTCAAGCAGCTGGCGGGCCGGTTCGACCTCCTCATCGACACCATCTCCGCCCCCCACGACTACAACAAGTACCTGGGTCTGCTCCGGCTCGAGGGCGCCATGGTGCTGCTGGGCGTGCCCCCCGAGCCCACCCCCGTGGCCGCCGGCTCGCTGATCTTCGGGCACAAGGTGCTGACGGGCTCGCTCATCGGCGGCATCCAGGAGACGCAGGAGATGCTCGACTTCTGCGCCGAGCACAATATCGTCTCCGAGATCGAGCTCATCCCGGTCCAGCAGGTGAACGTGGCCTACGAGCGCATGCTGAAGAACGATGTGCGCTACCGCTTCGTGCTGGACATGAAGACGCTGTGACCACCGAAACACCTGGGGAAGGCGATTCGCCACAGGTGAGCACGGATGAACTCAGATCAAACCCGCCATCCGTGCTCATCCGCGGTTGACCCGCGGTCTCTCATCTGAGGCCCATCCTTAGCCGGGTAGGGGGACATGCCTGAGGGCCACAAGCGGAATTCGACGGGGGTCAGAGGTTCCCAGGCCCGGTCGGGGTAGATATTTATCCTTGTCTTGACACCATTCCAGCCTTACCTTCACCCCCATCCCGCCCAGGAACCGGAGGCCGGCTATGCTTCGTCAGGACCGCTTCATGACCGTGGGTGCAGCTCTCCTGGGCCTGTCTCCCCTGGCTGGCGCAGAACCCGCGCCGACTGCCAAGCCCGTACCCGAGGCGCTGAGGGCCCCCGCGGACCAGGTGCTGGCCTTCGAGCTGCGGGCCACCGGGGTCCAGATCTACGAGTGCCGGGCCCGCAAGGAGGATCCGGCCCAGTTCGAATGGATCTTCAAGGCGCCGGAGGCCGACCTATTCGACGTCTCAGGTCAGCGCGTGGCAAAGCACTACGGCGGACCCACCTGGGAAAGCTCGGACGGCAGCAGGGTGGTGGGCGAGGTGAAGGCCAAGGACACGAGCTGCTCCAGTGGTTCCATCCCCTGGTTGCTGCTGGGTGTGAAGTCCACCTCGGGCCAGGGTCTGTTCCGTCCCGTCAGGAGCATCCAGCGCCTGAACACCGTGGGCGGCGCGGCCCCGGTCACTGCCAGCCAGGCGCAGGCCGGCCAGGAAGTGCGGGTGCCCTACAGCGCCACCTACGCCTTCTACGTGGCCAAGCCCTAATCCTGCGGGATGGGCAGGCCGTGCTGCCGGAGGAAGGTCAGCTTGTCCCAGTAGCCGCGCTGGAACACGATGCGTCCCCCCACCACGTGGAAGAACCCGCAG
Source organism: uncultured Holophagaceae bacterium (assembly GCA_903839205.1). Taxonomy (GTDB): domain Bacteria; phylum Acidobacteriota; class Holophagae; order Holophagales; family Holophagaceae; genus Geothrix. The sequence continues at coordinate 22,713 of CAIMBM010000157.1, read as the reverse complement.
CCGCGCAGCCCCAGGGGATCCCGCCACTCGAGGATGGCCCACTCGCCGTCTTCGAAGAGGTTCTCCGCGAGGCATACCATCTCCGCCGCCGCGAAGCCCGCCGCGAACATGGCCCCGATGGCGTCGCGGCCCACCACGGGGGTCTCGGCCACCTGATGGTTCACGGCGTCCTCCGCGTACATCGAGGCCAGCGCTTCGGCGTCATGGCGGTTGAAGGCCGCCACCCAGGCCGAGACCACGGACCTGGGAGAGGGACTGGGCATGGCTCACCTCGCTGGCGCTAGGATCCCACGGGGTTGCGGCCTGATTCCAGGAGCGCCTTCACGGCCATGAACTCGCCATTGCCCACGGTGGCCAGGCAGGTGGTGAAGGCGGGATCGGTGCGCACCAGGTCCATGAATGGGGCCATCTGCCCGGGGTGGGAGGTGGCATTGTCCACCACCAGCAGGCCTCCGGGCCGGAGCACCCGCCGGATCTGGGGCCACCAGCCGGGGTACTCGGACCGCTCTGAATCCAGGAACACCAGATCGCAGTCCTCGGACTCCGTGCGGTCCAGCACGCGGCCCGCCTCTTCGTGCAGCAGCCGGATGTGGGAGGCCAGACCTGAGCGGGCGAAGGTCTCCCGGGCCAGCTGGACCTTGGCCTCGGACAACTCCACGGTGGTCACGGACCCATCCAGGTCCCGGGTCGCCTCCGCCAGCCAGAGGGTGGAGTAGCCGTTGGAGGTGCCGATCTCCAGGATGCGCCGGGCCTGCAGGGCCCGCACCAGCACGGCCAGGAACTCGCCGGTGTCGCGGGTGATGTTGAGCATGCGCAGGGCGCGCTCGGCGTGGCGTTCATCGTTGGCTCGGCCGAAACGCTCCAGCTCGGCTTTCAGGGCCTCCAGAGAGGGGACCATTCAAGACTCCTGAGGAAGGCACCAGGATGGATCAGGCCTCATGGCGAGGGCCGCTCGAAGAGGATGCCTGGGGCGGGCGATCTGGGCTTGTAGTAGGCCAGGCGGCCCGGAAGGCATGACAGGATCGCGCCGGACCGATGGAGGCAGATGAGCAGGAGCGCCTCGCCGAGCGGCAGCTCCCGGCCATCGGCCTTCAGGCCGTCGGCGATCACGTGGCAGGTGGGCCCCGCTCCCTTGGCCCTGAGCAGCGCGGCCAGTGCATCCGGGAAATCCTGCTCGCCCGGCACCGCCGTGGCATGGGCAGGCAGGTAGGGCAGGTGGCTGCTCAACTGCGCGAGCACTTCCTTCCGGTGCCTGGGTTGCGCAAGACCCTGGATGAACCTGGCCCGCTTCTCCGAGGGGAGGAAGGCCCTGGCGAAGGCTGCCTCGTGATTCCCGGACGCGGACGTGTCCACTTCGCCGCCGGCCGGGGCTAGCCCCGCACCCGCCTGCCGCCCACCCAGGTGCCGAGCACCCTGCCGGGCAGGCTCCAGCCCTTGAAGGGGGTGTTGAAGGACTTGGACTGGATGAAGGCGCGGTCCACCTGCACCTTCGCGCTGGGATCGAAGAGGACGAAGTCGGCCGGGGCCCCGGGCTGGAGGCTGCCCAGGCCCTGGCGGTCGAGGTGGAACACCCGGGCCGGGCCCGCGGTGAAGAGGCTGATGGCCTTGGCGAGACCGATGACCTTGCGGTTCACCAGCAGTTCCAGGGCCAGGGGCAGGGCAGTCTCCAGGCCGATGACGCCGAAGGCGGCGATGGGCAGTTCCACCTCCTTGTCGTCCCAGCCGTGGGGGGCGTGGTCCGTGGCGATGGCGTCCACGGTGCCGTCCGCGATGGCCTCCAGCAGGGCCTGGATGTCGCCCTCGGACCGGAGGGGTGGGTTCATCTTGTAGTCGCTGTCGAACTTCATCAGTTCCTTGTCCGACAGGGCGAAGTGGTGCGGCGTCACCTCGCAGGTGATGTTGAGCCCCCGGGCCTTGGCCTCGCGGACCATGCGCATGGACCCCTTGGTGCTGAGGTGGGCCAGGTGCAGGTGCCCGCCCGTATGCTCCGCCAGCACGAGGTCCCGGGCCACCATGGCCTCCTCGGCCGCCGCGGGAATGCCCAGGCAGCCCAGGGAAGCGCTCACGGCGCCCTCGTGCATGTAGCCCTTTCCGGCGAGGTCCTTGTCCTCCTCGTGGGCCACCACGGGCAGGTCCAGCCAGCGGGTGTATTCCAGGGCACGCCGCATGAGGGAGGCGTTGGTGACGGGCAGGCCATCGTCGGAGAAGGCCACGCAGCCCGCCGCCTTCAGGGTGCCCATGTCCGCCAATTCCTCGCCCTTCATGTCGCGGCTCACGGTCCCGATGGGGAAGTATCTGCAGAGGTCCACCTTGGCGGCGCGGCTGAGCATCATCTCCGTGATGGCCACGCTGTCGTTCACGGGCTTGGTGTTGGCCATGGCGCACACGGAGGTGAAGCCGCCCGCCACCGCCGCCATGCTGCCGGTCTCGATGCTCTCCTTGCGGGTCTGCCCCGGCTCGCGGAAGTGCACGTGCAGGTCCACGAACCCCGGCGCCAGCACAGCCCCGCCGCCGTCCAGGACCTCGGCACCCGCCGCCTGCGGGTGTGCAGCAGCATCGGCTCCGATGGCCACCACTTTGCCCTCGGCGACCAGCAGGGCACCGGGCCCATCGAGCTTCTGAGCGGGATCGACCAGATGGACATTCTTCACGAGGAGGGGCATGGGAGCTCCGGGCACGAACCTTTTCAAGACAAGCTAACCACCAAGACACCAAGACACCAAGACATCAAGAACTGCAACTGCCAACAAATTTCTTTTGATCTTTTCTTGGTGTCTTCGTGCCTTGGTGGTGAATCTTTTTCTTTCTACTCCATCCGGTAGTTCGGCGCTTCCTTGGTGATCATCACGTCGTGGGCGTGGCTCTCCCGCAGTCCGGCGCCGCTGATCTCGACGAAGGTGGCCTTCTGGTGGAAGTCGGCGATGCTCTTGCCGCCGCTGAGGCCCATGCCCGCCCGCAGCCCGCCCATGAGCTGGGTGACCAGGTCGCCCATCTTCCCCTTGTAGGGCACCTGGCCCTCGATGCCCTCGGGCACCAGCTTGGTGTCCTCCTTGCCCTCCTGGAAGTAGCGGTCCTTGCTGCCCTGCTTCATGGCGCCCAGGGAGCCCATGCCCCGGTAGGCCTTGAAGGTGCGGCCGCCGTAGAAGATGGTTTCCCCGGGGGCCTCGTCGGTGCCGGCGAAGAGGCTGCCGATCATGACCGCGTTGGCCCCGGCGGCAATGGCCTTGGCCACGTCGCCGCTGAACTTGATGCCGCCGTCGGCGATGCAGGGCACACCGGCCTCGCGGCAGGCACGGCTGGCCTCGGCCACGGCCGTGATCTGGGGCATGCCCGCGCCGGTGACGATGCGCGTGGTGCAGATGGACCCGGGGCCGATGCCGATCTTCACGGCGTCCGCCCCGGCGCCGCAGAGGTCCTTCGCGCCCTGGTAGGTGGCCACGTTGCCCGCGATGAGGGACACGGCGGGAAAGGCCTGCTTGAGGGCCCGCACGGCATCCAGCACCCCCTGGCTGTGGCCGTGGGAACTGTCCAGGCAGAGCACGTCCACCTTGGCCTCCACCAGGGCCGCGGCGCGGTCCAGCAGGTCCTTGCCCACCCCCACGGCGGCGCCCACCCGCAGGCGGCCCATGCCGTCCTTGCAGGCATTGGGGTACTCGATGGACTTCTCGATGTCCTTGACGGTGATGAGGCCCTTCAGTTGGCCCTGGCCGTCCACCACCAGCAGCTTCTCGATGCGGTGCTTCTGCAGGATGGCGCGGGCCTCCTGGAGCGTGGTGCCCACGGGCACCGTGACCAGGTTGTCCTTGGTCATGGCCTCGCGCACGGGGATGTCCCAGCGCGTCTCGAAGCGCAGGTCGCGGTTGGTGAGGATGCCCACCAGCCGGTGGCCCTCCACCACGGGCACGCCGCTGATGCGGAACTTGGCCATGAGGGCCTCGGCATCGCGGATGGGCGCGTCGGGCTCGATGGTGATGGGGTCGGTGATCATGCCTGACTCGCTGCGCTTCACCTTGTCCACCTCCTCGGCCTGGCGCTCGGGGCTGAGGTTCTTGTGGACGATGCCGATGCCGCCCATCTGGGCCAGGCCGATGGCCATGCGGCTTTCCGTCACGGTGTCCATGGCCGCCGAGACGAGGGGGATCCGCAGGGAGATGTCCCGGGTCAGCTGGGTCTGGAGGTCCACCTGGTTGGGGTGCACTTCCGAAAAGCCTGGAACCAGCAGGACATCATCGAAGGTCAGGGCGTGAAGCAGGGGCAAGGTCAGCATGGGGTGCCTTTTTCGGACCCGCAGCCTGCGGGACCTTGCAACCCATGGTCTCATGGGCGGATGAAGGGTTCCAGTGCGCCATCAGTTGGCGAAGCGGGGGTGGAAGATCAGGTCCACCGTCAGGGGGGCCTTCAATCCGTGTTTCCCGAGCCGTTCAAAGAGCCAATGCCTGGCGGCCCAGAGGACATCCGCGCGCATTTCCTCCGGCCCGGAAAGAACGGTGGCCTGGATCACGCGCCCGTTTTCATCAATGACGACGCGCACGATCACGGGCGCCTTGGCGAGTTCCTCGGTCCAATCGCTACGCTGGTAGATGTGCCTCGCCTCCTGCCGACGGATGGGGACGAGTTGGCCGTCCGGAACGGGGGCCTGCTTGTCTTTCGAGGGAGGTACCACGGACTCCTCCAGGTGCCAGATGCCGCCTTTGCCAAGAGCCGGGTCCCTTCCCGTTCCACGGGAGGCCCCATTGCCACCTGGTTGGACCGGCAGGGCCGGATTGAGGGAGACCGAGACCATGTCCGGCCGCGGGGAGGGACCGATCAGATCCGGGTCGTTGGTTTCCGTTGGCAAGGAAATAACCGGTGAATAGACCGACAGCAGCCGGGGGTCGATGGTGTCGGTCCCCTCCCGATGTCCCAGCCCACCAGGACCCGCGGCGCCAATTCTCCTGAGGGTGGGAGGATGACTGTCCGGCCGGGGCGGAACTTCCTGCAGATCGATGGCGACCGACCTCTGGGCTAGGGGCGCCCCGTATCGGGCGGCCTGGAGGGAGGGCCCGGAAAACCGCAGGGTCGAGATGCCGTAGGTGATGAGCGTGGTGAGGATCAGGCTGCAAAGGAACGGGATGATCCTGGACCTCGGCGAGGCCGCATCCCGGATGGGATGGAGGCCCAAGGCCGATGAAGCATCCCCGGTGCCGGCCGTCGGATCCAGGGCGTGAGCGGAGAGATGCATGGCAACGTTCAGTTTGGGATCTGCAGAGGGTGCTCGCAACGAAGGCCCGCCTCCGGATGGTCCCGCCAGGGGCCCCAGGTGGCGCAGGAGTCTTGTCTGAAGGCGCACCGCGGGCCGTAGGGGCAGCCCGCAGGCCGGTCCTCGGGCGCGGGCAGGAACCCTGACTCCAGAGAGGGCTGGCGCCGGGCAGCCTCCACCAGGCGGGCCGTGTAGGGATGGCGCGGTGTTGAGAGCAGCTCGCTGGCGGGCCCGGCCTCCAGGGGGGACCCCCCGTAGAGCACCAGCAGGCGATCACAGGCCAGGGAGGCCAGGGCCAGGTCATGGGTGATCCAGAGGAAGCCCAGGCCCCGCTCCCGCTGCAGGTCCAGCACCAGGTCCAGGAAGGCCCTTTGCGCCAGCGGGTCCAGGGCCGTGGTGGGCTCGTCCAGGATCAGCAGGTCCGGATCGCAGGAGAGGGCCATGGCCAGGCAGAGGCGCTGACGCTGCCCCCCGCTGAGCTGGTGGGGGAAGCGGTCCAGGAAGGCCGAGTCCGCCGGCAGCCCCAGCCGGGAGAGCAGCGGCGCGAGCCTGGCCAGTGCCACCCGGGGAGACTCGTCCCGATGGAGGCCCGGCAGCAGGGTGAGGTGTGCGGCCAGGGGCAGCAGGGGGCTCAGGGCCTGGCGAGGTTCCTGGGGCACCCAGGCCAGCCGGGCACCGCGGACGGCATCACGCCTGGGACCCGGGACGTCCAACGGGATGCCGAAGGCGCTCAGACTCCCTCCCGAGTGGATCACCCCCGGGGGCAGGACACCGAACAGGGCCTGGACGAGCAGGCTCTTGCCCGAGCCGCTCTCACCCACCAGGCCGAGGCGCTCGCCTGGTGCCAGGGAGAGGTCCAGGGGGCCCAGCAGGCGCACACCATCCTCCCGCTGGAGGAGGAGGCCGTCGATGCGCAGGGACATGTCCGCCAGGATTGCATGGAAGTCACAGCCGTAAAAGGAGTTCTGAAGCCTGATCCGAAAGGTCTTGACGCCCCACGGGGCGGCCCTACCCTTGTGCCACTCAATCAACTCGCGGAACCCAGATCGGGTTCGCAACGGCACGGAGGAATCATGGATTTTTTGCGCCCAGACCTTCAGGAGCGCCTGATGAAAGAGCACTTTGAATTCCGAAAGCTCATGGAGGAGCACAAATCCGCCGACTCCCGGCTGGGCGATCTGCAGAAGAAGCCCAGTCTCTCCGCCAAGGAGACCCTTGAAGAAGTGGAGTTGAAGAAGATCAAGCTGCGTGCGAAGGAACGGATCTATCACATCGTGCAGGAGGCCTCGAAGCGAGCCGAACAGTAGGCCGCCGCACTCGCAGGAGAAGCCCCGGGAATCGGCCCGGGGCTTCGTTTTGTACTGATTGTTTAACCGCAGATGACGCAGATTTGTACAGATGAAATCCAAAAAAAATTCATCATTTTTCTTCTGCGGCCACCTGCGTCATCTGCGGTTTCAATCGTTCTGTTATTCCATTCGGCATAAACCTCGGCCTGAATGGCTCACCCACCCAGTAGACCAGTTCCAGCGGCTCGTCCACGTCCCAGAGCAGCACCTCGGCCCGGGCCCCGGGGTGGAGGTGGCCCAGGTCGCCGTGGCCCAGGCTGCGGGCGGCGTGGAGGGTCATGGCCGCGAAGGCCTCCTCGAAGGTCATGCGCAGCTGCAGGCAGCCCAGGCGCAGGATGGTGAGGGGATCCGTGCAGGGGCAGGAGCCCGGGTTGAAGTCCGTGGCCAGGGCGACCTGGCAGCCCGCCTCGATGAGTTTGCGCGCGGGTGCCCAGTCGCGCATGCCCAGGAAGAGCGTCGTGCCCGGCAGCAGCACGGGCACCACCGCCGCCGCCGCCATGGCGCGCATGCCGGCCTCGCTGCAGAACATGAGGTGATCCGCGCTGGCGGCGCCCAGCTCCGCCGCCAGCTCGGCGCCGCCGGTCCAGCTGAGCTCGTCCGCGTGGACCCGGGGGCTGAGGCCCAGGCGTCTCCCCGCCTCGAAGATGCGCCGGCCCTGGTCCACGCTGAAGACGCCGGTCTCCACGAACACGTCGCAGAAGCGCGCCAGGCCCGGGTGTCTGCGCACCAGCTCCGGCAGCCACACCTCCGCCACGGCCCGGGTGTTGGCCTCGGCATCGCCCCCGAACTCGGGCGCGAGGTCGTGGGCCGGGAGCAGGGTCACATCCAGGCTCCAGCCCCGCCGCTTCAGTTCGGCGTAGGCCGCGGCGAGGCGGGACTCCGCTTCGAGGTCCAGGCCGTAGCCCGTCTTGCACTCGAGATGGACCACTCCCCGCTCGCGGAAGGCCCACAGCCGCGGGGCTCCGGAAGCCACCAGCTCCTCGACGGTGGCGAGGCGGGTGGCGCGCACCGTCTCCCGGATGCCGCCGCCCCCGGAGGCGATCTCCTGGTAGCTGGCGCCCTGGAGGCGCCGGTTGAACTCGCCGGAGCGGTCGCCCCCGAAGAGCAGGTGGGTGTGGGGATCCACGAAGCCGGGGCTGGCCCAGGCCCCGCCGCCATCCACCCGGGGCGCCTCGGCCCAGGCGGCGGGCAGGTCCGCGGCGCGGCCCAGCCAGGCCACCCGGCCCTCCTCCAGAGCCAGGGCGGCGTCGGGAATCCGGTCCACCACCCAGGTCCGGGCGGGATCTGGGGTCAGCAGGCCCCGGAGGTTCATGAGCACGCGGCGGTCGAGCATGGAATCAGTCTGCCAGGGATGAGAACGCCGCTGGACCTGTCATCCTGGGGCCTTCCATGTGGAACCCCAGACTCCTCCTGATCGCTCCGCTGGCCTCCCTGCTGCTGGTGGCCCAGCCTTCCCCTACGCCCATGGTCCTGCCCGTGCCGGTACTGCAACCCGGTGAGGGTCTGGCCCTCACCATCGGCGATGGCGAGGTGCACACCTACGGCGAGGCCCGCCGGGAGGTCCCCATGGGCAGCCTGGCCCTGCTGGTGTGGATGCGCCTCGAGGGCTCGGAGTGGGCCAGTCGCAGCGTGCAGTTCAAATGCACGGGCGCATCAGGACCCAGCACCTGCTCGAACCGGAAGGGCCATGGCAAGGTGGACCTCAGCAAGGCCCTGCGGGAGGACTGCAACCTGGCCTTCCTCAGCTGGATCGCCCAGGCCCAGGTGGGCTGGAAGTTCGACTACGGGGAGGCGGCGGCCCGGGCCCGCCTGGAGGAGGTCTTCGCGCCTTTCCTGGGTCGGCGCCTGCCGACCGGGGACGGCCTGCCGCCCATGACGGCCGCCTGGCTGGGGGACGGCGACCTGCTGCGCACCAGCCCCGAGGCCTTCCTGCGCTGGCTGATGGAGCCCGAGCAGTCGGGGGTCGTGACCTTCGGACAGCGTTTCCTGGCGGGGTTCTGGGTGGATTTCAGGAACCTCATGGGCAAGGAGGACTGGTGGTTCAAGACGGGCACCAGCTCCGCGCCCGGCGACCCCAAGGCCGCTGGCACCTGGGTGGCCGGAGGCCGCGGCCTGGCCCTGGTGGTGCTCCACCTTCCCCAGGGCCAGGGAAAAGAGGAGGCCATGGCCCGCATCCGCAAGATCCTCGGATTGACGAGTTGAGGGTCCCGGCCACATGACCTGGTTCGTCCACCTGATCCGCTGCGGCGACGACGGGGCCCCCTCCGCGAGGCCTGCGGCCGAGTGGGAGTGCCGCGCAGTGCGCGGCGCGATCGGGGGGTAGTCCATGTCCCGTCCGCAGCGGAACGAACCTAACCAGGATGCCCCTCAGGCGGACTGGTTCGTCTACTTGATCCGCTGCGGCGACGGGACCCTCTACTGCGGCATCGCCCTGGACGTGGAGGCGCGCCTGAAGCAGCACCAGGAGGGGAAGGGCGCCAAGTACACCCGGGGGCGGGGGCCCCTGGCCCTGGTCTACCGCGAGGCCTGCGGCTCGAAGGCCGAGGCCCTGCGCCGGGAGCAGTCCGTCAAGCGCATGCCCCGGGCGGCCAAGCTCAGGCTTCACGTCCCCTGAGCATCTCCCTGAGCAGGCCGGCCGCGGCAAGCTTCGGGTCCTCGGCCTTGAACACGGCGTTGCCGGCCACCAGGCAGTCGGCCCCGGCCCGGACCAGTTCGGCGGCGTTCTTCATCCCCACGCCGCCGTCCACCTCGATGAGGAAGGGCAGGCCGCGCTCCCTGCGCAGGGCGTCCAGGCGCCGGACCTTGTCGAGCACCCGGGGGATGAAGCTCTGGCCGCCGAAGCCGGGGTTCACACTCATGAGCAGCACGAAGTCGAAGTCGCCCACCAGGTCCACCAGGGTCTCTATGGGGGTGCCCGGATTCAGCACTACGCCGGCCTTGCCCCCGGCCTGCCGGATGGAGGCCAGGGTGCGGTTGAGGTGGGGATCGGCCTCCTGGTGGATGCTCACCCAGTCGGCGCCCGCCTTCACGAAGTCGGCGGCGTAGCGCAGGGGCTCCACGATCATCAGGTGGCAGTCCAGGGGCAGGGTGGTGGCCCGGCGCAGGCTCTCCACCACCGGCAGGCCGATGGTGATGTTGGGCACGAAGCGGCCGTCCATGACATCCACATGCACCACCTGGGCGCCCGAGGCCTCGATCAGTCGCAGTTCCTCGCCCAGCCGGGTGAAGTCCGCGGAGAGCAGCGACGGGGCCAGGAGGGGGGAGGCGGGGCGGAGGCTCATGGCTTTAGTGTGCCAGGGGGACTTCCACCCCGTTCACCCAGAGCCGACCCGGCTTGACCGTCCGCAGGGTCTCGGGGCTGATGTCCCCCAGGGGCGCCTGCACCCAAAGGAGGTCCGCCACGGCCCCCTTCTGCAGGATGCCCAGGTCCCTGGCGTGGCCGAGGGCCGCGGCGTTGCCGGCGGTGTAGGCGCGGACGGCCTCCAGGCGGGAGAGGCGCTGCTCCGGCAGGAAGCCGCCCGGGGGGTCGCCCTGGGGATCCTGGCGGGTCTCGGCCGCTGCAAGGCCGAGGAAGGGATTGGCGGCTTCCACCGGCGCGTCGCTGCCGAAGGCCAGCAGGGCGCCGCCCTTCACCAAAGTGCGCCAGGGGAAGGCCTCATCCAGGCGCTCTGGCCCCAGGCGCGCGGGGGTCCAACGGTGGTCCGAGGTGCAGTGGACCGGCTGCACGCTGGCCACCACGCCCAGCCTCCCGAACCGCGCGGCATCCTCGGCAGTGACGATCTGGGCGTGCTCGATGCGGGGGGGCAGGGTCGGCCGGGCCCGCTTCCTGGCCGCCTCCAGCAGGTCGAGGGCCGCCCGGTTGGCCGCGTCGCCGATGGCGTGGATGGCGGGCTGGTAGCCAGCGCGCAGGGTGATGGCGGCGTCCAGGGCGACCTTGGCCGGGTCCGTGACCCAGAGTCCCTCGGTGGCGGGCTCGTCTGCGTACGGGGCCAGCAGGCGCGCCCCGCGGCTGCCCAGGGCGCCATCCAGGAAGAACTTCACCCCCTGCACCTGGAAGAAGGACAGCTTCTTCGCCGGGCCGCGCTTCAGTTCCTTCAGCATGAGTTCATGGTCGTGGGCCAGGTAGGCAAAGACGCGGATGGGCAGGGCACCGGTCGCGGCCAGGCGGCGGTAGGCGGCGAGGCCGCGGGCGTCCACGCCCATGTCGGCTACGGCGGTAAAGCCGTCGGAGCGGAGCGCCAGGAGGCCCGCCTGGATCCGGGCCTCCAGTTCCGCCTCCGTGGGGGGAGGGATGTGCCTGGCGACCAGGTCGATGGCGGCGTCCAGGAGGACACCCCTGGGGCGCCCGTCGGCATCCCTGAGGATGCGACCACCCTCGGGATCCGGCGTCTGTGCTCCGATCCCCGCGAGCGCCAGGGCCGCGGTGTTCACCCAGGCCGCGTGGCCATCCACGCGTTCGAGGAGGGCCGGCCGTGCCCCGGTCAGGGAGTCCAGGTCCAGGGCCCGGGGGAAGGCCTTGGTGGGCCAGAGGTTCTGGTCCCAGCCGCGGCCCCGGAGCCAGCCTTCCTGGTGGACCGCGGACCAGGCCCGGATCCGGCCCAGGGTCTGCTCCAGATCGGTCAGCCCCCCGAGGTCGACTTCGTGGCTCAGGGCACCAATGCTGCCCACATGGGCATGGCCCTCGATGAATCCCGGCAGGAGGGTGCCGCCCGGGAGGTCAAGCCGCTGGGCCCGGGGGTGGGCCCTGGCCAGGGCCTCGGCGTCCCCCACGGCCAGGATCCTGCCCCTGTGGATGAGGATGGCCCGGCCCTTCCGGGGTCCCTGGTCCGTCCAGAGGTCGGCCCCGGCAATGAGCTGGATGGCGGCAGGGGGCGGCGGCGGCAGGGGCATGGGCATCTCGGGGGGAACGCCCAGTGTAGCGTCCGGGCCCGTTCGGACGATAAGGTGGAATCACCATCCGGAGGTTTCATGTACCAAAAGGATTTCCTGGAGCAGGTGCGCGCCCAGCTCGCCGTGAAGGAGGATCCTTCGAAGCTGCGGGAGCGCACCTTCGAGACCAGCTCTGGCATTCCCCTCAAGAACAGCTACACCCCCGCGGACCTGGCGGAGCATGACCCCCTGCGGGACCTGGGGGCCCCGGGGAAGTACCCCTTCACCCGGCACGTGCAGCCCTCGGGCTACCGGGGCCGGCTCTGGACCATGCGCCAGTACGCCGGTTTCGCCACGGCCGAGGAGAGCAACGCCCGGTACCGCTACCTGCTGGAGCAGGGCACCACGGGACTCTCCGTGGCCTTCGACCTGCCCACCCAGATCGGCATGGATCCGGACCATGCCATGGCCCTGGGCGAGGTGGGCAAGGTGGGGGTCTCCATCAGTTCCATCCACGACATGCGGGCCCTGTTCAAGGACATCCCGCTGGATAAGGTCAGCACTAGCATGACCATCAACGCTCCCGCATCCGTGCTGCTGGCCCTCTACCTCGCCGTGGCCGAGGAGCAGGGGGTCTCCTGGGACAAGGTGAGCGGCACCATCCAGAACGACATCCTCAAAGAGTACATGGCCCGGGGCACCTACATCTTCCCGCCGCGCCAGAGCCTGCGCCTCATCACGGACATCTTCGCCTTCTGCGCAGACCAGGTGCCCAACTGGAACACCATCTCCATCTCGGGCTACCACATCCGGGAGGCGGGCTGTACCGCGGCCCAGGAGATCGCCTTCACCCTGGGCGACGGCATCGCCTATGTGCAGGCGGCCCTGGATGCGGGGCTCAAGCTCGAGGACTTCGCCCCCCGGCTCAGCTTCTTCTTCAACGCCCACAACCAGTTCTTCGAGGAGGTGGCCAAGTTCCGCGCCGCCCGGCGGCTCTGGGCCCGGATCATGAAGGAGCGTTTCAAAACGGACGATGCAAAAAGCCAGATGTTGCGATTCCACACGCAGACGGCCGGGAGCACACTCACGGCCCAGCAGCCCGACAACAACATCGTGCGCACCACCGTGCAGGCCATGGCGGCGGTCTGCGGGGGCACCCAGAGCCTGCACACCAACAGCCGGGACGAGGCCCTGGCCCTGCCGACCGAGGTGAGCGCCCGCATCGCCCTGCGCACCCAGCAGATCCTGGCCTTCGAATCGCGGGTGGCGGACGTGGTGGATCCTTTCGCGGGCAGCTACTTCGTGGAGTCCCTCACGGACGAACTGGAGGCCCGCGCCACGGCGCTCCTGGCCAGGGTCGACGAGATGGGGGGCATGGTCAGCGCCATCGAGAAGGGCTTCCCCCAGCGGGAGATCCAGAACGCCGCCTACGCCTACCAGAAGGCCGTGGAAAAGGGGGACCAGGTCGTGGTGGGCGTGAACCGCTTCACCGTGACCGGCGAGCCCAAGCCGGACCTGCTGCGGGTGGACGAGGCCCTGGGGGCCCAGCGCCGGGTGGCCATCGCCGCGGTGCGGGCACACCGGAACCAGGCTGCCGTGGGGGACCGCTTGGCGGCCCTGAGGGCGGCCGCGGCTGGCGCCGACAACCTGATGCCACACATCCTCAACGCAGTAAGGGCGGAGGCTACGGTAGGAGAAATCTGCGATGCCCTGCGCAGTGCCTTCGGCGAATACCAGGAACAGCTGGTGTTCTGACAGGGGCGTCGGCCGTGCTGGTGGCCAGTGATGGTTGCGGGTACACTAAATGCATACTTCAGCCCAACCAGTCCCATGAACCGGGGCCCTTATTCGGAGGCATCATGCGCATTGCCACCCTCGTCACCGCTTCGGCGCTGCTCCTCGCCATCCCGGCGCAGGCCAAGCCGGCCTTCCTCAAGAAGGCCCAGGACGCCGGCTTCCACGAAGTCAAGAACTGCATGGCCTGCCACGTGGGCACCCCCAAGAAGGGTGGCGACATGACCGAGCGCGGCAAGTTCCTCATCAAGACCAAGGCCGAGAAGAAGGCCGCCGAAGTGGATCCCACCTGGCTGAAGGACTACAAGGGCAAGTGATCCGCTGAACCGAGGCAACCAGACGCCGGGTCCGCAACGACCCGGCGTTTTCCTGTACCCCGACAGGTCCAGGCGGCCCCCTGAGGCCGTTGGCCTCTCCACAGGGGACCCGGTTCCGGCGGAGATCCATGGCGCCGGGGCAATGAAAACCCCAGTGGAATCAAGGGGCAGCGTTCGTGAAATCCTGGATTTTAAAAATAGTAAATAAATATTAAGGAATACAGTTAGTTGGGTATTCAAGCCGATGTCGTGACCCAGATCACCGGCGCATCCCATATTCCCGAGATTCCGGTCTAATATTTAAAGGACTCGAGAGGTAGTTATGCGTTTACTGCTGGCTGGATTATTTTCCATTGCGCTTGCCGCGGCTCCGCCAAGCCCGCAGGACTGCTCCGGCTGCCACGAAGTGGACCTCGTCACCTTCGAGACCTCCGCCCATGCCAGCATGGGCTGCACGGGCTGCCACAGCAGCATCACGAAGCTTCCCCACGTGGGCAAGCCCGCCCCGGTGGCCTGCTCCACCTGCCACGGTGACGAGGTCAAGGCCTACTCGGCCAGCGTCCATGGCGTCGCCCTGCACAACGGCCAGGCCGATGCGGCCACCTGCCGGTCCTGCCACGGGCCCGAGCACCGGATCCTGACCAGCGACAATCCGGCCTCCCGTACCAACAAGAAGAACCTGGCGGACACCTGCGCCAGCTGCCATTCCGATCCCAAATTCCTGGCCAAGCACCAGATTCCCTTCGCCAAGCCGGTGGAGGCCTACCGCCTGAGTGTGCACGGCCGCGAAGTGGCCAAGGGGAACAACAAGGCGGCCTCCTGCTCGGACTGCCACGGCAACCACGACATCCTGTCCGCCTCGGATACCAGGGCCAAGGTGAACCGGGCCAACGTGGCCGCGACCTGCGGGGCCTGCCACAGCGACATCAAGGCCATCTACGAGGACAGCGTCCACGGCCGGGCCGTGAAGCGGGGCTCCAAGGATGCGCCCACCTGCACGGGCTGCCACGGCGAGCACAACATCCTGGCGCCCAAGGAGGCGGGCTCCCTGGTCAACGCCACCCGCGTCTCCACGGTCACCTGCGGCCGCTGCCATGGCGACGAGCGCCTCAACTCTCGCTACGAGTTCGGCGACAAGGTGTCCGCCTACCAGGACAGCTTCCACGGCCTCGCCATCCGGGAGGGCCAGAAGACGGTGGCCAACTGCGCCTCCTGCCACGGCGTGCACAACATCCTGCCCTCCGAGGACTCGCGTTCCACCATCAACCCCACGAACCTGAAGCACACCTGCGGCCAGTGCCATCCGGGCGTGGGGAACAAGATCACCATGGGGCGGGTGCATGTGGTCTCGGCTGGGGTTGGGGAACATAACGTCGTGAAGTGGATCCGCCTGGCCTACTACTTCCTCATCCCCATGACCATCGGCTTCATGCTCTTCCACAACGGGATCGACTGGCTGGCCAAGCTTCGGCGCGGCCCCCACCATGCCACCACCCAGGAAGGGTTCCCACGGATGAACCTGAAGTTCCGGTTGACCCATGCCCTGGTGATGATCACCTTCATCACCCTCGTGGGGACCGGCTTCGCCCTGAAGTTCCCCGATGCCTGGTGGGTGAAGCTCTTCCTGGGGGCCGACCCCACCTCCAGCATCCGCGGGATCATCCACCGCATCGCGGCCGTGGTCATGATGGTGGCGACGGTGCTGCACTTCGTCCACCTGGCCCTGTCCCGCCGCGACCGGGTGATCCTGGTCGAGCTGCTGCCCTCTCCCCAGGACGGCAAGGACATCCTCAACATGATCCGGTTCAACCTGGGACTCACCACCCAGCGCCCGACCTTCGGCATGTTCGGCTACGCCGAGAAGATGGAGTACTGGGCCTTCATGTGGGGCACCGTGGTGATGGCCGTGACGGGCATCCTGCTCTGGGCCCAGAACCTGAGCCTCCGCTTCTTCCCCATCTGGGTCCTGAACGCGGCCACGGCGGCCCACTGGTATGAAGCCATCCTCGCCACCCTCTCCATCCTCGTGTGGCACTGGTACTTGGAGATCTTCGATCCTGACGTCTATCCCATGGATCTGGCCTGGCTGACCGGGAAGGCTCCGGCCGACCACATCCGGTCGACCCGGCCCGGCTACTACCTGAAGACCATCGAGAAGCAGCAGGCGAAGGACGGCCCCGAGGCCCCCTCGGACCACCACTGACCACCACTGACCACCACTGACCCTGGATCTGATGACCTTTACTTATAGGAATACCCCATGAACCGAACGACCTTCAGAATCCTGGATGGCGCCCCCAGCGGACGCCGTCGGGGCGGCCTCCTGCTCGCCCTCCTCGCCGGAATCCTCCTGGCGGTGTCGCCCCTCGGTGCTGCCTCCTCCATGGACAAGGCCAACGAGGCCTGCCTCGCCTGCCATGGCGACAAGGACATGGTCAAGGACGGGCCGAACGGGACCACGGTCCCCCTGTTCGTGGACGCTGACCGGTTCGGCAAGGCCGTGCACACCTCGCTGGCCTGCAAGAGCTGCCACTCTGACATCCATAAGGATCATCCGAGCGACGGCAACCAGGTGCCGAAGGTGAACTGCGGCGCCTGCCACACGGACGAGTCCAAGATCTACCAGGGCAGCATCCACGGCGTGAGCCGGTCCATGGGCTCCTCGGCCGCCGCCAACTGCGTCGATTGCCACGGGAACCACTACATCGGCCGGGTCTCGCTGCCCGATTCGCCGGTCTACAAGATGAACCTCCCGGTCACCTGCGGGAAGTGCCACGCCAACAAGAGCATCACCGACGAGTACAAGATGAAGTACCCCTCGGTGGGCGCTCAGTACACCGAGAGCATCCATGGCCAGGCGCTGCTCAAGAAGGGCCTCATCGTGGCCCCCAGCTGCAACGACTGCCACGGCGTCCACGACATCAAGCGCAGCGTGGACCGCAGCTCGCCCATCAACCATGCCAACGTGGCGAAGACCTGCGGCAAGTGCCACGTCACCGTGGAGGCGATCTACGAGAAGAGCATCCACGGCCAGCTCCTGGCCAAGGGCGATCCCCGTGGTCCCGTCTGCATCCAGTGCCACTCGGCCCACCAGATCGAGACCCCGGGCGGCTCGCACTTCAAGGCCCGGGCCGACCTGATCTGCGGCAAATGCCATGTGGAGCGCCTCGAGCACTACCGCGACACCTACCACGGCAAGGCCATGGCCCTGGGCAAGGCCAATTCCGCCCCGGATGTGGCCGCCTGCTATGACTGCC
The DNA here is from genome assembly GCA_903839205.1 of uncultured Holophagaceae bacterium. GTDB lineage: Bacteria > Acidobacteriota > Holophagae > Holophagales > Holophagaceae > Geothrix. The sequence goes on along the minus strand of CAIMBM010000157.1, from coordinate 5,888 downwards.
ACGGCCACCACGACGTGCTGCCCGTCTCGAACCCCGAGTCCAGGCTCGCGGCCGGCCACATCGTCCAGACCTGCCAGCAGTGCCACCCCAAGGCCAACGTGAGCTTCACCAAGTACGCGCCCCACGCCGATCCCGAGGACCGCCAGAAGTATCCCCAGCTCTACTACGTCTTCATTGGGATGACGGGGATCCTGGTCGGCACCTTCCTGGTGTTCGGTCTGCACACGCTGTTCTGGCTCTTCCGCTCGATCTGGCTCTACCGCCACGACTCGAAGCAGTTCCGCGAGGCCAAGACCAAGATCGCCGCGGACGAAGAGCAGTTCACCCGCTTCCAGCCCTTCGAGCGCTTCCTGCACCTGCTGGTCGTCTCGAGCTTCCTGCTCCTCGTGCTCACGGGCATGCCGCTGAAGTTCTACTACACCGACTGGGCCAAGGCCGTGTTCAGCTTCCTGGGCGGGCCTCAGACCGCCCGCACGCTCCACCACTTCGGTGCGGTCATCACGTTCCTGTACTTCACGCTCCACGTCAGCGACACGCTCGTGCACTTCTGGAAGAACCGCAAGTTCCTCCGGGATCCCGCCACCGGGCAAGTGAAGCTCGGACGCCTGCTGACGGCCATGAGCCTTCCGGATTCCATGATCCCCACCAAGCAGGACCTGACGGACTTTGTCGCCCACAACAAGTGGTTCTTCGGCCAGGGCCCCAAGCCCCAGTTCGACCGCTGGACCTACTTCGAGAAGTTCGACTACCTCGCCGTCTTCTGGGGCATCTTCGCCATCGGCGTCTCGGGCCTGATCATGTGGTTCCCCGAGTTCTTCAGCAAGTTCATGCCGGGCTGGATGATCAACGTCTCGCTCATCATCCACTCGGACGAGGCCTTGCTGGCCGCGGGCTTCATCTTCACGGTCCACTTCTTCAACACGCACTTCCGGTTGGAGAAGTTCCCCATGGACACCGTGATCTTCTCCGGCCGCATCTCCAAGTCCGAGATGCTCCACGAGCGGAAGCGCTGGTATGACCGGCTGGTGGCCGAAGGCCGCCTGGACAGCTTCCGGGTCAAGGACGAGTGGGACGCCTGGAAGGGCATCGCCAAGACCTTCGGCTACCTCTTCTTCGGTCTGGGAGTCGTGCTCCTCGTCCTCATCCTCTACGCCATGACCTCCCGCCTGACCCACGGAGGCTGAGCGCTTCCCGCCGCCCTAATCGTGATGCAGCCTGACTCCTGTGACAGCCATCACTGACGCTGGCGCAGACTGCCGACAGACTCAGGTCACGGAACGACCCTTGCAATCCAACTTCGACTCGACCCCTGCGTAGAGTCCAAATCCCACGAGGAGCAATCATGCGCCGTCTCATCCTGTTCTCCGCCGTCCTTGCCTTGGCAGTGGCTCCTGCCATGGCCAAGCCCACCACCGTCAAGGGTGCCAAGTGCACCGCCTGCCACGAGGGGCAGCCCCCCAAGAAGGCGAACCTCAACAAGAAGGCCGCCGCCATGCTCGTCACCCACAAGAACGAGGCGTCCTGCAAGAACTGCCACACCTGGACCGACGGGAAGTTCACCTCCAAGAAGTAGGTTTTCCTGCTCTACAGGAAGCGGCACCGTTTCGGTGCCGCTTCTTGCTTTTGGGGGCACCGGTGTCCCGCGGGGCTCGGGGCACGGCCCTTCGGGCGGGGCCGTTTGTGTGAGGCGGGGATGGCGCCGGACCAGGTCTGGCCGTGAGGAGACACAGCACCCTCGGGACCTCGCCCCGCCCGTCCTGGCCTTGGGCAATCGCCAGAAGTCTGCCCGCTTTATCCAAGCCAAGGATTGGCTGGACCTTGAGCACCTCTGTTGAGGGTAGATTCGTCCTATTTTCAAACACTTAAATTGGAACTAAGGTATCTTGGTCAGGATGCCGAAGAAGCTACTGAGGTCATGTATGCTCAACAAGCCCCGGTCCAGTCTCCGTGGGAAACAAGGGGCCGCAGGCCTCGAGCGGGTGGTTCTGCCCCGCAGCGGTGTGTGCATGTCCTGTCGAAGTAGGCCAGCTGCCACTCCCTGAACCCTGAGCCTGTGTTCACCGACGAAGGCTGACCCCAGCCGAACCTCCCTCCAAGGCTCGATCCCATCCATCCGTTCCTGTTCAACCCCCGTCCGAGTCCGTATCTCAGAGGAGCCATCATGCGGCGCTTCGCCATCCTCACCGTCCTCATCGTGCTGGCCGCGGCCCCCTCGGCCATGGCGAAGATCACCACCATCAAGGGGTGTTCCGACTGCGCCGCCTGTCATGTGGGCGCTCCCAACAAGAAGCAGTTCAACGTCCAGGCCGCCAAGATGGTGAAGAAGTACCGGGAGCCCATGTGCAAGGCCTGCCACGGTTGGGCTCACGACAAGCTGACCACCAAGGCGCTGAGGACGAAGAAGAAGTAGCTTAGCCAGCCCACAAAAGCGGCGCCGTCACCGGCGCCGCTTTTGTCTGGGGCCGTCTACAGGCCGAGGAGGGTGCGGGCCTCGGCCTCCAGGCGGTCCAGCAGGGCGGCATCGGTCCGGCTCTGGAGGTAGACCTTGAGCTTGGGCTCGGTGCCGCTGGGCCTGAAGGCCGCGAAGCCCCCGCCCTCCAGGCGGAACTTCAGCACGTTGCTGTGCAGGATGGGCAGGGCGACGGGTCGATTGTCCGGCCGGTCGAGAATCGGCTCGCTTCGCCCCTCTCCATGCCAGAGGCCCGTCTGGAAGTCCTCCCAGCTGGCGACCTTCTCCCCGCCGAGGGAGGCCAGCCCGGCCCTGCGGATCCGCTCCATGGCCTCCGCGAAGCGCTTGGCGCCGCCGGGCCGGGGGTCCTCGAGGTTTACCAGGCGGTTGTGGAAGGTCCCCACTTTGGCCATCAGGGCGTCAACCGCATCAAAGAGGGTCTGGCCCTGGGCCTTGTGGTGTCCGGCCATCTCGGCGACCACGAGGGCCGCCGTGACGCCGTCCTTGTCCCTGAGGCTGGGGGGATGAGCATGCCGTAGCTCTCCTCGGCGCTGAAGGCGTAGGCTTCGCCCAGGGCCTCCAGCCGGTCCATGCACACGGCGATGTTCTTGAAGCCCGTGAGGGTCCACACCACGGGCAGGCCGTGGTGGCGGGCCACCTCGGCCATGAAGTCGGAGGTGACCACGGTGCTCACCACCGCGCCCTGGCGACCCTTCTGGGTGCAGAGGTAGTCCAGCGTGAGGCCGGCGATGTCGTTGCCGGACATGAGTTCCCAGGCCCCATTGCGCTTTGCCACCACGCCGATGCGATCTGCATCGGGATCGTTGGCGAGAATGACCTCCGCACCCATGGCCTCGGCCTCCCGGATGGGCGCCGCATAGGCCGCCAGTTCCTCGGGATTGGGCCTGGGTGCCGTGGGGAAGGTCCCGTCCTGGATCCCCTGGCTGGGGCTCACGGAAAGGGGCAGGCCGGCCCGCTCGAAGAGGGCCGGGACGAAGGCGATGCCCGTGCCATGGAAAGGCGTGTAAAGGATCCGGGTGGACGTGAAGGATCCGGGGTGCTGGAGCAGGCTGTTCCCGAGGGCCAGGTAGGCCTCCTCCACCTCCAGGGGGATGGGGCGGATGCGGCCCTCGGGCGCCACCGGCGGCTCGGGCACCATGGGCAGCCCTGCCATCCGGGCCTCGATCTCCCCGTCCCAGGGATCCACCACCTGGCCGCCAAGGTCGTTGTAGGCCTTGAAGCCGTTGTATTCCTTCGGATTGTGGCTGGCTGTGATGATCACCCCGCAGGCGGAACCCAGGGCCTTCATGGCGAAGCAGAGGAAGGGCGTGGGCAGAGGGCGCGTGCCCAGGAACACCTGGTAGCCCGCCGCCGCCAGGACCGCGGCGCTTTCCGCGGCGAAGACGTCGGACTTGATCCGGGTGTCGTAGCCCACCACGGCGATCTTCTTCCCGGGGGCGTGGGCCTGGGCGACGGCGGCCAGGGCCAGGGTCGTCCGGCGCACGTTGGGCTGGTTCATGCGGCGCAAGCCGGCGGCCATGAAGCCCCGGAGTCCCCCCGTGCCGAAGGCCAGGGGCTCGAAGAACCGGTCCTCGATCTCCGCGAGGGCCTTGGCGTCGCCACCCTCGGCGGCCTGCACCAGAGGCTCCAACTCCGCGCGGAGTTCCGGCTCGAGGTGGGGGAAGCCAAGGTACTGCTTTGCGGCGCTCAGGGACATGGGAAACCTCGTTACAACTTACAGGTTCAATACCTTTGTGCTTGGCAGTATGCCTGCGTCCGGGCAGAAAGCCCATCGTCCGGATCTTTCCAAAATCAAAAGCAACTGATCACCACCAGGACTCAAAGACACCAAGGAAGACAAATGACTTTGCTTTTGCAGTTCTTCTCGGTATCCCATTTGGCGGTAAGTGAAACATGAAGAAACTTGGTGCCTTGGTGGTGGTCTTTCTTGATCTGCCGGACCACTACTCAAGCACCGCCCAGGGAGATGTCCTCCAGCAGGATGCTGAGCCCGGCGCTGCTGCCGTACCAGCGGAGGTCGCTGCCCAGCGCCACGATGCGCGTGAGGAAGTCCCGCAGGTTCCCGGCGAAGGTGAGCTTGTCCACGGGCTCGGCCAGTTGGCCATCGCGGATGCGGAGGCCGCTGGCCCCCACGCTGAGGTCCCCGCTGACCGGATCCACCGTGTGCAGGCCCATGATCTCGGTGATGAGCACGCCATTCCCGGCCAGGCCGTAGAGCACTTCCGGCGCTTTGTCCCCGGGCAGCGGAAACAGGTTGAACGTGGTGGCGCCGGGCTGGCTGCCGAGACCGCGCCCTGCGCTGGCGGTGGGGGCCATGCCCATCTCCGCGGCCGTCTTGAGCGTGTGCAGGTAGGTCTTCAGCACGCCGCCATCCAGCAGCACAGTGCGCCGGGTGGGCAGGCCCTCAGCGTCCCAGGGCTCGGTGCCCAGGGCCGGGCGGCCCGGGGCCTCGGTCAGGCGACCGTCGTCCACCAGGGTCAGCAGGGGGGAGGCGATGGCCTCGCCAAGTTTCCCGGCGAAGAGGCTGCGCTGCTTCAGCACCGATTCCGCGTCCAGCATGCCGGCCACGATGCCCAGCAGGTCCAGAGCCACTTCCGGGTGCAGCACCACGGAGTACTTCCCCGCCGGGAGCCGCTGTGGGTTCAACTTCCGCGCGCCCTTGAGCGCGGCCTCGGCGCCGATGGCGGCCAGGTCCAGGTCCGGATGGCGGGAGGCATCCCAGTGCCAGGCCGCCTGCCGTTCCGCCCCATCCGCCACCGCCAGGTCGAGGGCCGCCGAACAGCTGGAGTAGACATCGGGCGTCCGCACGCCCTTCTGGGTGAGCAGGAGGCTGGCGCCGGTACCATCGCTCCAGGCGGCTTCCCGCACGGCGGCGACCTGTTTCGAGGCCCGCCGGGCCTGGGCCTCCAGGTCCAGGGCCCGGGCGATGCGCTGCTGGGGCGTGATGGCTTCCACCGAGGCGTCGAAGCGGCTGGGGAGGTCATCGCTGCCCGAGGGATCGGCCTGGCGCAGCCAGGGGTCCTCGTCGCCGAGGGCGCTGAGTTCCCAGGCCTGGGCGAAGAGGCCGCGGAAGTCTGCGGCGGCGAGGTCCGTGGTGGTGGCCAGGCCGGTCCGGAAGCCCTTGGCGCCCCCGCGGATCACGCGCACGCCCAGACCCCCGCGCTTGCTGGCGGTGAGATCTTCCAGCTGACCGTTCTGGACCTTGGCCTTGCGGCTGCGGGACACGGAGATGAAGGCCTCGGCCCCCTCCGCGCCCAGGGACACCGCGTGCCTGATGCCGTCCTGGAGACGGGCTTCGAGGGCTTCAGGAATGAAAGTGGTGAAGGGGGTCATGGTCAGATCACGCTCGGCAGGGGTTCTGCGGTGCCGCCTACGACGAGGGCGGGGCAGAGGATGGTGGGGAGGGCGTCGCTGACGG
>CAIMBM010000156.1 GCA_903839205.1 uncultured Holophagaceae bacterium | reverse complement strand
GCCTGCGCGATGGGGCGCCAGAGGGGCTATGCCCCGATGACCATAGATCCTGGGCAACGCATGCGTTGCCAGGGGGAAGTGCACCTCGCCATCACCCCGCTGATCCAGGTAGTTCAGGCGAGGTGCACTAGCCCTTGCCCCGGTCGAAGCCACGGCCTACGGGCAGGAACTCCGGCACGGGGCCATGGGTGCCGGAACTGATCGTTCCTGCGGCCCCGAAGCGCTCCGGCAGCCGCTCATCCTTGCGGGGCACGAAGGGAACGGGTTCCACCTGCTTCAGGACAACCATCTGCTGGCAGGTGCCGATGAGGACCCCGCCTTCGTCCACCATCAGAGAGCCCATTTCCACCTGGCCCTCGACCCAGCCGGTCTTGAGGATCTCAAGCCTCCCCGAGATCTTGAAGACGCCCTCGACCCTTCCGAGCACCGTCAGGTGCTTGGCCTGGATGGTGCCCTTCACCGTGCCCGTGGGGGCGACCACGACCTGCCCCTCGCTCAGGATCGTGCCTTCCATCATGCCCTCCACGCGGAGGCCGTTGGCGCCAGCATTGATTTCGCCCTGCCAGTGGGTACCCTCCCCGAGAATCGAGTGGGTCGGATCCGCTGGCAGGCGGGATGAACCGGTCAGTTTGCCGCGGTTGAACATGAGGCCTCCGGATCAGGAATCAGCCTTCGGTGCTTCCATGAGATTACACCGGGCCCTTCGGGGGCTGGCCACGCAATCTCTTCGGCATGGAGTCACCCGGTACTTGAGAAGGCATCGCCCCAGCCGTCAGCCTGGAAGGAACCGCGCCCGGGATGCCATACTCCCAAACGATGCCCGACGGCTCCCTGCGGACCCCCATGCGCTTCCTCCATACTTCCGACTGGCACCTGGGCAAGACCCTCTGCAATGCCAACCTGCTGGATGATCAGGCCCACGTCCTGGATCAGGTCGTGGCCATGGCCCGGGAGACCCGGGCCGAAGCCCTGGTTCTGGCCGGGGACCTCTACGACCGTGCGGTCCCACCCAAGGAGGCCGTGGCCCTCCTGGACGAGACTCTGGACCGCCTGGTCCGGGGCTGTGGCGTGCCGGTGCTCATCATCGCGGGGAACCACGACAGCCCGGAGCGGTTGGCCTTCGCCTCCAGCTTTCTCGGCTCCCAGGGGCTCCATCTCGCGGGGACCCTCGATCCCGATCCGGAGCCGGTGCTGATCGGAGACACGGCCTTCCATCTACTGCCCTACGCGGATCCGGCCCTGGCCCGTTTCGCCCTGGAGGATGGCGATCTCAGGACCCATCAGGATGTCCTGGCCGCACAGCTGGTGAGGGCCCGCCGCCGGCATCCGCCCGGTCACCGCTTCGTGGCCGTGGCCCACGCCTTCGTGGCAGGAGGCTCCGTCTCGGATTCGGAGCTGGGATTGTCGATCGGGGGCACGGGCGAAGTGGATGCGGCCCTGTTCCAATTCTGCGACTATGCGGCCCTGGGGCACCTCCACCGCCCCCAGGAGGCCGGTCATGCCCATGTCCGCTATGCGGGCAGCCTCCTGAAATACAGCGCCTCCGAGGCCGGCCACGTGAAGGCGCTCACCCTGGTGGACCTTCCCAAGAAGGGGCCCGCCCGCACGGAGCCCCTGCTCCTCTCCCCCCGGCACGACCTGAGGCGTGTGCGCGGTACCTTCGAGGACCTGCTGAAGGGTCCCCTCGGCCCCACGGAGGATTACCTCTTCCTCGACCTGCTCGATGACGGGCCGGTGCTGGACGCCATGGCCCGGCTGCGCCAGGTCTATCCCAACCTGCTCGGCATCCAGCCCGTCTCCGCCGCGGCGGATTCCGGCGGGGAGGCGATCGACCTCCGCTCGCGCGAACTGGACCCGGACCTGCTCTTCCAGTCCTTCTTCCGGGAGGTCCAGGGGCGGTCCATGAACGAGGATGAGGCCGCAGTCTTCCAGGAAATGTCCCAGCGGATCCTCCGGGACGAGGCCCAGCCTTGAGGCCCCTGAAGCTCACGCTCGAAGCCTTCGGACCCTACGCTGGGCGTCAGGAGCTGGATTTCTCCGAGCTCAAGGGCCAGGCCTTCTTCCTCATCCACGGTCCCACGGGTGCCGGCAAGACCAGCATCCTCGATGGCGTCAGCTATGCGCTCTACGGGGAGACCAGCGGCGGACAGCGGGAGACCCGGGACCTGCGCAGCCATTTCGCGGCCGCGGACAGGCCCACCCGCGTGATCTTCGATTTCGCCCTGGGAGAACGCCACTACCGGGTGGCCCGCCTGCCCGAGCAGCAGGTCCCCAAGCAGCGGAGCGGGGGCACCAAGCGCCAGCCCTACAGCGCCAGCCTCTGGGAGCTGAGGGACGGGCAGGAGGTTCCCCTCGCCACGGAAAAACCCACCCACGTCGACCCCAAAGTGGCCGAGCTCATCGGCTTCAAGGCCGACCAGTTCCGGCAGGTGGTGCTCCTGCCCCAGGGCCGCTTCCAGGAGTTCATGCTGGCGGGGTCCACCGAGCGCCAGGCCATCCTCCAGACCCTCTTCCAGACGGCCCGCTACGCCCGCCTCGCCATCGCCCTGACCGAGGAGGAGAAGGCCCTCAAAGAGGCCATCCGCGCCACCCAGTCGGAGAGCAGGCATCGCCTTGCCCAGGCCGGGGTGGCTTCTTTCGAGGCCCTGCCGGACCTCCTGCAACAGGTCGGGGACCAGGTGGAAAGCCTGCACGAGGAACAGGCCCAGGCGACCCGTGCACTCGACCGGGCTTCCAGCGCCTGGATGGAGGGGGCCCAGGCCACCGAACGCCTCGCCGAATGCGCCACGGCCCGGGCCGATCTGGACCAGGTCCTGACCCAGTCGCGCCTCATGGAGGCCAGCCGGACCGAGCTGGATCGCGCCCGCCGCTGCGGCTCGGTCCTGCCGGCGGCGGAACGCCTGGAGGCGGTCCTGGGGCGCATCCAGGACCAGGAGGCGGAGGAGGCCGGCCTCAGCACCGCGGTCCAGGCGGCGGAAACGGCCCTGGCTCAGGCGGAAGCCGCGCTGGCCGAGGCGGCCCAGCACGAGGTGCGGCGGGAGGAGCTGCGGCGCAGCATCGCCCGCCTGCGGGATCTGGAACCCAAGCTCGAGGCCCTGGAAGCAGCCCGGCGGGAAGCGCGCGAAGCCGCCCTCGGCCGGGGGCGTCTCGGGGACCTGGCCGTGGACCAGAAGCGGCACCTGGAGACCTGTAAGCAGGAGCTGACCAGGGCCCGCCTGGCCCTGCAGGACGCCCGCACCCTGGCCGCCCAGGAAGCCGGGCGCGAAGGCATGCTCTACCTGGCCCGGAAACGCCGCGCCCAGCGCGAGGACCTGGATCGCTCCCTCGACGAGGTCGCCCGGGCCCAGACCACCGTCGAGGCGGCCCAGGAAGCCCAGCTCGAGGTCCAGCAGACCGTCCAGGGCGCCCGCGAGCGACACCGGGCCATCCTGGAACGGCGCCTCGCCGCCAACGCGGCCCGGCTGGCGCAGAGTCTGAAGGAGGGGGAGGCCTGCCCCGTCTGCGGCAGCGAGACCCATCCCCACCTGGCCCAGATCACGGTGGGTCTCCCCGATGAGGAGGATGTGCGCCTGGCGCTGGAGCAACTGGAGGATGCGGAAACCGTCCTGGCTCGCGCCCAGGATGCCGCGGCCTCCCGAAGGGCCGCCCTGGAGGCGGCCCTGGTGCGGCGCAAGGAGCTGCTGGAAGCCCTCGGCGAAGACGCGAGCATGAGCCTCGAGACCTTCATCCTCTTCGAGACCCGCCACCGGGAGGAGCTGGAGCAGAGCCGTTCCGCCTCGGCCAACCTCCTTGCCATCGAGCGCCAGATGCAGCAGGCGGAGGCCGCGCGGAACCAGGCGGAGGCCAAGCTCTCCGAGACCCACCAGCGCCTCTCCGACCTGATGGTGCAGGAAGCCGGAGCCAAGGCCCGCATGCAGATGCTTGAGGAGGACCTGCTGCAGGAGCTCCGGGCGCCCGGCGCCCTCTCCACCCAGCGGCGCGAGGCCGAGCAGGAACTGGAGGAATCGGAGACCCACCTGGCCGCCGCCAGGGAGGCCCGCGGTCCGGCCTACAAGGCGGCGCTGGAGGCCCAGGCCACCCTCAGGGTCCACCAGAAGCAGCTGGAAGCCGTCCGCACCGAATCCTGGGCCCTCCGCGAGGCCTTCGAAGAGGCCCTGGGCGCGGCCCATTTCCACGACCCCACGGATTTCCATCGGGCCCGCCGCAGCCCCGAAGAGATGCAGGCCCTCTCCGAGGCTCTGGAGTCCTATGCCGCCGCCCTGGCTGCGGCCACCCAGCGGCTTGCCCAGGCGGAAGCATCGGCGGCGGGCCTTTCCGCCCCCGACCTGGCCGCCCTCGAGGCCCACCGGGCCGAGGCCCAGAACCGCTTCGCCCGGGCCGCCGAGGCCCTGGGCCGGGCCCAATCCGAGCGCACGGCCCTGCAGCACCTCGACACGGAACTCCACCGCCTGGCCCAGCTCCTGGGCGATCAGGACCGCCGCTTCCGGGCCGTGGCCAACCTGGCCCGGGTGGCCCGGGGGGATGACGGCGACCGAGTGTCCTTCGAACGCTACGTCCAGGGGGCCATCCTCGACGAAGTGCTGGTGTCGGCCTCGGGCCGCCTGCGGCGCATGAGCAAGCAGCGCTATGCCCTGCGGCGGATGACCCTCAGCACGGATCAGCGCAGGGCCGGGGGCCTGCAGCTGGAGATCACGGACACCCATACGGGCCGCGCCCGGTCCGTGAGCTCGCTGTCCGGGGGCGAAGGGTTCCAGGCGAGCCTGGCCCTGGCCCTGGGTCTTTCCGATGTGGTCCAGCGGCATGCGGGCGGCATCCGCCTCGACACAGTCTTCATCGACGAGGGCTTCGGCAGCCTCGATCCCGAAGCCCTGGACCTGGCCCTGCGCACCCTCGAGGACCTGAACCAGGGAGGACGCCTCGTGGGCCTCATCAGCCACCTGGAGGAAGTGAAGGCCCGCATCCCCGCCCGCCTGGAGGTCACCCCGGGCCCCGGCGGCAGCCACGCGCGGTTCCGGGTGTCCTGACGCGGCAGTTTCAGCAAACTACATACCTCGCATGGCGTGGTAATCTCCACCCACCGACCCGGAGCGCCCCCATGCTGCGATGTCTTGCATCCTTCCTGAGCCTCTCCCTCCTGGCCCAGCCGGCCCCCTACCAGAGGGCGCCCAGGGCCATCCAGGCCGTGCTGGACGCTCCAGGAACGCCTTCCCTCCTCCTCAGTCCCCGGGGCGACGCCTTCCTCCTGGCGGAATTCGACCGCCACCCCTCCATCCGCGACCTGGCCCAGCCCATGGCCCGGCTGGCGGGCCTGCGGTTCAACCCCCGGACCCGGGGGCCGCATGCACCGCCCCGCCTGAAGAGCCTGGCCCTCCAGCGCCTGGCCGGGGGTCCCCCAGAGCCCGTCGCCCTGCCCGCAGGCGTGCCCCTCGGCCAGCCCCGCTGGTCGCCGGACGGGGCCCGGTTCGTGCTGACCGGGGCCTCGGAGGGCGCCACGGGACTGTGGATCGGCGAGGCCGCCACGGGGAAACTCCACCGGGTCCAGGGCCTGAAGCTCAACGCCATCCTCGGCAGTCCCATCGACTGGATGGCGGACGGCAGCCTCCTGTGCAAAGCCGTGCCCGAAAACCAGGGCCCAGCCCCCGAGGCCCCAGAGGTGCCCCTGGGTCCGCGCATCCAGGAGAACGAGGGCAAGGCGGCCCCCGTTCCCACCCACCAGGACCTGCTCCGGAGCGCCCAGGACGAGGCCCTGTTCGAATTCCTCGGCCAGTCCCAGCTGCTGCGCCTGGATCCCGTAAGCGGCCTGCGGAGCCCCATCGGGAAGCCGGGCCTCTACGCGGGTGTCCAGCCTTCGCCAGACGGTCGGCTGCTGCTGGTGGCCCGCCTCCAGCGGCCCTTCTCCTTCCTGGTGCCCGCCTCCCAGTTCCCCCGGCGTGAAGAGGTCTGGGACCTCGCGGGGACCCTGGTCCACCTGGCCGCGGACCTGCCCCTGGCCGAGGGCATTCCCATCCAGGGGGTGCGCACGGGGCCCCGCCACCTCCACTGGCGGCCCACGGAACCCGCGACCCTGGTGTGGGCCGAAGCCCTGGACCAAGGCGATCCGAAGCAGAAGGCCGAATTCCGCGACCAGCTCCTGAGCCAGGCCGCGCCCTTCCAGTCCGCGCCCAGGGAATGGCTGCGCCTGAAGGCGCGCTTCATGGGGTTGGAATGGGGCGAACAAGGGAACCTGGCCGTGGCATATGAGTACGATCGGGACCGTCACTGGACCCGCACCTGGCTGGTGGACCCGGCGAGACCCGCCGAGGCGCGCCTGGCCTTCGATCACAGCAGCAACGAACGCTATCGGGATCCCGGCACCTTCCAGTCGCGGCTGCTTGCGAACGGGCAGACGGCCCTGCGCCAGGTGGATGGGAGTCTCTTCCTGGCCGGGCCCGGGGCGACCCCCGAGGGCGACCGCCCCTTTCTCGACCGCTTCGATCCCGCGACCCTGAAGACCGAGCGCCGCTTCGGCTGCGCCGAGGGGGTCTTTGAAGCCCCGGTGGCCCTGCTGCCGGATGGTACCTTCATCACCCGCCTCGAAAGCCCGACCCAGGCGCCGAACTACGTGTTCCACGGGAAAGAGGCCCGGGCCCTCACCGCCTTCGCGGATCCCCTGCCGGAGCTGCGCAGGATCCGGAAGCAGCTCGTGAAGTACACGCGGCCCGATGGCGTGGCCCTCAGCTTCACGCTGTATCTGCCGCCCGACTACAAGCCCGGCGAGCGCCGCCCCGCCGTGGTCTGGGCCTACCCGATGGAATTCACGGACGCCGCCACCGCCGGCCAGGTGAGCGGCTCCACCAACCGCTTCACCACCCTCGGCGGCATCTCCCACCTGTTCTTCCTGCTCTCCGGATATGTGGTGCTGGACAATACGACCATGCCCGTGGTGGGCGACCCCAAGACCGTGAACGACACCTTCATCGATCAGGTGGTGGCCAGCGCCAGGGCGGCCATCGACAAGGCCGACGCGCTGGGTGTCATCGACCCCAAGCGCGTGGGCGTGGGCGGCCACAGCTACGGCGCCTTCATGACCGCCAACCTGCTGGCCCACTCGACCCTCTTCAAGGCCGGCATCGCCCGCAGCGGCGCCTACAACCGCACCTTGACCCCCTTCGGCTTCCAGGCCGAACACCGCACCCTGTGGGAGGCGCCGGACATGTACCTCAAGGTGTCGCCCTTCATGTACGCCGACAAGTTCAACGCGCCGATCCTGCTCATCCACGGCGAGGCCGACAACAACTCCGGGACCTTCCCCATCCAGAGCGAACGCCTCTACGCCGCCCTCAAGGGCAACGGCCAGACGGCCCGCTACGTCACCCTGCCCCTGGAGGCCCACGGCTACGTGGCCCGGGAATCCATCGAGCACACCCTGTGGGAGATGATCAGCTGGTTTGACAAGCACCTGAAATAGGGGCCGGACCTTTCCCCACCGCTGGGGACGTCTACCCTCACTCCGCCGCGAGCCCGCTGTCCGCCCAGCGCCTGGAATCGGCGGCGCCTTCGGCCTGGCCATCGCGCACCAGGATCACCTGGGCGCAGCCCTGCTTCTTCACCACGCTGAGGTCGTGGCCCATGGCCTTCAGGGCGGCCCGGGTGGCTTCCGCCAGGCCGGCCTCCACCTGGATGCGGTCCGGCAGCCACTGGTGGTGGAAGCGCGGGGTGTCCACGGCGGCCCGGGCGTCCATGCCGAAGTCCACGACGTTCAGCACCGTCTCCAGCACGGTGCTGGGGATGCTGCGGCCGCCGGGGCTGCCGCTCACCAAGAGCACGGCCCCGTCCTTCACGAGGATCAGGGGGCACATGCTGGAGAGGGGCCGCTTGCCCGGCCCCGCGAGGTTGGGCGGCGTGCCGATGAGGCCCGTGGCATCCGTCAAGCCCGGCCCCCCGTTGAAGTCGCCCAGTTCGTTGTTCAGCAGGAAGCCCGCCCCCGGCACGATGCGCTTCAGCCCGTAGCTGTCCTCCAGGGTGTAGGTGAGGCTCACGGCGCTGCCCCGGCGGTCGATCACGGAGAGGTGCGTGGTGTCGGGCCGGTCCCGGGGCCAGGTGAAGCGGTCCGGCGCGGACACCGAGGCACGGTCCGGCTCAATCGTGCCCCGCAGCTCCCCTGCGTAGGCCTTCGACAGGAGCCGGTCCAGCGGCATATCAAGGTTGAAGGCCGGGTCGCCCAGGAACCGGGCCCGGTCCGCGAAGGCCCGCCGCAGCGCCTCGGAGGCCAGGTGGACGGCCGCCGGCGACCCGGCTCCTGCGGCCCTCAGGTCGTAGCCTTCCAGGATGTTCAGCGCCTCGATCAGCACCTGGCCGCCGGAGCTGGGCGGCGGCGCGGCCAGCACCTCCAGGCCACGGTAGCGCCCCCGCAGGACCTCGCGCAGCACAGGACGGTAGGCGGCCAGATCCGCGGCCCGGATCAGTCCCGCGTTCTCTCGCGTGTCGCGCAGGATCAGCCGGGCGGTGCGGCCCCGGTAGAAATCCCTCCAGTCCTTCGAAATCCGGACCAGGGTCCGGGCCAGGTCCCGCTGCACCAGGCGGTCCCCGGTCCGCAGGGGCAGGCCATCCCGGCTGAACTGGGCCAGGGTCGGGCCGTGCTTCCGGAATTCCGGCAGCTGCTCCGCCAGGCTGGCCGCCTGGTTCTCCGAGAGCAGGAAGCCCTCCCGGGCGAGCCGGATGGCGGGATGCAGCAGGCGCGCCCAGGGCAGGCGGCCCTCCCGCCTCCAGGCCTCGTGCAGCCCCGCCACCGTGCCGGGGACGCCGACCGAAGCCAGGCTGCGGTGGTGCCGCGCCTCATCGTAGACACCTGCCTTCAGCCACATGCGGGGCCCGGCCGCCCCAGGTGCCGCCTCGCGGAAATCCACGAAGGAGGGCGGGCCATCCACTGGCCGCGACAAGAGGAACCCGCCGCCCCCCAGGTTCCCCGCGGCGGGATGCACTACAGCCAGGGCAAAGGCGGTGGCCACCGCCGCGTCCACGGCGCTGCCGCCCTCCCGCAGCACCTGGGCGCCCGCCTCCGAGGCCAGGCGTTCCTGGCTCACCACCATGCCGCCCTTGACCGAAGGGGGCGTCTGGGCCGAGATTGCCAGCGCCAGGAGCAGGAACAGCAGCAGACGGTTTCGCATGGCGGCTCCGGGAGATCAGGCCTTAGAGTCTGTCATCCTTGGGGCCATGTCCCGCACGGCTTCCCTCCCGGCATCCCACTCCCAGACCCGCGGTGAGGAACTGGCCAACAGCCTCACGCACGGCCTGGCTGCGGCCCTGTCAGTGGCAGCCCTGGTCGTCATGGTGGTCTTTGCGGCCCGGCGCGGAACGGCCCGGGACGTGGTGGGCGCGGCCATCTTCGGCTCCAGCCTAATCCTGCTTTACGTCATGTCCACCCTCTACCACGCCTTCCGGGGACCGAAGGTGAAGCTGGTCTTCAAGGTCTTCGACCACTCGGCCATCTTCCTGCTCATCGCGGGCACCTACACGCCCTTCTGCCTATCCCGCCTGGGCCGTCAATACCCCGGCTGGGGCTGGACCGTCTTCGGCCTGGTGTGGGGGCTGGCGGTCCTGGGCATCACCTTCAAGGGCATCTTCTACGGGAGGATCGCCCGGTCGGCCCTCCGCCCGCCGCCGCCGGACCACCTGCATACGCCGTCCGTCCAGCCCGTGGATCCGGCTTTCGTGCGGCGCATGGGCTGGATCTCCACGGTCATCTACCTGCTCATGGGGTGGCTCATCGTCATCGCCGCGGGCCCCCTGCTGCACTCCGTGCCGGCCCACGGCCTCTACTGGCTCTTCGGCGGCGGCCTCTTCTACAGCCTGGGCGCGGCGGTCTACAGCCTGGAGAAGCTGCCCTTCCACCATGCCTGCTGGCACCTCTTCGTGGTGGGCGGCAGCGCCTGCCATGTGTTTGCCGTGCTGTTCCACGTCATCCCCGGGAATTAGAACCTTGGTCCCCCTGGCCCTCCTTCCGGGTTTCGCCCAGTGGGGCGCCCACCTGGATGAGCTTCTGGCGCGGCCCGAGGCCCTCTGGATCCACGGACCTTCCGGTGCCGGCTCCTCCACACTCGCCGCGGAATTCGCCCGGCGGCGCAAGGCTGCCTGGATGGAGGCCGGGGACGGGGACTCGCCCGCCACCTGGCTTCCCGCCCATCCCCGCGGCATCGTGGCCGCCCGGTCCGCCGCGCCGGGATCCCTGCCCTGTCTGATGCTGCGCCTGCCGGGCCTGGAGGAGCATCCCGAGGCCATTCCGGGCCTCCTGGCGGCCTTCGCGGCGGAAGAGGGCCTCGAGGGTCCGCTGCCCGAGGCCCTGGGCGCCCTGCCCTGCCCCGGGAACCTGCGGGAGCTGCGGAACCGTCTGCTGCGCTGGAACTTGATGGGGCAGCTGCCCACGGCCGTACCCGACGGCCCCCTCCGCCTCGAAGCCGAGGACCTCGCCTCCAACCTGCACGAACTGGAGCGGTTCCTCCTGCACCGGGCCCTGCGGCGGTCCTACGGCAGCCGCGTGGAGGCGGCCCAGCGGCTGGGCGTGAGCCGCCGCCAGCTCTACCTGCTCATCCGCCGCCACGGCGATCCGGTGCGCGGCGAGGCCGCCGCCGGGGATCTGCCGCAGCGGGTGAAAAAACGCCTCCCAGCACAAAACTCCAGTCCGGGTCTGGACATCCGATAACGGATGGAGCGGCCCGCTGGCCGCATGGATGCTCAGCTATGGCGACTCCCCTTCGGGTGCTGGTGGTGGACGACGATCCCGGAATGCGGGACGGCATGGCCATGAGCCTCAAGCGGTCGGGATTCTTCGCGGAACAGGCCCGGGGCGGCGAGGAGGCCCTGCGTATGGTGCGGCCCGGCGCCTACGACGCCGTGGTCACGGACCTGCGCATGCCTGGCATGGACGGCCTGCAGCTCACGGCCCGCCTGAAGGCCGTGGACCCCGGCCTGCCGGTGTTGCTCATCACGGCCTTCGGCAGCCTGGAGTCCGCCCGCGAGGCCATGCGCCTTGGCGCCTTCGATTTCCTTTCCAAGCCCTTCAGCCCCGAGGAACTCATCACCGCCCTGAACAAGGCCCTGAAGTCCGAGAGCCACCTCAAGGCCGAGGAGGCCTCCGAAGCCCCCGTGATCCTCACCCAGGACCCGGTGCTGGGCGAGACCCTGGCCCTGGCCCGCCGCGCCGCGGACAGCCGCGCCACCATCCTCATCCAGGCCGAAAGCGGCACCGGCAAGGAGCTGCTGGCCAAGCTCATCCATGGCGCCAGCCCCCGCCGGAACCGCGCCTTCGTGGCCATCAATTGCGCCGCCATCCCCGAGAACCTCCTGGAGTCCGAGCTGTTCGGCTACGAGAAGGGCGCCTTCACCGGCGCCACGGGCATGAAGCAGGGCCGCTTCGAGCAGGCCGACGGCGGCACCCTGGTGCTGGATGAAGTGGGCGAGCTGCCCCTGGGCCTCCAGGGCAAGCTGCTGCGTGTGCTCCAGGAGCGTACGGTGGACCGCCTGGGAGGTACCCGGCCCATCCCCGTGGATGTGCGCCTCATCGCGCTCACGAACCGCGACCTCCAGACCGAAGTGAAGGAGGGGCGCTTCCGCGAAGATCTCTACTACCGGTTGAATGTCATTCCGCTGGACCTGCCCCCCCTGCGCAAGCGGCCGGGGGACCTGGGCCTGCTGGCCGCCCATTTCGTGGAGCGCTATGCCCGGGAGAACGAGCGCCACGTGCCCGAGCTGGTGCCCAGCTTCTTCGCCGCGCTGGCCCGCCACCCCTGGGCCGGCAACATCCGCGAGCTGGAGAACGTCATCCAGCGCTGCGTGGTCCTGAGCCAGGGCCGCCGCCTCAGCCAGAAGGACCTGCGCTGGCTGCTGCCCGCGGACGCCTTCGAGGGGCTGCCCGAGGATCCGCCCGAAAGCCCCGTCATCGAGGACCGGACACCGCCCAGCACGTCGGCCCCCCGGCGCGAAAGCGCCGTGCCCGCTGGCGCCGTGGCTGCTGACCCCAGGAAGCCCCTGGTGGGCGTGCCCATGGGGACCCCCGTCGTGCTGCCCCTGGGTCTGAGCCTGCCGGAGCTCGAGCGCTTCTGGCTGCTCTCCACCCTCAGCGCCCTGAAGGGCAACCGCACCCACTGCGCCGAGCAGCTCGACATCGCCCTCCGCACCGTGCGCAACAAGATCAACGAGTACAAGATCGACGGCTACAGCATCCCCGTGAGCCAGCGCGGCCACGACGACGAGTGAAGCTTGGCGGATTCACGCGATGAAGACATGCGAATCCTGCCATGGATAAACGCTGATGAACACGGATGGAGGACAGCCTTCATCTGGGTCCATCCGTGTTCATCTGTGGCTCGTCTCATTTGTTTTTGAATCGTGACGACCACCGTGGGGACTTGATCACTCCTTCGGTGTGACCGTGGTCCCGACCTTGACGCCCATCGCCTCCAGCATGGCCTTCACGTCCGCGGCGTGTCCCCCCTCCGGCGCGAGCCTCAGGTAGTTCTCGAGGGCCTCCCGGGTGCCTGCGGGCACGACGAGCTGGTTCCTGGCGTCGAGGCTGCTGGTCCCGAAGAGGGCCGACCCCTTGATGAAGTAGGCATCCGCCCGCTTCGGATCGAGGGCGATGGCCCTGTCGCAGTAGGTCACCGCGGCCCCCATCTGGCCCTGGTTGTAGAGCGTGGCGGCAAGGTTGAAGCAGGCCTGGCCGGGATTGGGATCGATGTCGGCCGCCTTGGTGTAGCACGCCAGGGCCGATTGGGGTTGCCCCAGCTTGAGGAAGGCGTTCCCCTCGCCCACGAACATCTGGCCCAGGGCAGACTTCAGGCGGTCCTTTGGAGCGCCACCCCTCAGCTCCGCCTGGCAGGCCGCGACCCCCGCCTCGAAGGTATCAATGGCTTCCTGATAGCGCCCGAGGTTGAGGTAGGCCTTCCCCAGGCCCTGGAAGGCCTCCCAGCGTCCCGGGGCCTGCTCGATCACCTGCCTGAACAGGGGGATCGCCTCCTGCCATCGCCTGGCCTTCAGGGCTGCATTTGCCTGATCGAGCAGGTTCACCATGCGGTCGCCATTGGGGTCCGGCACCGGTGCCTGTGCTTGGAGCTGCAGTCCTCCGAGGGCCAGTGCCGACAGGATGAGAACGATGGCGAGCGGTCTTCGGGGCTTCGGCCCCAGATCCCCCTGGAGGGCATGGGCACCCCACCGGGTCATGGAACTGAAGTTCATCGCGGCCTCCCCCCATTTGAACCAGGATAAACGCCGATGACAGAGCTCCTTCATCTGAGCGCACCCGTGCTCATCTGCGTCTAAATGTATTCGTCTTCGGATTCCAGGGGGGCCTAGCCGCCCTTCTTCATGAACGGGCCGAACAGCTCACTGGGGAGCGGGACGAAGGTGGTCGTGTTGTGCTCGCTGGCGATCTCGACCATGGTCTGGAGGAACCGCAGCTGAAGCGCGATGGGCTGTTCCGCAATCATGGCCGCGGCCCCGACCATCTTCTCGGCGGCCTGGAACTCGCCTTCGGCGTTCACGACCTTCGCGCGCCGCTCCCGTTCCGCCTCGGCCTGCTTGGCCATGGCGCGCTTCATCCCGTCGGGCAGCACCACATCGCGCACCTCCACCGTGCTCACCTTCACGCCCCAGGGCGCGGTCTGGCGGTCGATGATCTCCTGCAGCTGGAGGTTGATCTTCTCCCGGTGGGCCAGCAGTTCGTCCAGCTCCGACTGGCCGAGCACCTTCCGGAGGGTCGTCTGGGAGATCAGCGAGGAGGCCTTGAGGAAGTTCTCGACCTTCACCACCGCGGCCTCGGGGTCCACGACCCGGAAGTAGACCACGGCATCCACCGTCGCGGGGACGTTGTCGCGGGTCATGATCTCCTGCTTGGGGACGTCGATGGTCACCACCCGCAGGTCCATCCTAACCATGCGGTCGATGAAGGGAATCAGGAAGATCAGGCCAGGTCCCTTGGCGCATTTCAGTTTGCCCCAGCGGAAGATGACCCCCCGCTCGTACTCCCGCAGGATGCGGGCCGCCTGCGGCAGTGTGATCACCAGCAGCAGCAGGATGATGAAGGCCCAGGGGCCGATGTGGATCAGGATCTCGTTCATGGCCGCTCCTCCTTCCGAGTGGTTGTGGGTTGCACCTTCAGCGTCAGTCCTTCCAGGGCGAGAATCTCCACGACCTGCCCTGGCTCGATCGGTTCCGTGCTCACGGCGTTCCAGTACTCCCCTTCGAGGAACACCCGGCCACCTCCGGCATCGATGCGCTCAAGGGCAGTGGTCATGCGGCCGATCATCGTGCCTGCGCCGGTCCTGGCCGGGAGGCGCTGGGCCCGGATCCCGGCGCCCACGACGAGGACGAAGAACAGGGCCGTCACCACCGTCGCGGGTAGAATCCACGCCAGGGACAGCCGCAGGAAGGGCTCGCTCCGCTCGAAGAGCATGAAGACTCCCAGGAAGAAGGCCAGGATGCCTCCGGCCGTCAGCACACCGTGGGTGGGCGCGAACACATCGATGAGGAACAGGGCGATGGCCAGACCGATCAGCGCCAGACCGGCGGCGTTCATGGGCAGGACCGAGGCGAGGTACATGAGGAGCACCAGGGCGATGAGGCCGGCCACCCCCGGGAGCACCGCGCCGGGACTGGTGAGCTCGCCGATAACGCCGTACATGACGATGAGCATGAGGATCAGCATCACCTGGGGATGGGCGAGGACCTGGAAGGCCTGCTCCTGGAAGGTCATCGGAACGAGGACGATGGTGGCCTTGGCTGTTCTCAGGGTCCTGCCGTTCACGGTGCGTCCGTCGAGCTGGTTCAACAGGTCCGGCAGGTCCCTGGCCAGGAGGTCGATCACATTGAGTTCCAGGGCCTTCTCCGCCGTGATGGCGGCGCTTTCCCGCACCGAGGCCCGGGCCCATTCCGTGTTGCGATGGTGCTTGGCGGCCACCGCCTCGATGTAGCTGGAGGAGAAGTTCTCCAACTTCTGCTTCATGGTGTCGTCCTGCTTCTCACCGCCCGGGCTGAGGCCCACCGGGTGGGCCGCGCCGATGCTGGTGGTGGGGGCCATGGCCGCCACGTCGGCGGCCACCGTGATGAAACAACCCGCGCTGCCCGCCCAGGCCCCCGGGGGCGACACGTACACGACCGTGGGCACGGGCGCGCGGAGGAAGCTCTGGATGATCTGCTTGGTGGCATCGAGGAGGCCGCCGGGCGTGTCCAGCTCGATGACGAGGCACTGGGCCCCCTGGCCTGCCGCCTCCCCGATGGCCCGGGCCAGGTAGCTGGCCGTGGCCGGTCCGATGGTCCCCTGGACCCTCGCGACGCACACCTTCTCGGCCGCATCCCCCTCCGGCCAGCCCGACCTCGCCACGAACAGGGCCAGCGCGGCCAGGAGCAAGCGGGCCCAGACCCTTCCGCGACATCCCAGCATGGGAACCCTCGCAGGCGGCACCTTGCGAAGGCGACCGCGATAAGAAAGATAGGTCCGCGGCCGGCAGGTGTTGGTTTTTTTTGGCCTTCTGCGGGGCTAGGGTTTCCTGGGCTCTCCCGCCTTCACCCGCAGCCAGGGCGGCACGGTGGTGCCCGTGGTCTCGTGGCGGTAGAAGGCGGCGGTGATCTCGGCGCCCAGCAGCAGGATGGCGCAGCTGTAGTAGAGGAAGGTGAGGCCGGCGATGATGCCGAGCAGGGAGCCGTACATGATGCCCCAGGTGAGGGTGTGCTTCAGGTAGACGCCGAAGCCCCATTTGGCCAGCCACCAGAGCGTCGTGGATACGGCGGCCCCGAGGAAGGCGTGGCGGAACTTCACGTGCAGGCGGGGGAGGTGCTGCAGCACCATCGTGACCACCACCAGGCCCAGCAGGGGCCCCAGGTAGGGCAGGAAGTCCGCCTGCTTCCAGGGCAGGAACTTGCGGACGGCCCCGCCCAGGACCAGGGCGAGAAAGACCACCATGAGGAGCAGGCCGACCACCAGGAAGGCCACCTGGCGCAGCAGGTGGTTCTTGCGGGTCTGGCGGTGCTTCTTGATGCGCAGGCCGAAGACGTGGGCGAGGCTGGTGTCCAGCTGGCTGATGCCCCAGTAGCTGCCGAAAAGCAGCACGATCCAGGAGAGGCCCATGCCGCCGATCCTCTGGCTGTTGGCCACCGCATCGTAGACCAGTTCGCGGGGGAGATAGGGCACGATCTCCTGCAGGGTCCTCAGGGTCCCGGGGCCGTAGGCCCGACTGCCCAGGATGGTGCCCAGCAGCTTGAACAGCAGCGTGGAGAGGGGCACCAGGCTGACGATGACCCAGAAGCTGAGGCCCGCGGCGTAGCTCAGGCAGTCGTTCTTGCGGTACCTCTCGACCACCTCGAAGATGAAGGACCCCAGGCGCCCCAGCGGCGGTACCGCCCGGGCCAGCTCATGCCAGAGCTCCACGGCGCTGCGCGAGGCGGCTTCCCATCCCGCCCTCAGCGCGGCCATGGGGCCCAGGACCTGCTCGACCATCAGTTCCCCACCGGGAACAACGGATGATTAGCCACAGCTGAACTCAGCTGCACTCGGATGGAATCTCGCGGACTAGAGGATCTGCTTCCTACACCCAAATCCGTGTTCATCCGTGTTCATCCGTGGCAGAAACGCTGTTTCGATGGGTCAGAAGCGGACGGGATGCCGGGGCAGCAGGTACATGAGCCAGGCCAGGGCCAGCCCGATGCCGATGAGCCCGGCGGCGTGCTTCAGGATCGAGGCCCGGGTGCGCTCCGGCCGGCCCGTCGGATGAAGCAGCCCCAGCACCAGGGCGATACCCAGGCCCATGACGAAGAAGTGGATGACGTGGCTCGACAGAAAACGCATGGCACCAGGGTAGCAGGAACGAGCCTGCAGCCCGCCCAGGGCCCCGCCGCTACTGCGCCGTCGCCGGGTTCTCCCGGACCGGACTGGGCGGAGCCGGAGGAGCCGCCTCGGGTCCCAGGGGTTCGGGCATCCGGGTCAGGGCCAGCTGGATGACCTCGTCCATGTGGCTGACCAGGTGGATGCTGAGCTGCTCCCGGACCTCCGCGGGAACCTCTTCGAGATGCCGGGCGTTCTCGCTGGGGATCAGCACGGCCTTGCGCCCCTGCCGGTGGGCGGCCAGGAGCTTCTCCTTCAGCCCGCCGATGGGCAGCACCCGGCCCCGCAGGGTCAGTTCGCCGGTCATGGCCATGTCCGCCCGGGCGGGGATGCCCGTCAGCACGGAGATCAGGGCCGTGGCCAGGGTGATGCCGGCGCTGGGGCCGTCCTTGGGGATGGCGCCCTCCGGGACATGCACGTGCAGGTCCACCGTGTCGAGGAAGTCGCGCTTGAGACCCAGGCGCTCGGCCCGGCCCCGCACATAGCTGAGAGCCAGGTTGGCGCTCTCCTGCATGACCTCGCCCAGCTTGCCCGTGAGCTTGAGGACCCCCTTGCCGGGCAGGACCGCCGCCTCGATGGTCAGCAGGTCGCCCCCGGTGGGCGTCCAGGCCAGGCCGTTCACCAGACCCGGCGGAGCCGTGTCCTCGGCGCGGGTCTCCAGGATCTTCTCGGGCCCCAGGAGCTTCGGCACGCGGTCGGCCGTGATGAGGGGATCGAAGGCCTCGCCCCTCTCGGGCTGGAGCGTGTGCCGCGCCAACTTGCGGAGGATGTTGGCGATCTCACGCTCGAACTGACGCACGCCCGCCTCGCGGGTGTAGGACTGGACGAGTTTCTCCAGGGCGGCCTTCTCGAACCGCACGCCCATGTCCCTCATGCCGTGGCCTTCCAGGGCCCGCGGAAGCAGGTGCTGCTCGGCGATGGCCAGCTTCTCCTTCGTGGTGTAGCCGCTGAGTTCCAGAATCTCCAGGCGATCCTCCAGGGGCTCGGGGATCTGGTGCCGCACGTTGGCCGTGGCCAGGAAGAGCACCTGGCTCAGGTCGAAGCCCACGTCCAGGTAGTGGTCCTGGAAGGCCGCGTTCTGCTCGGGATCCAGCACCTCCAGCAGGGCGCTGCTGGGATCCCCGCGGAAATCCGAGGCCATCTTGTCGATCTCGTCCAGCAGCATGAGCGGATTGCGGACCTTGGCCTTCTTCATGAGCGAGATGATCCGGCCCGGCATGGAGCCGATGTAGGTGCGCCGGTGGCCACGGATCTCGGCCTCGTCCCGCACGCCGCCCAGGGACAGCCGCACGAAGGGTCGGTTCAGGGCGCGGGCGATGCTGCGGGCCAGGGAGGTCTTGCCGACCCCCGGCGGGCCCACCAGGCAGAGAATGGGGCCCCGCAGCGGCGCCCGGTCCCCCTCGGCGCTGGAAGCCGGATCCTTTTGCAGCCGGGCCATGACCGCCAGGTGCTCCAGGATGCGGGCCTTGATCTTGTCCAGGCCCGAGTGGTCCTCGTCCAGCACCCGCTCGGCCTCCACGAGGTCCAGCCGCTCCTCGGCCATGGCCTTCCAGGGCAGGGCCAGCAGCCAGTCCAGGTAGGTGCGGCTGACGGTGGCCTCCGCGCTTTGTGGCGGCATGGCCTCCAGGCGCTCCAGTTCCTCCAGGGCCTTCCCCTTGGCCTCGGCGCTCATCCCGGCGGCCTCGATCTGGTCCTTGAGCCGCGTGGATTCGTCCTTCTCCTCCTTCTTGCCCAGCTCCTGCTGGATCACGCGCATCTTCTCGTTCAGCACGTACTGCTTGTGGTCCTGGTCCAGGCGCTGGCGGGTCTTCTCATCCAGGGTGCGGTCCACCTCTGAGCGGGCAGCGTCCAGTTCCAGCAGGTGCAGCAGGGTCTCGAGGCGGGGGCCGATCTCCAGCTGTTCCAGGATCTCCTGCTTCTGCCTCACCTCGGCCGGCACCAGCCCGGCCACGGTGTCGATGGCCTTGCCCAGGGGCAGTTCGCGGATCTGGTCCATGCTCAGCAGCCGTGAGGCGTCGGAGTTGCGGCCCAGGAATGTCTCCACCGCCTGGTGGAAGGTCTGGATCGAGCCGGCCGCGGCCTGGGAGGGCTCCGGCAACAGGTAGGCCTCCGCCTGGATGACCTCCCCGCTGTCGTCGTAGCGCCGGAGGGTCACCCGGGCGATACCCTTCACGCCCACCTTGTAGTAGTCCTTGGGCAGGGCGATGACCGATTCCACCAGGGCCAGGGTTCCGATGGTGTAGAGGTCCTCCTGGCCCGGCGTCTCCACCTTGGCGTCCTTCTGCGTGAGCATCAGCAGGTGGTCGCCGGCCTTGATGGCCAGTTCCAGGGTCCGCACCGAGGCCGCCCGCCCCACCACGAAGGGCACCCTCGCTCCCGGGAACAGCACCATGTCCCGGATGGGAATGGCGGGCAGGGTGAGGGTCTTGGGAACGGCCAAGGTTCGCCTCGCTTCAGCCGGCGGCGGAGATCGGGTGGGACGGGAGGCCCATGACCTCCTCGACCTTCTGGCGGGTGATCCGGAGGGTTTCGCGGGCGGTGCGCTTGTCCGAGGGCAGCTCGTACATGGGCTCCAGCAGGATCTGCTCCACCAGACTGCGGAGGCCGCGGGCGCCCAGCTTGCGGCTGAGGGCCTGCTCGGCGATGGCGTCGATGGCGCCCTCCTCGAAGCTCAGGTCCACGTCATCCATGTCGAAGAGCTTCACGAACTGCTTGGTGATGGCGTTCTTGGGTTGGGTGAGGATGGCCACCAGGGCCTCGCGGTCCAGGGGGGTGAGGCCCGCCACCACCGGCAGCCGGCCCACCAGCTCGGGCATGAGGCCGACCTTGATGAGGTCCTCGGGCTCCACCAGGCGAAGCAGGTTCTCCTTGTCGTCCTTGGAGGAGGGCGTGGAGCCGAAACCCACGGCCTTGGCCCGGATGCGCTGCTTGATGATGTCATCGATGCCCACGAAGGCGCCGCCGCAGATGAACAGGATGTTGCTGGTGTCCAGCTGGATGAACTCCTGGTGGGGGTGCTTGCGGCCGCCCTGGGGCGGCACGTTGGCGATGGTGCCTTCCACCAGCTTCAGCAGGGCCTGCTGCACGCCCTCCCCGCTCACGTCGCGGGTGATGCTGGGGTTCTCGCTCTTCCGTCCCACCTTGTCG
>CAIMBM010000155.1 GCA_903839205.1 uncultured Holophagaceae bacterium | reverse complement strand
GTGAAGCCCTACAAGGACCGCTTCACGGCGATGGGGCTGGAGCCGAAGGCTCTAGGCTATGACAGTGAAAAGGACTGGCTGGAGATCGCCCTGCGCTTCGCCCTTGCCTTGAAGACCGCTCAGGTGGTGTCGATCGGCACGACCAATCCAGTCAACGCGGAAGCGAATTTGCGGATACTGGAGAAGGGCCCCCTGGTCCAGGAAGCGGTCGCTGTCATCCGCCAGGCTTTCCAGCAGGCCCAGGAGAGGCTCGGGACCACCTGGCCTGGACTCACGTGATGACGACGATGGAGAACGCCGCCACGGACGACGGAGCCCTCCAGGGGCGGACCGCCATCGTCACCGGTGGTGGTCGGGGCCTCGGGAGGGCCATGGTGCTTGGGCTGGCCAAGGCCGGGGTTCACGTCATCGCGACGGCGGCCAAGGAACTCGCCGAGGTCGAAGGTGTCGCAAAGGAGTCGGGAAAAGTTCGAGGAACTGGCCTCGTGGTAACTCTTCAGGCGGATGTGACACGGGAGGCGGACTGCGCGGAGGCCGTGGAGACGGCCATGAGGCGCTTCGGTCGCCTCGACATCCTGGTGAATAACGCTGGCCGGGGGATGAAGTATGTCAGCGACAAGTTCCTGAGTGAGCCCACCCGGTTCTGGGAGGTCGCCCCGGCAACCTGGCGCCTGCTTATCGACACCAACGTGAATGGCCCCTTCCTCATGGCTAGGCTGGCCGCCCCAGCCATGGTGAAGGCAGGCTGGGGACGAATCATCAACGTCTCGATGAATTACGAGACCATGCGCCGCCGAGGATTCTCGCCCTACGGCCCCTCCAAGGCCGCGCTCGAATCCGAAACGGTCATCTGGGCGCACGACCTCGAAGGCACAGGCGTGACCGTCAATGCCCTCTTGCCCGGAGGGGCCACGCTCACCGGCATGATCCCGGACGGGGTGCCTGAACAATTCCGAGCCAACCTCCTGGATCCGGCAATCATGGTCCCCCCGCTGCTCTGGTTGGCCTCACCCGCTTCGGATGGCATCACGGGGCGCCGGCTCACCGCCACGAAATGGAAGCAAGGCGAGGATCGTAGGGCGGCAGCAGAGGCCGCCATGGACCCCGCTGGGTGGGCCTGAAGACAGATTTCGGCTACTGCCTTTGAATGTCCAAGAGGATCGCTGGTTGGGCTGGCTCCCGGCGTCCTTGCACCCGGGGGTTCAGGCCGAGGCGCTATCCTGGCCCGGGAACTGGAGGTCCATGACCACCGCGTGCCGCGGCGTGTCGGCGCGCTCGATCCAGACGACCCGGGCGCCCAGGAGGCGGGCCAGCTGCATGAGGCCTTCCCGGGATTCCTGGTTGAGCGAAGTGGCCAGCTCCGGGTGCAGTGTCAGGCGCACGTCCGCCCCCCGCAGCCGCTCGCCCAGCCGCACCAGCTCGCGGTAGGCCCGGAGCAGGCAGGTCTCGGGGCTCTGGGTGCGGCCCGCGCCGTTGCAGGTGGGGCAGGGCTGGGTGAGCAGCCGCTCCAGGGAGGGGCCCGTGCGCTTGCGGGTGAGTTCCACTAGGCCGAACTCGGAGATGCCCCCGGCCCGGGCGTGGTTGCGGTCCCGCCTCAACTCCTCCTGGAAGCGCGCCAGGACCTCATCGCGGTGGGCTGCATCCACCATATCGATGAAGTCGATGACCACGATGCCGCCCAGGTTGCG
>CAIMBM010000154.1 GCA_903839205.1 uncultured Holophagaceae bacterium | reverse complement strand
CATCATTACCCAGATTCAAGCGGCCCTCACGGGCACTTCGGTCGGGCTGACGGGTAACTCCGCCTACACGAACCTGGCGAGTCTCGGTGTCACGACCAATGCCGATGGCACCCTCAGTCTCAGCACCACGACCTTCAAGCAGGCCGTCGACCAGGATCCCGCCGCGGCCCTGAGGCTCATCACCTTTTCGGGGCGCTCTTCCAATGGGATCCTGACAGTCACAGGTGGAGGGTCGCAGACGGCCACCGGCGCCGTGAATTTCACGGTCACCAAGAACGGCGATGGGACCTTCACTGGGGTCTTCACGGGAACGCCCAATGGCCCCATCACCCTCACTAGTTCGAACGGAACCTTCAATGGCACCGGGGACCTGGCCGGACTCACCATGGGGGTCACGGGGGCGGGTTCCGGCACCTTGACCTTGGCCCGGGGCGCCGCTCAGGCGGTCAGTGACCTCATTGCCCAGAACGCAGGGTATGGCAGCGGCGTTCTGGCCACCGCCCTGACAAACATTACGAGCCAGAATAATTACCTTGACCTTCAGATTGCGCAGGGCCAAGCCATGCTGGCGCAGCGGAAGACAGCCCTGCAGAATCAGTTTTCCCAAATGGAAGTGACCGTGGGACAGATGAAAGCCAGTGCCTCTAGCCTCCTCGGCGCCTGACCCACCTTTAAGACATTGCACGCGCCTGCCGAAACGAACAGAACGGGGATCCACCATGAACAGCTACGCCCAATCCGCCGATAACTATCTCGCCCAGCGGGTATTGGGGGCCAGCCCCGAGCAGCAGGCCGCCCTGCTTATGGAGGCGGGACAACTGTTCCTGGGGAAGGCCATCCGAGCCATGGAGCAGAAGGAAACTGCCCAGGTGGCCCGCTACCTGGGCCAGGTGGCGAAAATCGTCAACGAAGCGGTCATCCGCCTCAACCTGGAAGACGGGGGTGAAGTGGTTCAGAACCTCATGAAGATTTACAGCTGGTGGACCTCGGAACTCTTCGAGGCTGGGACCACCAAAGACATAGCCCGACTGCGGGTACTTTCCCACCATATGGGCCAGATCCGGGAAGCCTGGGAGCAGCTTCACCAGAAGAACCTTAAGGCAGCTTCAGCTTCCGGGTACGAATTGAGGGCCCAGGTCGTATGAGCGAAGGGGGGCTTCACACTGCCCTCGAACGGATGGAAGCCTGGGTGGCCGATCCGACCTGGGAGCCTGATCCTGGCCTCCTGGCCCAATGGAATGCGGAGTTCCAAACCGCCTTGGCCTGCGCCGAAAAGGGACCGGACTGGCCAGAACTGATGGCCAGGGCCCATGCTCTGGGCTGGCAACTGGAGAGCCGAACGGCGAAATTAGCCCAGCTGAAGGAAAAGGTTAAGGCAGAACTGGACGCCTTCGAACGTGGGGATCGGGCCCTGCGGGGCTATCGTGCGGTGGTGCGGTGATTCAAGGAAGGGCTGTCTGCGCACACTGACGAGGACCAGATATCCGTGCTATTCCTTGTGGGATTCGAGCATGCGGTCTAATCCCTGGGGCTGATGGTGGATCCCTTACCCACAAGAAGGCTTGATTGTTCCCTGGAGCCAATGGCCGCGGAGCATCAGATGGCCACGGCCGGGCGGCTCCTGGAGCAGGGCGAACTCGGCGCCGCAAGGTCAGCGCTGGTGCAGCTGCTTGAATGGGATCCAGGCCACCTCCTGGCCCATGAAGCCCTCCTCCAGGCCTATCTCCTGATGGGCAAGCCGGCCCTGGCCCACCAGGAGCAGACCCGGCGAGCCCTCTACTTGGCTGGCATCACCGGCCCCGCCGCGGACTGCGTCTGGGCCCACGCCAGGCTGCTGTACGGGGAGATGCCCGAGGGCTGGGATTTGTACGAGGCCCGCCTGCGGGCGCCAGGCCTGACCATGCCGCAGCGGCACTTTACCCATCCCCGCTGGGACGGGGAGCCCTTCCAGGGAAAGACCCTGCTGCTCCACTACGAGCAGGGCTTGGGGGACACCCTGATGTTCGTGAGGTATGCCTCACGGGTGAAGGCCCTAGGGGGCAGAGTCCTCCTGGCCGCCCAGGGGCCCCTTTCAGACCTGGTGGCCACCTGCCCCGGGATCGATGAGGTCATTCCCAAGGGCAGCCCGGTACCGCCCTTCGATGTCCACTTCCCGCTGCCTTCCCTGCCGTGGCTCTTCAGGACAGAACTGGCCTCCATACCGGCCGAGATCCCCTACCTCCGAGTGCCACGCCATGTGCCCAACCGCCTGGCGCTCACGGAACTGTTGGCCCCCAGGTCTGGGCGTCTCAGGATGGGCCTAGCCTGGAAGGGTAGCAGTGACCACCCCCGGGATGCACAGCGATCAGTGCCTCCGGATTGCCTCAACCCCTTGGCGCAGCTGCCTGGAGTGACTTGGTACAGCTTCCAGAGGGAGAGTGATCTGGCCGATCCTCTCCCGGGCATTCTTCCCCTGGGTCACCTGCTGAGCAATTTCTCGGATTCGGCCTTTGCCCTTGAGGCCATGGACCTTCTCATCACCGTGGACACCGCAGTAGCCCACCTGGCAGGGGCTCTGGGGATACCGACCCTGCTTATGGTCACCAACATTCCCGACTGGCGCTGGCTGATGGACCGGGTCGACAGCCCCTGGTACCCCACACTCCGGCTTTACCGCCAGCCGGTGCCAGGGGACTGGAATTCGGTGGTGCAGAATATCCTCACGGATTTGCTGAGTCATGCTTAAGCCAGACCACTCCATCAAGAATGATCCAGTGAAGGCAGACGCGAAAATGGACCTTGAAATGGCCAGTGAGTTGCATCGCTCGGGCCGAAGAAACGAAGCTCTTTCGGCCTATCGATGCCACCTGGAACTGCAACCGAATGATGCCCAGGCCTGGACAGCGCTGGGAGGTCTTTTCCTGGAGATGGGCCAGATGGAAGCCTCCCAGGAGGCCAGCTCTGAGGCCCTTCGCCTGGATCACAATCAATGGGCTGCCCAGATTAATCTGGCCAACGCCCTTAGCGGTCTAGGGCTATTTCAAGCCTCTGAAGAACGAAGCAGGCACGTATTGGCCCATTATCCCCAAAACCTGGACGCTCAATTTGCGCTGGTCCGCTGCCAATGCCTGAGGGGAGAGTGGGAGCAGGCCCGTGTCCTATTGACAGGACTCATCGCAGAACATCCGGGAAACCGGGACGCCCATGGCCTGCTCGTCGAAGTCCTGGTCCACCTGGCCCGATGGGAGGAATTTGGAGCCGCCATGGGCCGGGTCATCGGCCTCGATCCCCCTTTGCCGGCCATCGAGAGTTATGACCGAGCCCTCCTAGATCTGCGCCTGGGGAGGATGCAGCGGGGGTGGGCGGGCTACGAAAGCCGCCTAGACTGCCCAGATCTGATCGTCCCGAAACGCAACTTCAACCAGCCCCGGTGGGATGGCCGGTCTTTTGCCGGGAAGACGCTCCTGGTTCATTTCGAGCAGGGGCTGGGTGACACCTTCATGTTCGTCCGCTATGCGGCTTTGGTGAAGCCCCTTGGAGGCCGGGTGCTGCTGGAGGCCCAGCCGGCCCTCGCCGACGTGGTGGCCACCTGCCCCGGGGTGGATGAGGTTGTTCCCCATGGCAGCCCCGTTCCGGCCTTCGACCTCCACATTCCCCTTCTTTCCCTTCCAGGGGTCTTTGGGACAGACCTTCAGAGCATCCCAGCGGAGGTTCCCTACCTGCATGTACCAGAGAAGGTGCCCAACCGCGAGCGCATCAAGGGACAGCTGGCCGCAGCGGAGGGTTCGATCCGGATTGGGCTGGCCTGGGCGGGAAGTCCCCGCCATCCGCGGAATGCGGAACGTTCCCTGCCACCGGAAGTGCTTGCGCCTCTGGCTGCCCTGCCAGGGGTGTCCTGGTACAGCTTCCAGCTCGAAGCCACCGAGGAACCGCCCCTTCCTGGCCTGGTCTCTCTGGATCCCTCCATCCGTAACTTCTCGGATACTGCCTATGCCCTGATCGGGATGGATCTGCTCATCACTGTGGACACGGCCCTGGCTCACCTGGCGGGAGCCCTGGGGATTCCCACGCTGCTCCTCGTGGCCTTCTTCCCGGATTTTCGCTGGATGATGGGGAGGGGAGACACCCCCTGGTACCCCACCATGCGAATCTATCGGCAACCCTCCCCGGGCGATTGGGGCGCGGTCATCGGCCACCTGATGGAGGACTTGACTGCCGATTCCCAGGACCTTCCACGCACCGAACAGCCATGAAGACCTTCCCGAACCTGCCCACTGGAAAGGAAAATACGGTGGCCGAAGACCTAGGAAAGCTGCTCGAGGAGGCCCGGGAGTTGGAGCTTTCAGGCAAAGAGGGAGAAGCGCTCCTGGCCTACCGGAACCTGTTGCTTCTCCACCCGGAGGCTCCCGATGCCTGGGCAAGCTACGGGGGCCTGCTGCTCTCGATGAAGCAGGCGGTGGGCTCTCTCAATGCGTACTCCAAGGCCCTGGCCATCGATCCTGATTTCCTTCCCGCCTTGGCTGGCACGGGAAAGGCATGCCTGAAACTGGGCCGCGTGGAAGAGGCCGTTTCCTGGCTTGAAAAAGCCCTGGCCGTGGACCCTCGTCAGACGGAAGTCCGCCTGGATTTGGCCCGGTGCCGGTGGAGACAGGACCAGTTGGACCTGGCCCGAGCGGTCTTGGCTCCAGCCGTGGAACAAGAGCCGGGCAATCCGGTCCTCACGGGCTTTCTAACGTCCATCTTCATTCGAGAACAAAACTGGCCCGCCCTGCACCGGGAAATGCTCCGTCGGGTGGATACGGACTATTCAGGCGCGGAACTGGAATGGGAACGCTTTTGCGTGAACATGCTCTTCGGTGCCATGGCCGAGGGCTGGATCCAGCACGAAACCCGTTTTTGCCACCCGGCCATCATGACTCCGCCCAGACAGTTCTCCCAGCCCTTCTGGGATGGGGAGCCCCTGCAGGGTCGGACCCTGTTGCTGCACTGGGAACAGGGACTGGGCGACACCCTGATGTTTGTACGCTATGCCTCGAGTGTGAAGCGCCTTGGCGCGAGGGTGATCCTGCTGGCCCAGCCGGAATTGGCGGAGCTGGTGGCCACCTGCCCCGGCGTGGACGAAGTCGTGCCCGAGGGGAGTCCAATTCCCCCGTTCGACCTGCAGCTGCCGCTGCTCAGCCTGCCCCGGATATTCCAGACGGACTTGGCGTCCATCCCGGCGGAAGTACCCTACCTGAGCGTTCCCCAGAGGGTGCCGAACCGGGTCGGAATTCAGGACCTCCTGGCCCGCTCGAACGGGCGCGTCAAGATTGGACTGTCCTGGGCCGGCAGTGCCATCCACACCCGTGATGCGCAACGGTCCATCGCTCCGGGCGCCCTTTCCCCCCTGAACGCTCTGAGGGAGGTGGCTTGGCATGGCTTCCAGCTTGGGGCGACGGAAATTCCCCCCCTCCATGGGATGACTTCCCTGGCGCCCCTCCTGAGCAATTTCTCGGATACGGCCTTCGCGCTCAGCGGCATGGATCTGATGATCACCGTGGATACGGCCATGGCCCACCTGGCCGGCGCCCTGGGCATCCCGACCCTGCTCCTGGTCTCCTACATCCCCGATTGGCGCTGGATGATGGGGCGGGCGGACAGTCCCTGGTACCCCACCTTGCGCATCTACCGGCAGCCCAAGCCCAACGATTGGGGCACGGTCATCAGGCAGGTCGTTGAGGATCTTTCCGGCGAAGGGGTGGGTCCTGAACCTGGACCTGGGGATCAGGTGCCTGACAATGGCGCGGACCTGCCCTGACGGAACTCACCCCCACCCGAGGAAGGCAGCCAAGGTACCTAGGAGCCGCCCGTCAAATCAGAAACGATCCGAGCGAGGACACCGTCCCAGTCGCCCGGGGAGGTCTGCCGATAGAGGCGCATGGAGGGGTACCAGGGGCTGTCCTCCCGGCTCAGCAGCCAGCGCCAGTCCGGGTAGAAGGGCAGGAGCAGCAGCGTGGGAATGCCCAGGGCGCCGGCCAGATGGGCCAGGGCCGTGTCCACGGTGATCAGCAGATCCATGCCGCTGAGCGCGAAGGCGGTGTCCGAGAAATTGCGCAGCATGGGGTCCAGGATCACGAGGCCCGGCAGTGGGGGCTGTTCCGGGCTGTCGATCTGGAAGCTGTGCCAGGCGACCCCTGGTACGGAGCCCAGGGCCGCGAGGGACGCGGGTGTCAGGGACCGCTGCTGATCGTCCTTGTGGGTGCGACGCCCCGCCCAAACCAGGCCGATGCGCGTCTGGCCCTCGGACCGGGCGAGGGTTCGGAGGATCCAGTCCCGGTTAGGAACGTGCCCCGGGATATCCAGGTAGGGGATCTCCTGGGGAATGGTGTCCAGGGTCGTCTGGAAGACCTGGGGCAACGAGTGCAAAGAGACCTGAAGGTCGAAGGGTGGCAGGGGGGACCCGTGGGGTATGACTCCGTCGACAGCCGGGCAGGTGGCCACCAGATCTGCCAAGGGCACCTGGGCGTCGAGGAGAACCAGGCCTCCAAGCGCCTTAGCCCGCCTGGCGTATCGGACGAACATCAGAGTGTCCCCGAAGCCCTGCTCATAGCGAAGCAGGAGGGTTTTCCCAGGGAAGGGCTCCCCGTTCCAGCGGGGCTGGGAGAAATGTCGTTCCGGTATGACCAGGCCGGGGATCCGGCAGCGGACTTCGTACTCATCCCAACCCTGGGGCATCACTCCCAGTCGCAAGTTCAGGTGACTGAGATTCCAGGCAACGATGTCAGGTGGAATCGGCAGGGTTCGTTGTAGCTCAACGGCCCGGCGGAGTCCGCCGAGGTCGCCGTCCATGAGGGCCGCGTGATTGAGCAGCAGATGGGCCATCCGATCGCCCGGGGTGCTCCGTAGGACCTGGTATAAAATCTGCCGCGCTTTTGTCGTGCTGCCCTCCTTGACCAGGATGGCCGCCTGTTCCAGGAGGCCCTCGGCGGTTCGTGGGCCGGTCCCTAATTTTGGATTCCTGTTGTCCTTAGGTTTCTTCATCCTCTGTCCGAGATTCTGCAGGCGCGAATGGTGCGGGGAAGTCAGGATTCTGGTGTAGCGGTGCGATGGTCAGAATCATTCCAGGCAAAACACAACCAGATTGAAAGGAAGGTCGTCCTCTTGACCCTGACATAATCAT
>CAIMBM010000153.1 GCA_903839205.1 uncultured Holophagaceae bacterium | reverse complement strand
AGCAAGGTCCTTCCAGGCATCTCCCACACCCATTTGAATTTCTGCGAGATCCACTGGCGCGAGTGGTCGCATTCAGGTTCCGCCCTGGAAAGCAGTGGCAAGCGAGTTCGTCATGAAATTCATCATGGGTAGGGAAAGCCTAGGATGGACACCTATCCAGAAAGTGCGTTCCACGACGCAGTCCGCCTGGCTTAGGTTTCCCACGATGCGGTGAACACTGTCCTTAAAGGCCGGTTGCCGCAGCAGGTTGCCACCGAATAGAAGCCGGGTGCCAATGCGGTGGTCATCGAAGTGTTGGACAATTCGGTTGCGTGTGACGGGAGAACCCTCGCGCAGAGTGAGGGGGAAGCCAAACCAGCTGGGGTGCGAATCTGGCAGGGATTCCGGCAGGATGAGGTGCTCCTCGAGGGGCCTCAGCCTGTCCAGGAGATGGGCGAAGTTGGCATTCCGGCTCGCGATGAATCCCGGCAGCTTGTCCAGCTGCGAAACGCCCACGGCTGCCTGCATATCTGTTGCCTTGAGGTTGTAACCGATGTGGCTGTAGGTGTACTTGTGGTCGTAGCCGTGGGGCAGGCCACCCAGCTGCCAATCGAAGCGCTTGCGGCAGGTGTTGTCATGGCCCGGCTCGCACCAGCAGTCCCTTCCCCAGTCCCGGAAGCTCTCGACGAGCTTCTTCAGAAGCGGAATTGAGGTCAGCACGGCGCCCCCCTCGCCCATGGTGATGTGGTGGGCCGGGTAGAAACTGCAGGTGGCCAGGTCGCCGAATGTGCCCACCATCTTCCCTTGATAGGTCGCTCCCACCGCATCGCAGCAGTCCTCGATGACCCACAGGTCATGCTTCCGGGCAACGGCCATGACTGCGTCGAGGTCGAAGGGATTCCCGAGTGTATGAGCCAGCATGATGGCCTTCGTTCGGGGGCCGACGGCTTCCTCCAGGTGGCTCACGTCCATGTTGTAGGTGGGGATGTGGACATCCAGGAACACTGGGACCAGTTGATTCTGAAGGATGGGATTGACGGTGGTGGGGAAGCCCGTGGCGCAGGTGATCACTTCATCGCCGGGTTGGAGGCGCCGCACCCCGAGCTCGGGCGCGGTCAATGCCGTAAGGGCCAGCAGGTTGGCGCTGGAGCCGGAGTTCACCAGCAGGCAATGCTTCTGCTGCATGAAGGCCGCGAAGCGCTCCTCGAAGGTCTGGGCGAACCGACCCGTGGTGAGCCAGAAGTCCAGGCTGGCATCCACAAGGTTCTGGACGTCCTTCTCGTCGAAGACCTTGCCGCTCACGGGTACGGGACTCTGGCCGGGCACAAAGGGCTGGGGGGGCCAATTGGCGTGGTAGTACTCGGCCACCAGCCCGAGGATCTGCTTCCGGAGGTCCTCGGCGCTCACGCCTGGGCTCCGAGATAATTCCGGTACCAGGCCACGGTGCGCTCGAGTCCTTCCTGCAACAGGACTTTCGGCTGCCAGCCGAGGACCCGCCGAGCCTTGGATGAATCCAGGTACTGGTCCTTGATCTCGGCCTGGGCGCTGTTGAGGATCACGGGCTGCAGGTCCTTGCGATGCATGATTTCCAGGATCTGCGAGGTGAGCCCAAGCACGCTGAGCCTCTCTTCGGGGCTGAAGTTGAAGGCTTCGCCGCGCACACCTTCCTGCTCGATCCGGTTCGCCAGGGCGAGGTAGGCATCCACCACATCGTCCACGTGGATGTAATCCCGGGTGAAGGTGCCATCGGAACGGATCTGGGGCGCCTGCCCCCCCAGCACCAGGCGGATGGTACCGGGCACGATGCGGCTCCAGTTGAGGTCGCCGCCGCCATAGATGTTTCCGCAGCGCGCCACGGTGACAGGCAGGCTGTAGGTGGCCGCATAGGACTGGGCCAGCAGGTCCGTGCAGCTCTTGGAGACGTCGTAGGGCGCCCGGCCCATGGGTGGCATCGCCTCGGTGTAGGGCAGCACCTCGGCCGTGCCGTAGGCCTTGTCCGAACTGGCGACCACCACGCACTTCACCTGGTCCTGGTGGCGGCGGCAGACCTCCAGCAGGTTGGCCGTGCCCAGCAGGTTGGTCTCCAGGGTGGCCAAGGGGCTGCGAAGGGCCGTGCCCACGATGGCCTGGGCCCCGAGGTGGAACACGGTGTCGACCCCGAAGGCAGCGATGGCCCGTTCCAGGGTAGCGACGTCCTCCAGCCGGCCGGAGACCACCGAGCAGCGCGCCACATCCCCGCTGCGGATCAGTTCCCGCTGGGGGTTCCAGTCGCGCACCAGGGCCACGACCTGGGCCCCCTCCGCCAGCAGGCGCCGACTGAGCCAGGAGCCCACGAGCCCGGTGGCACCCGTGACAAGGACGATCCGCCCCTTCCAGTCCGTCATGGCCATACCTTCCAGGGGGCCTGATCCGCAGCCCACCATTGTTCAAGCAAGTGCTTCTCCCGAAGGGTGTCCATGGGCTGCCAGAACCCTTCATGGCGGTAGGCCATGAGCTGTCCCTCCCGGGTGAGCCGTTCCATGGGGCTGCCTTCCCAGGGTTGATCATCTCCTTCGATGTAGCCGAGCACGCGGCGATCCAGGACGAAGAAACCGCCGTTGATCCAGCCTTCCCCTGTCTGGGGCTTCTCAGCGAAGTGGGTCACCTGGTCGCCCTTCATGCGCAGGCCGCCGAACCGGGCCGGGGGGCGCACCGCCGACACCGTGGCCAATTTCCCATGGGCCCGGTGGAATTTTACCAGGGCATCAATATCTATGTCCGCCACGCCATCGCCATAGGTGAGCAGGAAGGTCTGGTCATCGCCAAGCCAGGCCCCCAGGCGCTTCACCCGGCCCCCCGTCTGAGTCTGGTCGCCGGTATCCACCAGGTGGATCCGCCAATCGAGCTTCTGACCGTCGTGAACCGTGTTCTGGCCGCTGGCCATGTCCACGGTGAGGTCCGCGGCCATGGCATGGAACCGCATGAAGTAGTCCTTGATCATCTCTCCCCGGTAGCCCAGGGCCACCAGGAATTCCTTGAACCCGTAATGGGCGTAGATCTTCATGATGTGCCAGAGGATGGGCTGGCCCCCAATCTCGATCATGGGCTTGGGCTTGACGATGGTCTCTTCCGAGAGTCTCGTCCCCAGTCCTCCTGCCAGGATCATGACCTTCATTCATGCACTCCTCAGGCTTGCCCGAGTTCTTATCGGGGGGATCCCCTGGCAATCTTGACAATAGATAGGCTCGGGAACTGGTGAGGGCAATTGTACTTCACCCCACGGATCTTACGAATGTGCCCTGACCTGGGGCGCGGGAGTTCGGCGGGCCGACAACATCCTGTGGAACGCTGCGAATACCTTATTCATCTGGGGCTGCTTGTAGGGGAACAGGTCTGTGGGGTCGTTGGCGTGGACCATGGCGGCGCTGTCGGCTTCGAAGAGGAGCAGTTGGCCCTCCTTGGTTTCGGCGCAGTCGAGGACCACGTAGTCGAGCCTGAGGTGCTCGTGGATGGCGCCGAGGCCCGTCGCATGCCGCCTGGCGAACCCCTCGTCGAACTGGGCCATGAACTCCGCCTCCTCGGCGCGCTTCCAGGGGCTCTGTCCCATGTCGGCGTTGACGTAGTTGACCATCCAGTGCTCGGCGATGGCCAGGTGGGCGACGTAGGGCCGTCCGTCGATGAGGACGATCCGGTATTTGCGGAAGAAACCGTCAGGACTGCGGTAGTCGACGTAGCTGGATACGTAGAACTCGGATGCGGCGGCGTCCTGGAGGTAGCCTTCCAGGTCAGAGGCATCCTCCAACTTACGGAGCCCCTGGCCCCGGTGGGCCCCCACGGGCCGGGCGATGAGCGGGAACACCGCCGGCCTCGAGGCAAAGTCCTGGAGCCCCGGCCGGTCGACCCGCTGTGTGGGGGGCAGCGCCAGGCCGGGTGAGCCGCAAAGCAGGGTGCCGAGGCGATCCCGCGCCAGCAGCGGGATGCGGTCGGGCGCGTTGACCACCGGTTCCGGGTGGCGGACGAGGCGCTCCTCGATCAGCTTCAGGATGGGCAGGTTCTCATCGGACTCGCGGACCGCCGTGAGGAGCAGGTCGTGGGCCGGGAGCGGATCCGGGAAGGGCTCGCCCGGGCCCAGGAACAGGAGGTCGAGCTGGACATCGGAACCTTCGAGCAGGAACTCGACGGGTGTGTTGTCCAGGTAGTCGCCGGGCGTCATCAGGGCGAGCAGGCGCAGTCCCGCTGGACCGTCCCGGGGCGGAAGCGTGTAGTGACGCTCCAGGCTCAGGGCCAGGGCCTGGGTGGATTGGGCCATGTCGGACTGGCCCTTGAAGGTGAAGATCCAGGAGAGGTCCATGAGCGAGTTGGCGGCGTTCAGGTTCCTCTTCGCCTGGTCCAGGAGGCGGGAGGCCACGGCCGTCATGTCGGTGCCCGCCCTGTCCATCCTGAACAGGGGGAGGCAGCCGAGCAGCAGCCGTTCATCTTCCATGGCGCGGGTCCCTCTGGTCCCATAATGATGATGCTAAGCCTACCGATCGTTGCCGGGTGGAAAGTACGAGGAGCATCAGCTTGTGTCGAAGGACCGCCCTGACCCCAGGGTGCCGAGGTGAATGACATGCGGAATGTGGAATCAGATTCCCCCGGCCTTGATCCCGAGGACTGGCCGCAGGCGCGCCGCCAGGCCCACCGCATGCTGGACGACATGCTTGACCATCTCGAGGGCCTGCGGACGGGTCCCGTGTGGCGGCCCATGCCGGACGCGGTCCGGGCCGGCTTCGACGCGCCCCTGCCCCTGGAACCCACCCCGCTCGGAAGGGTGCACCAGGAGTTCCTCGAACAGGTCCTTCCTTACGGCACGGGCAACCTGCACCCGGGCTTCATGGGGTGGGTGCATGGGGGCGGCAATCTGGCGGGCATGCTGGGAGAGATGCTCGCCGGGGGGCTCAATGCCAACCTCGGCGGCCGGGACCACGCGCCCATCGAGGTGGAGCGCCAGGTTCTGCGCTGGGTCCGCCGGATCTTCGGGTTCCCCGACACGGCCAGCGGGCTCTTCGTGACGGGAACCTCCATGGCCAATTTCATGGGTCTCCTGGTGGCGCGGCAGACGGCTCTCGCAGGCCTGCCGGCCGAAGCCAACCAGGCCGGCTTGGTGGCCTATGCCTCGGCCGCCGTCCACGGCTGTGTTTCCCGGGCCATGGACATGGCCGGCCTGGGTCGCGGGGCCCTGCGCCTCGTTCCGGTGGATGGTGATGGGCGGATCCGCCTGGACGCCCTCGAGGTGGCCATCGCCGAGGACCGGGTCCGGGGCTTCCGCCCCTTCCTGGTGGTGGGCACGGCCGGGACGGTGGATACTGGCGCCGTGGATGACCTGGCGGGACTGGCGGATCTGGCGGCTCGGCAGCGACTCTGGTTCCACGTGGACGGGGCCTTTGGGGCCCTTGCGATGCTCGCCCCCAACCTGGCGCCCCTTCTCGTGGGACTGGATCGGGCGGATTCCCTGGCCTTCGACTTCCACAAGTGGGCCCAGGTCCCCTACGATGCGGGCTACCTCCTGGTCCGGGATGGCGAGCGCCACCGGGCCGCCTTCGCCTCGCCGGCGGCCTACCTCCAGCGGGAGTCCCGGGGTCTCGCCGCGGGCTCGCCCTGGCCCTGTGACTTCGGTCCGGATCTCAGCCGCGGCTTCCGGGCCCTGAAGACCTGGTTCACCCTCAGGACCTATGGCCTGAAGCGGCTCGGCGCCATGATCGAAGGCACCTGCGCCCTGGCCCGGCGCCTGGAGGCGCGGGTGAAGGCCGAACCATCCCTGGAGCTCATGGCCCCCGTGGCCCTCAACATCGTGTGTTTCCGCCACCGGGGCCAGGATCCGGATGCCCTGAACGCCCGCATCGTGGCCGACCTGCACGAGTCGGGCATCGCCGCGCCGTCCACCACCCGGCTGGAAGGAAACCTGGTGATCCGGGCGGCCATCGTGAACCACCGCACCCAGGCCCGTGACATCAACGCCTTGGTGGACGCCGTGCTCGAGTACGGCCGCCGGTCGTGACCGGACGGCTCGGGGGATCCATGATTCAGGCCCAGCGAATCGGGGCCGAAAAAGATCGGGTAGTCTCGACTTGAACCCGCCTGCTGCCAGGGATCGAGAGCTGTCCACCCATTTTCCGATGCGAAGGGAGTCACCATGACGGGTCCCGAAATGGGCGACACCACCAATAATGTGTTCCTGTCCCTCCGGGACTTCTTCGATCCAGACCAGCACGCGCCCGCGCCGCTGGTGCTCCTGCCCCCGCCCCTGAATCCCTTCCCCGCCGAAGAGA
Organism: uncultured Holophagaceae bacterium; assembly: GCA_903839205.1. GTDB lineage: Bacteria > Acidobacteriota > Holophagae > Holophagales > Holophagaceae > Geothrix. The sequence goes on along the minus strand of CAIMBM010000153.1, from coordinate 5,727 downwards.
GGGTCCGGATCTTCGCCAAGCTGATGTACCTCAGCCCCACCCTGAACCTGAAGTGGGCCCCGGCCTTCCAGATGCTCCAGCGCGCCGTTGACTCGGGGGATGTCTCGGAGGTCCATCACGTGGTGGAAGCCTCCTCGGGAAACATGGCCCTGGCCCTGGCCCTGCAGTGCCGGGCCTTCGGCCTTTCCGGAGTCAACTCCTTCGTCCCCGCGGACCTCGCCTTCGTCAAGAAGGAGCTGCTCTACCTCGTGGGGGTCCACCTGGATCTCTGCACGGACGTTCCGGGCCAACCCACTGCCATCGAGAAGGCCCGGAGCCAGGGGGAGGAACCTGGCTTCGTCAACCTGGGCCAGTACGAGAACCCCGGCAATCCGGAGGCCCATGCCCGGTGGACGGCGCCCGGGATCTGGGACCAGACCCAGGGGGCCCTGACGGTCTTCTGCGCGGGCATGGGTACGACCGGCACCCTGGTGGGCGCCCGGGAGGCCTTCCAGTCAGTTTCGGCGAAGGTGCAGGTCGTCGGCTGTCTCTGCGCGCCCGGGAGCGCAGTGCCGGGCCTGCGCACCGAGGCGCGCCTGGCGGAGATTCGCTTCGACTGGCAGGACGGCATCCACCGGGTCGAAGTGGAGACAAAGGAGAGCTACCGGGCCAGCCTGCGGCTGATCCGGGCGGGCCTCCTGGCCGGCCCCAGCTCCGGCTTCGCCCTGATGGGGCTCATCCGCTTCCTGGAGTCCTGCAGGCAGGACCCCGCCCGGTGGGCCGGCCTGCGCAACGCTTCCGGCGACATCGTGGCCTCCTTCATCTGCGGAGACACGCCTCATCTCTATATCGACAAGTACTCGACGATCCTGGACGCCGCCGACTTCGCCCTGTGAGGCTCTGATTCCGGTACCGCCTAGGGTTCCGTGGATTTCGGAGCCGCGTGGCGGCCGAGCAGGTCCCGGAAGGCCTGGAACACCCGCTGCATCTGAGGCCCCTTGTAGGGGTACAGGCTGGGAGGATCCATGTCGTGGACGACCATGGCGGTATCGGCCTCGAAGATCAGCAGCTCCCCTTCCCGGGTCTCGGCACAGTCGATGGCGAAGTACTCCAGCCCCGCCCGGTCGCACAGGGCCGCCAGGGCGCCGGCATGGCGGACGGCGAAGTCCGTGTCGAAGCTGGCGAAGAGACGGGCTTCCTCTTCCCGCTTGGCGGGGCTGCCGTCCATGCCTGCGTTCAGGTAGTGCAGCATCCACTGGTCGGCCACGGCCATGTGGCAGGCATAGGCGCGGCCGTCGACGAGGGCGACCCGCAGCTTCCGGTAGAGGCCGTCCGCACCCCGGTAGTCGATGAAGCGCGACAGGTAGAATTCTCCGCTCCGGGCCTGGGCGACGTAGGCCGCGAGCTCATCGGGCCCGGCGAGCCGGGACAGGCCCTTTCCTCCGTGGCTATCCATGGGACGCAGGAGGACCGGGAAGGCGCCGCCCGGCAGGAGTTCCTCCAGGGTCCGCCGACCTCCCACCAGGTCCTTCAGTTCGTTCAAGGAAGTCCGCACCGTGGGGGGGATGAGCAGGCCCGGCACCCCTTCGAGGAGCCGCCAGAGACGGTCCCGGGCCAGGGCCTGGACCTTCAGCGGATCCAGCAGCACCGGCACCGGATGGCCCGCCAGGTCCTGGCGCAGCTGCTCCAGCAGGGGGCGGTTTGCATCGGATTCACCAATGCCCACCAGGGCGAGATCATGGGCCGGCAGCGCCGGGAGGGGCTGGCCGAGCTGGACGAAGACCAAGTCCAGGGTCACGTCCGAGCCCACGAGGAGAAACTGGACCGGCACATTGGCCATGATGTCGCCGGGCCCCACGAACATGAGCAGATGCAGGCCGTCCGCTGCCCCGGCCGAGGGCACCCGGAACACACGGTTCAGCGCGAGGGCCTTGGCCTGACTGGCGAGCCCCTCCTCCTTGAAGAAGCACAGCTCGAGGAGAATCCCCAGATCCAGCCAGGCGGCGGCGTCCGTCGGATCTTCGGCCAGGTGTGCCTCCAGCTGCCAGCGGAGATGCCCCAGGTTCTCCCCCCGCATAATCCGGTGCGCCATGGGCGCCAGCCCCACGATTTCCACGGGGGAGGAGTTATCCGATGCTGGGCTCATGCCTGCCTCACGAAAGGAAATCGGTCGAACGCGATGACCGAGTCTACCAGTGCGCCGCCAGGGCAGGTCCCCAGGGTCAGGTCCGGCCACAGGGCCATACCAGGGAGCGGCGATTCAGGTTCCCCGGGATCCGGCCGAATAGAGATCGAGTGGTCTGAAGGAAGGTCGAGCCATGTCATCTGCGCCGATGCCCCAGGGCTCCGAAGGTCTGGTCGAGCCCGGGCAGATTCCTGAGCATGTGGTGGTGCTGCTGCTGGAGGGAGGACAGCGCTTCCTGGCCAAGGCCGGGGAAGCCATCCGGCAGGGGGACGCGCTGGCCCAGGACCACTTCCTGCGACGGGTAGACGCCATCCTCAAGGAGCTTAACAGTCGCCTGAACCACGCCGAGGGGGGTGAGCTGGTGGCGAATCTCGTCCGCCTGTACGGCTGGTGGGCCCGGGAGATCCGGGAGGCCGGAGCCCAGGGAGATGCCAGGCGCCTCGAGCTCGTCTCCTCTCAGATGGGTGAGATCCGAGGGGCCTGGGAGGTCGTGCTCTTCCACGGTGAGGGCATGTCCGAGAGCCCGCAGGTCTAGACGGTTCCGAACAGCCTGTCACCGGCATCGCCCAGGCCCGGAAGGATGTAGCCCTTCTCATTGAGCTGCCGGTCCACGGCGCCCACGTAGATGGTCAGGTCGGGGTGGTCCTCCTGGAGCCGCTCCAGTCCTTCGGGAGCGGCCAGCAGGGCGACGAGAGATAGATTGACGGCCCCGGCCGCCTTCAGCTGGCGGACCGCCTCTGAGGCGCTTCCGCCCGTGGCGAGCATGGGGTCCAGGACGAAGACGGGCCGCGCCTCCAGGAGTGGCGGGAAGTTGCGGTAATAGGGCACGGGCACCAGGGAGTCATGGTCCCGGTAGAGGCCGAGGTGTCCGACTTTCGCTGTGGGCAGCAGCTTGAGGAAGGAGGGCAGCAGGCCTAGACCCGCGCGCAGCACGGGCACCAGGACGGGGTCGAGGGACTTCAGCCTCAGCGTGCCGGTGCGTTCCAGCGGCGTCTCCACCACCACGGGCTCCGTGGGCAGGGTGCGCGTCGATTCGGCAGCCAGGATCAGGCCCACTTCCTCGATGAGGGCCCGGAACAGGCTCCCGGATGTCTTGCGATCGCGGATGAGCGAGAGCTTGTGGTGGACGAGGGGATGGTCGACTACGTGGATCGTCATGGGGACCTCTCGGCGCTTGCTTCAGTTTCCGAAGGTGCCGCGGCACGGACCCCCGGGTGGATGGTCGAGTTGAAGCGTAGCAGGCGGCGGCTGTGTCGGACCGCACGAGAGGGGCTCGAACGGCCTCCACGCGCGGACCGGAACCGCTCCTCATGTGCGCGGCAGAGGTCGCGGCCAACCCAGCCGCGAAATGCGGAGAGTGGCTGGTGGCAAGTGTTTCAGAGCATCCATGAATTCCAGATAGCTCGCAGACCCCCTGGATATGGGCACCGGGGGACGCGTACGCCCGAGGCGGATCGACCCCGGCGGGGGGGAAACGAATGGGGTGGTCCGAGGAAGTAGCGTCAAAAAAAATGAAGATTTTTCGGATTTCTCTGTTGACCTCATCCGGATCGCTGGTTTCATGTTGAATTAGAGGAAAAAAGGACGATCATCTTCCCCATAGAGCCAACAGCGAGGTATCTGAGATTTGGAGCGCCAGAAATGCTAAAGAAAGTCGCCATCTTCAAGGCCCTGGATGTGGAAATCAAGAAGCAGAGGGGCCCCGTGGCGGTGAAGGATGCTTACAAGGGTCACCACTCCCTCAAGGAAGAACTCAGCCAGCCTGGAATCACCATTTTAGGTGAGGTGGCTGGGGGCGATCCCGGGCGCGGACAGGTGCGGGAGTCCTATAAGGCATCGACTCACGCCAAGAGTCTGGCCGAAAACGGTGCCCGGGCCCTCTCGGTGGCCACCGACAAGTTCCTCTACTTCGGCGAGGACAAGCACCTCTCCGAGGTCCGGAGCCACGTGAAGCTGCCCCTGCTCCGGCGGGAGTTCATTTTCGAGGAGTACCAGGTCGAGGAGAGCAAGATCCTCGGGGCCGACGCGATCTACCTGATGCCTGCCCTGCTGTCCCAGGACCGCCTCCAGACCCTGCTGAAATTCGCCACCAGCAAGGGTCTCGACGTGGTAGTGGAGGTCACCTCGGAGGCGGAATTGCGCCGGGCTGTCGAAGCCGGCGCGGACATCATCTGTGCCGTGGGGCGGAACCTCGACACCTGGGAGGCCTCCTGGGACCAGGCAGTCGCCCTCGTCAAGAAGGTGCCCAAGAGCTGCCTTAAGCTGGTCGAGGGGGGCATCCACCGTCTGGAGCAGATCAAGCAGATGGAGGCCCTCGGCGTCCATGGCTTGCTGATCGGCGACGCCCTCCTCGATGACTACTATCCCGGCAAGCGCCTGGCCCAGATCCTGGCAGGCGTGGAGCCCCCGAAAAAAGCCGCGAAGCCCAAGGGCAAGACCGGCTCTGCCGCCGATGCGGCGCAAGCCCCCACGGCTGCTCTCGCAGCCAAGGAACGCATATCCACCCAGCGGAAAGAAACGGTCGAGCCTGGCATGAAAAATGCTAAAGCGAAACCATCTTCCCGCACGACCCCTTCCAACCCCGCCCAAAAGGGCGTAAAGGAGCCACCCATGGCCGAACTGACCAACCCGGTCGCCACCACCGAACCCGTCGCCGCCAAGAAGCCGGCGAAGAAGGCCGCCCCGAAGAAGAAGGCTGCCGCCAAGAAGCCGGCTGCCAAGAAGGCCGCGCCGAAGAAGGCCGCCGCCAAGAAGCCGGCCGTGAAGAAGGCTGTGAAGAAGGCCGCGCCGAAGAAGGCCGCCGCCAAGAAGGCTGCGCCGAAGAAGGCCGTGAAGAAGGCCGTGAAGAAGGCCGCGCCGAAGAAGGCCGCCGCGAAGAAGCCGGCTGCCAAGAAGGTCGTGAAGAAGGCTGTGAAGAAGGCCGCGCCGAAGAAGGCCGCTGCCAAGAAGCCGGCCGCCAAGAAGGTCGTAAAGAAGGCCGTAAAGAAGGCCGCACCGAAGAAGGCCGCCAAGAAGTAGGCCCATCCGGCTTACACAACCTGGCTACTATCAGAGGGGCGCGCTGGCGCGCCCCTCTGAGCTGGGTGACACCATGAATATCATCGACCGCGTTTCCGCTCTCGAAGTGCTCGACAGCCGTGGGAACCCCACCGTGCTGGCTCGGGTGCAACTCTCCGATGGGACGGTCGGTCAGGCCATTGTCCCTTCGGGAGCCTCCACGGGAAGTCGGGAGGCTTTGGAACGTCGTGACGGCGACAAGAAGCGCTACCTCGGCAAGGGTGTGCTCGGGGCCGTGGATGCCATCAACGTCGAATTGGCCGAGGCGCTGCAGGGCATGGACCCCTTCCAGCAGGCCGAGCTCGACGAGTTGATGTGCGATCTGGACGGGACTGAGAACAAAGGTCGACTGGGGGCAAACGCCATCCTCGGTGTGTCCATGGCGGTGGCCAAGGCAGCTGCCGCGGAGAAGCGTGTACCTCTCTACGCCCACATCAGCGACCTTGCTGGCACGAAGAAGCCCTACGTCTTGCCCGTCCCCTTCATGAACGTGCTGAACGGCGGTT
>CAIMBM010000152.1 GCA_903839205.1 uncultured Holophagaceae bacterium | reverse complement strand
TGGCTTGATCCTGCCATGGAAGACTCTAGATGATGGGACGGAGATCCCGCACCCGACCAAGTTCACTCGGGCGTCCATGCGAGCGGCTAATAAAGACCTGATGACCCCAGGCATCACGGCTCACCGGCTGCGTGGCACCTGGATCACACATCTGCTTCGCCGGGGGACGCCCTTGAAAGAGGTCAAAGAGATGGCCCGCCACGCAGAGGAGAGTACGACGAATGGGTATTACGAGGAGTCGTCCGAGGTCAGGAAGAAGGCACAGCAGGACTTAGCAAAAGAAATGGGTTTTGAAAACACTGGTTCAAAAATGGCGTAGAGTCACCGCAAACCAGCGTCATTGCTAGTGATGTTTAATACTACGAATCTGAGGGTCGGGCGTTCGAGTCGCTCCGGGACCACCACTGAAGCCAGTATTGACGGCCATCCATTGAGATGGCTGTTTTTGTTCTGGTTGCTGCCAGCGTCTCCCAGGTTCTCTTGAAACAAACACCCTCCAGGTATCCATCCTGGTCCTCGTTCGGAGGCCCGTGTCGAGCGGCCCCCTTCGTGGACACCTGATCTGGCTCAGGGTTTCCAGTTCAGCCTTGGGATGGACACTTTCAGGGGTGGATTCTGGGGAGAGCGCCCCAGCAGTTCTTCCTCGATGAAACGGGCCACCTGGGTCGCCGCGGACCAGCCATGGTGGTCATCGGCAAGGAATCGCGTCCGAGCCACCCGCTGCGCGATGGCAATGCAGGCTTCCGCGGTGGCCACCTCTATGACTTTGCTGGGCTTTGTTGCATGGACATGTCCAGTCGCCATGGGGCCTCCGCGCAGAAAATGGTCGATGAATGGGAAACACAAGTGCCCCCAGCCTGCAAAAGGTTTCCCGAAGCGGGGCGGCGATTTCAGAAAGCACCTCACCACAGGTCTAGGGCCTAAAGGCTATCCACATGGGGCGGGCCCCGCCAGGCGCCGACAGGGTGGTGACTGTTCGGCAACCGTCCCGTTTCTCCTGGCCGGCCCCGACTTTGCCGGCCCGATCTGGTTCCTTGCCCAGTCACGTTAAGATCCCTCATGCTGCCCGTCCTGATGCTCTTCCTCCTTCCAGTCGGGGGCGGGATCCCGGCCGGCGTGCTGCTGGCCCGGGGCCAAGGACTGGCCTGGCCAGCAACCGCCGCACTCTACTTCATTTCAGACGTGTTCCTGGCCCTCGCTTTTGAACCGGTCCTTCGGCTTCTCGCCCTTTGGGGGAGGGGCATTCCGGCATTGGCGCGGCTCCGCGCCGCCGTAAAGGCGGGCATGGCCCGGAGCCTGGGCTCCCTCGGCGGCCCCGGCGCCGGACCTGCCACCCTGGTATTGATCTCTTTCGGTCTGGATCCCCTGACGGGGCGCGCCACGGCCCTCGCGGCGGGCCATGGGTTCCTGGCGGGCTGGGCCTTTGCAATCACCGGCGACATGCTGTACTACGCCGCCGTCGCGCTTGCGACCCTGCGCCTCAACGCGTATGTCCGGGATCCGAAGGTGACGGTACTGGTCATCCTGGGCCTGATGATCCTTCTACCCGCCCTGGTCCGCTCTTTCCGATCCAGATAACGCCCTGTCCGCAACTGCCCGACTGGATCATCCATGAAGCCATCCGCGTCCTTGACCTCCCGGCCCGAGAGCATCGCCGCACCGTTCTCGGCACTCGTCGTGGCCGCAGTCGCCATGGGGCTCTCCCCCATCTTCGTGCGCCTGGCCGACGTGGGACCGTTCACCAGCGCCTTCTGGCGGGTCGCCCTCTCCCTGCCAGTGCTGTATGCCTGGATGAAGGTGAGCGAGCGCGGAGGAACGAGTCCAGCCAGGGCCTTCCCTCGGGCGACCATCTGGGCGGGGGTCGCCTTCTCAGCCGATCTGTTCTTCTGGCATCTGTCCATCGTCACCACGACCGTCGCGGACGCGACCTTCTTTGCCACCACGGCGCCCATCTGGGTGGTCCTGTTCGGCTGGCTCCTGTTCCGGCGACGCGTCTCTCCGGCCATTCTGGTCGGTCTCGGCCTCTGCATCCTGGGGGGCACAGCCCTCCTCGCCCAAAGCCTCCAGATGAAGGTGGGCACGGCCCTCGGAGATCTCTACGGCCTCATCACGGGTGTCTTCTTCGGGCTGTACTTCCTGGCGGTCCAGGCCGCGCGTGAAGGCCATTCCGCCGCGCGCGTCACGTTCGAGGCCACGACGGTCACGGCCGCCCTGCTGCTGCTGGCGGCGCTGGGGCTGGAGCGCCAGTTGTTCCCCAGGTCGCTCCATGGCCTCATGGCGCTGATCGCGCTGGCCTGGATCAGCCACGCGGGAGGCCAGGGGCTTCTTACGGTGGCCCTTGGCCGGCTGCCGGCAACCTTCTCGTCCCTGGTGATCTTCCTGGAGGCCATCGCTGCGGCCTGCATGGCCTGGGTGATCCTTGGCGAGCCGGTCACGGCCATCCAGGCGGGGGGTGGGCTGGCCATCCTGGCTGGGATCTATGTGGCACGGCCACGGTAGGGGGGTGAGGGGGACTTTCAAGGGCGGGCAGGCGGGTCGCGCCCGAAGGCAGACCACCTTTGGGAGCGGTCCGGGCCCAGAACCGGGCGCTCCCGCTAAACTGCTTCCCTGAGGAGCCCTGCATGACCTTCAAGCCTACGACCTACCTCATCAGCTTCGCGGCCTTCGTCATGCTGTTCATGGGGCTGGGCGGCTATGTCGGCTATGCCAAGATGACGGACCTCTTCCTGGCGAAATCCTACCTGGATGCCGTCTCCATCAATGCCCACGTCGTCGAGGACCAGCAGGGACCCGTGTTGCGCTGGGAGGACCAGGTCCCGCTCTCCCGCGGTGCCTACGCCAAGATCACCGCCAGCAATCGATCCCTGCCGATCTCGATTCGATTTTCCGACGGACAGGGTCCCGCCCTTCCGACCACTCCCGGAGTGGCGCTCATTCCCATGGCCGCCAACGAGCGCACCGAGGACATCAGGATCGACAGGGCCAACCGCTACCTCTACGCACGGGTGTTCGCCACGTCCGACATCAAGTCGAAGGAGTCCACCTGGCTGTACAAATACGATCTCGAGAAGCGGAGGATCCTGCGCCATGCCGCGGTCAGCCCGGTCCTGCTTCCAACCTCCTTCAGGCCCTGACCAAGGCCTGCGACGCAGGAGCCTGTCGCCCTTTCCAGGAATGTCCTCAAGGTCCATCCGCAGATGGGCCTGGACAGTCAGCCTCTAGGCCGATGGGGCAGGGCTTCCCAGGACTTCCCGCACGCGGCGACCCAACTGATCACTCCGGAAGGGTTTTTCCAGAAGGAAGTGCCCGGGCTGATTCAGCCCATGGTCGACCAGTTCCCCTGCGGTGTAGCCGGAGATGTAGAGCACGCGCAGGCCCGGACGGGCCTTGAGCAGTTCCAGGGCAAGCTTGGGGCCGCTGTCGCCTGGCATGATCACGTCCGTCACCAGGAGGTGCAGCTCGCCTTGGTAACCCCCCAGAAAGGCGCGGGCCTCGTCGGCGTGCCCCGCCACGAAGACCCGGTAGCCAAGGGACACTAGGATCTCCTTGGTCACCTCGCGGACCCCCGCCTCGTCCTCCACGAGGAGGACGGTTTCCGAGCCGCGGAGGGATTCAGACTGGATGGTGGTGGTTTCCACGCTGGTGCGCGAGACGCGGGGGAACCACAGCTGGAACGTGGTGCCATGGCCTGGCTCGGAATGGACGACGATGCCCCCGTTGGAGGCCTTCAGCATGCCGTAGACGCCGATGAGGCCAAGCCCCGTGCCCCTGTCGCCCCCCTTCGTGGTGAAAAAGGGCTCGAACAGGTGAGACAGGATGCCTTCGTCCATTCCGGTGCCCGAATCAGTCACTTCCAGGAGCACATAGGGCCCCGGGGCAGGGGCCAGGAAGCTCATCTGGCTGGGGTCCCTGATCTCGCCGTTCCGGGCAGACAGGCGGATGTGCCCGCCCGTGGGCATGGCGTCCATGGCGTTGATCACCAGGTTAAGGAGCCCCTGGGTCACCTCCCCCAGGTCCGCGCGGAAACACCCAGTCCCAGGTTCCGTGGACATCTCCAGGTCAAATTGTTCACCCAGGAGGCCCTCGGTCAATTGCTGGAGGTCTTCCATTACCTGGTCCGGGCCCAGGATGGTCGCCGGAGCGGACTGCTGGCGGGTGAAGGAGAGCAACCGCCCCGTGAGCTTGGCACCGCGGGAGGCAGCGCCCTCGATGCGAGCCAGCCTGGTGTAGAGCGGGTGGTCCTGGGGAAGGCTCAACTTTCCCAGTTCCACGTTGCCGAGGATGGCGCACAGCAGGTTGTTGAAGTCGTGGGCCACGCCTCCGGCCAGCCTTCCCAGGGCGTCCATTTTGATCACCTGGCGAAGCTGGTGCTCCAGGTGCTGGCGTTCGGTGATGTCTCTGGCATTCAGGACCAGGCCATCCAGGTCCCGATTCTGGAGCAGGTTGCTGCCGGTGAACTCCAGGGTCCGGTACTCCCCCCGCGGGTGGCCCATGCGCAGCTGCTGCAGAGGCCTGGCATCGGAATGATGCTGCAGCTCGCCCAGGAACGAGGTCCACAGCCCGAGATCCTCAGGGTGGACGAAGTCCGCCACCAGCCGTCCCTCCAGGTCCTGGCCCGGGTCACCGAAGAACCGGGACGAGGCCGGGCTGGAAAAGGTGAACCTCCCTTCCTTATCCACGACCAGGATGAGGTCGGAGGAATGCTGGACCAGGGCCTCGAAGCGGGCCCTCAGGGTGGCGGTGACGACCTCGGTGGCCTGGCGGATGCTGTCCCGGGCCGCCAGCCCCTCCCGCAGGAGAAGGATGAACAGGAGGACGATGATGCCGGCCAGGGCTCTCAGGATGGTGCCCTTGCGGACGTCCGTGATGTCCACGAACCCTGCCAGCCAGATCCCCACCACCAGGATCGTGAACATGGGCACCGGGCTGAAAGCCGTAGGCCGCTGGGGAGAGGCGGGGATGGGATCGGTCTGGATCCGCCAGGAGCCCAGGAGAATCAGGAGCAGGCTCAGGCCGGTGAGGAGGTTGGTGAGATGGAAGGAGTTCGGGATCCTCATCTGTTGCGTGATGCCCAGGGAGAAGATGAGGTCCGACACCCAGGACAGGGCGGTCCCGGCCAGCAGGAGGTTGAAACCCTTCCGCGTGGGCAGCGGCACGCAGCACAGCAGCACGAAGTTCACCGTGATGACCCCCACGAAGGCAAGGGCCGTATAGGTCATGCTGACGAAGACGTCGAGTCCCGGGGACCGCCCAAACGCCGGTCCAAGGGCGAAGACCCACAAGGGTATGCCGACGCCGAAGACGAAGGCGGCGCTGTCCAGGACGATCCGCCAGGGCGCCGGAAGGGGGCGGGTCGCCCGAGGGAGGCGGGCCAGACCGATCAGGGCCAGCGGATAGGCACTGAGATAGAGCAGGTCCGCCAGACCCACCAGTCCTGGAGCCTGAGCCTTGTGCAGCAGGATGTCGTGGACCAGGACGAAGAGCACGCCCAACGTCGTCGAGACCCAGCCCACCGCGAGCCACCGGAGGGAGGACCTGAAGGCGGCCGGCAACTCCTGGCGGTACGAGGCGTGCCAGAGGAGCCAGGCGGACAGCCCGCTGAGGAAGGCGGGGAAGCTGACTTCCAGGATCCCGTGCAGCGTTGTCCGATTGGGGCCCGTTCCCACCCAGGCCACCCAGACAAACGCCACCAGGAGCAGCCCCTTCAGCCACCCGGGAAGGGCGGACATCCGGTGGGCCGGCGCTGGCTTTGGCATGGTGATGTCTCGACAGGGGAACGGGAAGCAAGGTGCGGATGGGTGTCTGCAGCAGCCGGCATGGGTTATTCGGGGCGGTCAAGGCCCTCTCCTTCTCTTCGCAGGGTGGAGGCATCTGCATGAGTTTTCACGGACATCCCATATCTCTGAACCCCCGGGGGCTGGGGCGGGCCAGGGATGGATGGATCCAAAAAAGAGTCGCTACTTTATGCCGGGGCCTTGTTGCATCATTTTTTCGCGGAATGGCTCGGGAATCGGCTGCTTGATATTCCTTTTATAGTCGAAATATACAAGTACATCGTGCATTTCTGCCACGCTCTCAAGGCTTTCGTTCATAACGGTATGCCGCATGTGGAAGCTGGTGTTTTTAATGTGGTCCACGAAGGAGTGGACAATGACATTGCCCGGGTAGAAGACTTGTTTCTTGAACTGACAGGTGGTGGATGCCAGCACAGGGCCGATACCCGTCTCCGCATGAAACCGCATCATGCCTGTTTCTTCCATGTAGTTGAGACGGGCCGTCTGGGCGTACCTCAGGATGGCCAGGTTGTTCACATGGCCGAAGGAATCCACTTCGCTCCAGTCGATTCGAAGCCGCATCTGGGTGGAATAGGCCTTCATATCAATCCCTTAGCCGATCTGCTAACCGAAGAAATAAGCCAGCACCGCCGCGACAAAGACGCCGGGCAGCATGTTGCCGACCGGAAGGCGCTTGATGCCCGTGAGATCGAGGCCGATGGCCGCGATGAGCAGGCCGCCGGTGGCCGTGAGCGTGGAGAGTACAGGAAGCGTGAGGTAGCGCTCCACACTGCCCGCGGCCAGGGTGATCCCCCCCTGGTACAGGAGGATCGGAAGGGCCGACAGGGCCACACCCACCCCCAGCGTGCTGGCCAGGATGACGGCGCCGATGCCGTCCAGCATCGCCTTGACATAGAGCACGTGGGGCTGGCCGGCGGCGTCCTGGATGGATCCGATCACGGCCATGGCGCCCACGCAGTAGAGGAGGGAGGCCGTGACGAAGCCCTCCACCAGGCTGTGGCCCTTCCCCTCCTTTTCCTCTGTCCTGGACGAGGCCAGGAGCGGGGCCCTCGCGGCCAGGGACTGGAGCCACTGGCCAAAGTGCTCCAGGCGGAGTTCCAGGTGGAGGAGTTCCCCCAGGATGCTGCCCAGCACCAGACCCCCGATGACCGTGAGCAGGTTCGGATGGTAGGGCATCGAGCCGGCATAGGGGATTTTGGTGTGTTCGACACGCGGGTCCAGGGCCATCTGAAGCCCCAGGGCAAACACCGCGAGGCCGATGGCATACATGGTCGTGGTGCGGATCCGCTTGGGGATCACATGCCCGAAGAGGAGTCCGAGCGCTGCCCCCGCGAGGATCGCTGCAGCATTTACGATCGTTCCGATGCCAGGCATGGGCTTCCCCGTGAAGGTCCATGCTAACCCCTTCCCTCCTGCGGCATCAGGATCCGGGGGCAGGCGTGCTGGACCGCCGGCCCCCGAGAAGGCCAGCCCTTCACCGGGCGAAGGCCTGCAGCATGGCATCCTCGGGGCGCTGGCTCGCCAGGATCCGCCATTCCACCTTGGCTTCGGCGAGGAGGCCGTACACGTGGAGCGTGGCGGCGTAGACGAGCCGGTGCGAGAAACTGTTGGGAGCGGCCTCCCGCAGGCGGTCCAGGAACTGTCCACGAGCCTCGTCCAGCGCCTCCAGGTCCCCCTCACTGCGCAGGACCCGGAGGCCTGGGAGGTCGGTGCTGAGATCCCACTGATACTTTGACCCGGGCTGAAGCTCCAGGCCTTCGGGCAGGCTGAGGGCCGGTTCCTGGGTCGTGACGGCCACGAGCGTGTCCCCTCCGGCCTTGCGCAGGCGGAACTGGTAGCTGGTGGAGCCCTTCACTGGCACCCAGCGGAACCGGGGCCGGACCGTGCGCACCGTGGGCTGGGAGGGCTCCTCCACCTCGATGTCGAAGGGCCCGCGCATGACCAGGCTGGCCTGGGCGAGGCCGCCCGGCTTCAGAGAATCCTTCAGGCTCAGCCCCGGACCCTGGGCGCGCCCGATGCCCGCGGGGGGGCCAGAGACCAGGCCCTTCCCGTCCAGACTGAAGGTGCCGGGGCCTGCCAGCCGCACCTCTTCGCCCGACCCGTACACCAGGAGCGTGAGCCGGGCCCCGGCCTTCAGCCTCAGGGGCACACCGGCCCCGACCTCGCTGGTGATGGCGACCGGCGTCGAGCCCTCGCCCAGCCGGCACTCGCCCTGGGCGTCCGTGACCATGGCCACGGCGGTGGACTGGATCCGGAGCCCGGCCTGGACCGGAATCCCCAGCAGCAGGGTCAGCGTCAGGGCGAGCCGCATGTTCACTCCTTGGGGGACCAGCCGAACACCGGCAGGGGGGTATGGCCTTTGAGGGCGCGCGGGCCGAGGGGGACCAGGGCCTCGCGTCCGTCCAGGCGCTGGGCCACGGCCTCGGTCAGCACGAGGGGATGGCCGGCGTCCTTGGTGAGCCCCTCCACCCGGCTGGCCACGTTCACGGTATCGCCGATGGCGGTGTACTCGTGGCGCTCCTTGGATCCGATGTGGCCCACCACCGCGTCGCCCGCATGGAGCCCGATGCCGATGCGCAATTCGGGCTGGCCCTCCGAGGCCAGTTCGCGGTTGAGCTCCTTCAGGGCCCCCAGCATCGCCTTGGACGATTCGAAGGCGGCCTGGCAGGGATTCTCCTGGGCGCCCGGATGCCCGAAGTGGGCCATGATGCCGTCGCCCATGTAGCTGTCCACGCTGCCGCCGAAGGCGTGGATCAGGGGAGCCATGCGGTCGAAGTAGCGGTTCAGGACGCCGATGATGGCCTCCGGTTCCAGGCCCTCGGACAGGGTGGTGTAGCCCCGCACATCGCTGAACAGGACGCACAGGAAGGCGCGCTCCCCGTCCAGGCCCGGATCGATGCGGCCCGCGAGGATCTCCTTCAGGATCGGCGGGCTCACGTAGCCGCCGAACACCCGCTTCAGCCGGGCCGACTCCCGCTGGCGGCGCACGGTGCCCCAGACCACCCGGACCAGATAACCCGACACCAGCCCCGCCCCGGGCAGGGTGGGCGGCAGGAGGATGCCCTCGAGGAAGCAGCCCCCCACGGCGGCTCCCAGCAGGGCCAGCGCCAGCCCCAGGGCGGCGCCCCCCTTGAGCACCTGCCGGCCGAGGAAGGTTCCGGCCAGGAGGCAGAGGAGCGTCAGGGCGAGCACCGCCAGGCGGGGAATTCCCCCCAGGGGCCCCGCGCCCAGCAGGTTGCGCACCGCCTGTACGTGCAGCAGCACGCCGGGGGCGAAGCGCCGGTTGTCCTCGCCCCAGCCGTTGAGGTCCACCACCTGGAAATGCCGGTCCACGAAGGGGAGGACCGACCCCACGAGCACCACTCGGCCGGCGAAGGCCCGCCTCAGCTCCTCGACCCGGCCGTTGCGGTACCCGTCCACCACCTGCTGGAGGGGCATGTAGGCCACCGGGGCGGCGTGGCGGTAATCCAGCCACCCCGAGCGCACGGGGCGCTCCAGGGCCCTGGCCAGCTGGCCCGCCAGGGTCGGCAGGGCCTCCCGCTGCCCCTCGAAGCGCTCCCCGAAGCGGCGCACCACGCCATCGGTATCCACCTGCCACTCCACCAGTCCCAGGCCCCCGGGGCCCGCGGCCGTCCTGAAAGGTGCATAGAGGGGCCGGAGGCTCCCATCCCCCTGCACCGTGAGGCCGAGGACCAGGGGACAGGCATGGCGCAGGAGCACGATGCCCTTCAGGAGGGCCGCATCGCCGCCGGCCTGCACCGAGTCGAAGCTGCGGTCGGGGAGGTTGATGTCCACGCCCACGGCCCGGGGCCCCGCCTGGGCCAGGGCCTCGAAGGCCGTCCCCAGGTGGCGGTGCCAGAGCGCATGGGGTTCGGGGTACTGCCTTTCGGTGGCCTCGTCGATGCCCACGAGCACCACGGAGGAGTCCTCTCCTTCGTTCCTCAGCCTCGAGCTGAGGAGATCGTAGGCCCGGCGGTCCAGTGCCGGCGCGAAGGGGGCCAGGATCGCCAGCAGTCCCACCAGCCCGACCCAGAAGGTCCAGGACCGCAGTGGCGAGGAGGGTGTGGGAGTGGGGGGGCTCATGCCGGGTTCGCTGTGGGTTCACTATAGCGGCCTGGCCTGCCGGGTTTTCCCGTCGCTTGGGCGCCATAGGTAGCATGATGGATCCCAATTCCAGGATCGAGGAGTGCCATGAAGCGTCTGTGGTTGTGCGCAGTGACCCTCCTGTCCGTTCTGTACCTGCCCGCCGGTGAGCCGTCCTCGCAGCCCGTCCTGCGCATCGAGACGGGGGTGCACTCGGCCTCGATCAATGACGTCTCCGTGGATGCGGCCGGGCGGTTCCTGGCCACGGCCTCCTGGGACAAGACCCTCCGGATCTGGGATCTGGCCAGCGGTTCCCTCATCTCCACGCTGCGGCCCCCCCTGGGGGGCGGGAATGAGGGTGCGCTCTACGCCTGCGCCCTGAGCCCCGATGGGGCGCTGGTGGCGGCGGGGGGATGGTCCGGCTATGAATGGGACGAGTCCTACGCCTTCTACGTCTTCGATCGCGCCACGGGTCGCCTCCTGCGCCGCGTTTCAGGCCTGTCGGGAATCGTCATTCACCTGGAGTTCTCCAAGGATGGGCAGCGGATCGCGGCCAGCCTCGGAGCGAGGGGCATCCGCATCTACCGCACGTCCGATGGCCGCGAGTTGGCCCGGGACGAGGACTACCCAGATGCCAGCCACGGCTGTGATTTCGACCAGGCGGGTCGCCTGGTGGCGACCTGCCTGGACGGCTCGGTCTGTCTCTACAGCACCGAGGGGAAGCGGCTGGGCAAGGTCCAGGTGGGCAACCACCCGGCCGGGGTGCGCTTCTCGCCCGATGGCAGCCGCATCGCCCTCAAGATCATGGACCAGCTGAGGGACGGAAGGATCGTCGAGAACCCCATTGTGCAAGTGCGCAGCGCTTCCGACCTTTCGCTCCTGCTGGCGCCGGACGTGAAGGAGATGTTCTGGGACGTCACCGCCGTGGCCTGGTCGGCGGATGGGCGGACCCTCTACGCCGCGGGACACCACTTCCGGAATCGGGAATTTCCAAGCAACATCCGGAGCTGGACAGACTCGGGCCGAGGGCCCTGGGAGGATCACACCATCGATTTGGATGGCGTCTTCGGTCTCGCCCCTCTCCCGGATGGACGCCTCGTCTGGGGGTCCGGCTCCTCTTCCTGGGGCATCCTGGGCGGAGCCTCCCATGTGGGCGAGATCGCCCACTTCAAGTACTGGGCCGAAGGCTTTGCCCTGGACCCACCAGGAAGCCGCATCGCCTTCAGCTACGAGCCGTCTGGAAAGCGGCCGGCCTCTTTCGATGTGGCCTCCAGGCGGCTGGAGATTGGCCCCGCCGCGGGTCTGCTCCCCCCCAAGAGCTCATCCTCGAACGTCCAGTTCTCGTTCGGCCGGATTGAGCTCGACGGGCATCCCCTTCCCATGGCACCCAACGAGAAGGGCAGGGGCCTCGCCCTGGGCCCGGAAGGGGAGATGCTCTTCGCCACGGGCTGGAATCTGTATGCCTTCGATGCCAAAGGGGTCCAACGGTGGAAGCGGCCTGCCCCGGGCAGTGCCTACGCCTCCAACATCTCGTCGAACGGGAAGCTGGGAGTGGCCGCCTACGGGGATGGCACGATCCGCTGGCACCGCATGAGCGATGGCCAGGAACTGCTGGCTTTCTTCCCCCACGCAGACCAGAAGCGCTGGGTGCTGTGGACGCCCTCGGGCTATTACGACTGTTCCCCCGGCGCCGAGGATCTCATCGGCTGGCACATCAACCGCGGCAAGGACCAGGCGGCGGACTTCTTTCCGGCGTCGCGCTTCCGGGCCACCTGCTTCCGCCCTGACATCGTATCGAAGGTGCTGGAGACAGCGGATGAAGGAGCCGCCATCGCCGCTGCCAATCGGGAATCCGGCAACCGGGTCGAGGCGGTGGCAATCGAGGCCCTGGCGCCTCCCGTGGTGAGGGTTCTCAGCCCAGAATTCGGAGCCAAGATCAGCCAGGGCACGGTGACGGTGAAGGCCACCGTGCGCCATCCCAAGGGGCTGGCCATCGATGCCGTGTGGGCCGCCGTGGACGGCCGCCGGGTGGACCTGCGTGGCCTGCGGCCCCAGCAGGACCAGGGCGGCGAGAGGACCTACACCCTGGAGGTACCCGTTCCTTCCCAGGACTGCATCGTCTCGGTGTTCGCGCAGAGCGGAGCGGCGGTGAGCGAGGCCGCCAGCGTGCGCCTCGCCTGGGTCAGTCCCCGGATCGAGGCGGCCACGCCGGACACCCTCCAGGTCCCGGCCTTCGTCGTCCAGCCGAAGCTCTACGTTCTGGCGGTGGGCGTGGGCACCTACCGGAATCCGGACTTCAGGCTGGACTATCCCGCCAAGGACGCCCGCGACTTCACCGTGGCCCTCCAGGACCAGAAGACGCGGCTCTACCGGGACGTGGAGGTGAGGCTCCTCACGGATGCCGAGGCCACCCGCGACGCGGTGCTGGAGGGCCTGGAGTGGCTGGAGCGTCAGACCACGGCCAAGGACGTGGCCGTGCTCTTCCTGGCGGGACACGGCATCAACGACCCCACCGGGGCCTACTTCTTCCTGCCCTGGAACGCCGACCCCGAGCGCATGAAGACCACCATGATCCCCAGCACGGACTTCCAGTCCACCCTGGCCAAGCTGCCGGGCAAGGTGCTGCTCTTCCTGGACAGCTGCCATAGCGGGAACGTGGTGAAGGTGAAGTTGCGGGGCGCCACGGATCCCAACCGCTTCATCAACGAGCTATCCAGCGCCGAGAGCGGCGTGGTGGTGTTCAGCGCCAGCACCGGCCGCCAGGGCAGCCAGGAGAGTCCCGAGTGGGGCAACGGGGCCTTCACCAAGGCCGTGGTCGAAGGGCTCTCCGGGAAGGCCGACTTCCAGCACACGGGCCGGGTCACCCTGAACATGCTCGACCTCTACATCAGCGAGCGGGTGAAGGAACTCACCAAGGGCACCCAGTCACCCACCACAGCCAAACCCAACACTGTCCAGGATTTTCCCCTCGCCGTGGTGAAATGAGCTCCCGCCGGAGGATCGCCTTGGTCGCTGTGGTCATGGCTGCGGCAGTGGCTGCGGGGCTCCTGCTGTATCGAGATCACTCGATGGGCTCGGCCGCCGGCGGCCTGGAAGCGAATCGGACCTTGCGCCCCCAGCAGGAAGTCTCGTCCAGACCCGCGGCGACGGAGGCCCGCATCGCCCTGGTCATCGGCAACGGCTCCTACGAAGATGCCCCGCTGCGCAATCCCGTGAGCGACGCCCGGGCCATGAAGGCGGCCCTGGAGGGCTGCCAGTTCGAGGTGACGCTGAGGGTGAACGCCTCGAAGCGCGAGATGGAAGACGCCATCCAGGCCTTCGGTGATCGCATCCGCGGCGGATCTGTGGGGCTCTTCTACTACGCGGGCCATGGCGTGGCCGTGAAGGGCGCGAACTACCTCATCCCCGTGGGTGCCAAGCTCTCCCGGGAGGACGACGTGCCCTACGAGGGCGTGGATGTGGGCCGGGTACTGGACAAGATGGACGCGGCCCGGAACCAGCTCAACATCCTCATCCTCGATGCCTGCCGCAACAACCCCTTCGCCCGCTCCTGGCGCAGTGCGAACAAGGGCCTGGCGCAGGTGAGCGCGCCCAAGGGCAGCCTCATCGCCTATGCCACCGCCCCCGGCAGCACCGCCGCCGACGGCAACGGCGAGCATGGCCTTTACACCGAGGCGCTGCTGGCCAAGCTGAAGGAACCGGGGGTATCCCTGCTGGACCTGTTCCAGGATGTGCGGGCCGAAGTCGAATCCCGCAGCCAGGGCCAGCAGGTCCCCTGGGAATCCAACAGCACCGTGGGTCGGTTCTATTTCCGGCCGGGGACTCCCGCCGTGCCGAAGCCTGCGCCGGGCGCCACCCCTGAAGTGGGCCAGAAACTCCAAGCGGCCCTGGGAGCCACGTCCTCGCTGCCGGAGACGCCGCCCGGACCCGGTGCGACCCGCGCCGCTTCCGGATTGTGGGAGACACAGCTGGACATCGGGCTGGCGCAGCAGCGGGGATTCGTGGCCTGGTTCAGGCGGCTGAGGGCCCCTGGAGAACGGCTGCATGCCCGACTGGACCTGGTGCAGATCCACCCGGGAAAGTTCCGCCGGGGGGCCGAGCAGGATCACGGCCCAGGAATGCCCGGTCGCGAAGTCCGGATCAGCCGACCGTTCTGGCTGGGCCGCTACCCCGTGACCCAGGGACAATGGATGGCGGTCATGGGGAACAACCCGTCCGCCTTCCCGGGGGCTGGACCCAACGCCCCCGTGGAGCAGGTGAACTGGGACGATGTGCAGCTGTTCCTGGCACGGCTGAACGCCCGGCAGGACACCTGGACCTTCCGCCTGCCCACCCGGGCCGAGCTGGAATATGCCAGCCACGCGGGGACGGAGGGTGAGGTCTACGGTCCTGTGGACGCCATCGCGTGGCACAACGGGAACAGTGGGGGCACCACCCATCCCGTGGGCCAGAAGCTACCGAACGCCTTCGGCCTCTACGACATGATCGGCAACGTACTGCAGCTGTGCCAGGACTGGCACGGGGAGGCCGATGACCAGGTCTCGCCCCTGGTGGATCCCCAGGGGCCCCCCAGCGGTTCGCAGCGGGTGTGGCATGGCGGTTCCTGGTACTACGATGCCTCCTTCCTGGGGGCGGGTGCCTTGGTCTATGGCCCTCCGGACATGCGCAGCGGCAGTGAAGGTTTCCGGGTCGTGGCGGCGGTGCGGACGCCGAACTGACCTCATCTTCCGTCCTGAACCGCTTCATCTCGGGGCCACCAGTGCCGGATCGGCGGCCCCCGCCTACAATGGCGAATCCGACCCCAGGCCGAGGAACCCATGAACAGGCTGCTCATTCAATTTCTGACCTGCCTCAGTGCCCTCTGCCTGGCTGCCCAGAAGACTCCGTCGAGGAAGGAGGACCGCACCCTGCGGCCCCAGCAGGACACTTCACAGGTCGCGCCGGCGAATGAAAAACGGGTGGCGCTGGTCATTGGCAACGGGGCCTACAAGGATGCACCGCTGAAGAACCCGCCCAACGATGCCCGGGCCATGGCGGCGGCCCTCAAGGAACTGGGTTTTCAGGTGGATCTGGTGCTGGACGGCGGGCGGAAGCGGATGCTCGAGGCGGTCAGGGGCTTCGGGCAGCGGCTCGCGGCCGGAGGCGTGGGCCTCTTCTACTACGCCGGTCACGGCATGCAGGTGAGGGGCGTGAATTTCCTCATCCCCGTGGGTGCGGACATCGCCACCGAAGAGGACGTGGCCACCGAGGCCCTGGATGCCAGCACTGTGCTCGCCCGGATGGACTCGGCGAAGAACCGGGTCAACCTCGTCATCCTGGACGCCTGCCGCAACAACCCCTTCGCCCGCAGCTTCCGGAGCACCAGCGGTGGCCTGGCGCAGATGGAGGCACCCTCGGGAACCTTCGTGGCCTTCGCCACGGCCCCCGGCAGCACGGCTTCTGATGGTGATGGCCGGAACGGTCTCTACACCCAGCAGTTGCTGCGGGCCCTGAAAGAACCGGGCCTCAAGGTGGAGGAGGTCTTCAAGAAAGTGCGGGTAGGTGTCAAGCAGGCCAGCCACGATGCACAAGTGCCCTGGGACAGCTCCAGCCTCACGGGCGAGTTCTACTTCCGGGCGGGGAGGCCCGCTCCGAGTTCGGTATCCACAACCTCCGGCCCGGTGGCGCCCTCGGAGGGACAGGCGGGGGAAGAGGCCTACCGGCTGGGCCTGGCGAGCCTGTTCGGGCAGGGTGTTCCGAAGAACCACCAAGAAGCCCTGATCCACTTCATCGAAGCTGCCGACCAGGGCCATGCCGAAGCTCAGGCGCGCCTGGGCCGGATGTACCAGAACGGGATGGGAACGCCGGCCAATGCCGTGAAGGCCCTGGAATACGCGCGCAAGGCCGCCGACCAGGGGAATGCCCGGGGGCTCGTGGGCCTTGGGGATGCCTATGCGGGGAACCTTCCGGGCTGCGGCCTGGAGAAGGATGAGGCCAAGGCCTTCGAATGCTACGACCAGGCGGCGGCACAGGGCTTCTGGTGGGGGCAGCTGGATCTCGGCGAGGCCTACGAAAAAGGGAAGGGGACCGCCCAGGACCAGGGAAGGGCCCTGGTCCTCTACCGGAAGGCGCTGGCCTCCCTTCGGCCCCTGGCGGAGCAGGGTGACCCCGAGGCCCAGGCAGTGTTGGGGAGGGTCTACTGGACGGGCGAGGGCGCCGAGAAAAACGAAGCGGAAGCCGTCCTGTGGTTCCGGAAGTCTGCGGAGCAGGGCTGGCCCTTCGGTCAGTTCTTCCTGGGAGTGGCCTGCCTGACCGGGCGCGAGGTGCCCCAGAGTGATGGGGATGCCGCCACCTGGTTCCGCAGGGCGGCAGAACAGGGGAACCCCTGGGCCCAGAGTGGGCTGGGCTACATGTACCAGCAGGGGAAAGGCGTGGCCCAATCCGATGTGGAGGCCCTGGCGTGGAACCGGAAATCGGCGGAGCAGGGCAACCCTGCCGCGCAAGTGCAGGTGGCCCATGCCTACTTGAACGGGAAAGGCGTCGCTCAGAGCGAATCCAACGCGTTCTCCTGGTTCCGCAAAGCCGCCGAGCGCGGCAGCCAGGAGGCAGAGAATTGGCTCGGCGTGATGTACCAGAATGGACGGGGCGTGGCCCAGAACGATGCCGAGGCCGTCGCGTGGTACCGCCGGTCCGCCGAGCACGGGTTGAGCCAGGCCCAGTACAACCTGGGCGTGATGTACCAGGCCGGGAAGGGCGTGGCCAGGAACGATGCCGAGGCTGTGAACTGGCTGAGGAAATCGGCCGAGCAGGGCTACGCCGGGGCAGAGAATTGGCTCGGCGTGATGTACCAGAACGGGCGGGGCGTGGCCCAGAGCGATGCCGAGGCCGTCGCGTGGTACCGCAGGTCCGCCGAGCACGGATTGAGCCAGGCCCAGTACAACCTGGGCGTGATGTACCAGGCCGGGAAAGGTGTCGGCAAGAACGAGACCGAGGCCGTCGCCTGGTTCCGCAAGGCAGCAGATCAGGGCAACCACGAGGCAGAGAATTGGCTCGGGGTGATGTACCAGAATGGGCGGGGCGTGGCCCAGAGCGATGCCGAGGCCGTCGCGTGGTACCGGAGATCCGCCGAGCATGGGCTGAGCCAGGGCCAGTACAACCTGGGCGTGATGTGCCAGGCCGGGAAGGGCATGGCCAGGAACGATGCCGAGGCCGTGAACTGGTTAAGGAAATCGGCCGATCAGGGCTACCCCGGGGCCGAGAATTGGCTCGGCGTGATGTACCAGAACGGGCGGGGCGTGGCCCAGAGCGATGCCGAGGCGGTCACGTGGTACCGCAGGGCCGCACAGCAGGGTGAACCCTACGGCCAGTGCAACCTCGGCTTCATGTACCAGTACGGGAAGGGGGTGCCCAAGGACCTGGTCCAGGCGGCCGAGTGGTTCCGGAAGGCCGCCGACCAAGGGAATGAAAACGCCAGGAAGGCCCTGGCGGAATTGCGGTGACCACCAAGGGAGGGCTCTGTTCGACGTGTGGGCAGACGTGTGGGCAGTTGCGCGGGTTCAATGGCGCCTCCACCCTGCTGTTTACTGGAAACATCCTCCAGGGTCCCGACTACCCTGAAGGCACTTACTGACCTACTGCCGTTCCGACCAGCTCATCCCCGCATGGGGTCCGACGGGTGAACCATGATGCACTCCCTTCGATCGATGTTCTGTGTCCTGGCGATGTCGGTGGCGGCCCTGGCCGCGCAGCCCTCGCTGCACGAACTGCTGGCCACCCTGGCGAGCCGGCGCACGACGGCGGAGGAGGCGCTGCGGCAGACGGCCCGCCGGTGTCCGCCGGACAGCCCCAAACTGAGGGAGGCCCAGAGGCGGTACCGGATCGCCCGGGAATCCAGCAACGGTTTCCTGGACCAGCTGATCCTGGACGTGGGCCAGGACGACCTGCGCCGGGAGAAGGTGTACCGGGCCCGGCTGGAAGCGTCCCAGCGGGCCACGGATGAGCTCATCGGCTACCTGGACGGCGCGGACTGCCAGGGCCAGGGGCAGGCGAAGATCGTACCGCTGGTCATGGCCGTGGCGGCAAAGCTGCCCAGCTTCATCGGCTGGATGAGCGACTGGATCGGTCGCGGCAGCGCCGAAGCGAAGGCCCGGCGCGAGACGCTGCTGGAACAGCTGCGGGAGATGCGCTGGCCTGCCTTCGATCAGGTGGTGCGAAACGCCGAAGCCCCGCTCCCAGCCGCGCCGGCCCCGTCGGTGGTGAACGTCACCGTGAACGTGCCACCCACGCCCGTCCAGGTGGTGACCCTCCCGGTCGCCGTGGGGGGGGCCGACCACGGCGGCCGCGAGTCCCGGGTACCCGGGCCCGCTCCCTCCGCGCTGAAGTTGGCGCCTGTTCTGCGCCTGGAGACAGGCCAGCACATCGCGGCCATCCGGGCCCTGTCCCTCAGCCGGGATGGCCAGCTGGCCCTGACCGCCTCCGAGGACAAGACCGCCCGCCTGTGGGAGGTGCCCACGGGGCGCCTCCTGCGCACCCTCCGTCCCGCTGTGGAAGACGGCAAGGTCGGCATGTTCTACGCGGCCGCGCTCTCGCCCGACGGCCGCGTGGCGGCCCTGGGCGGCTGGACCCGCGGCAGCCGGGAGGACAGTCATCGCATCCTGCTGGTGGACACCCGCACGGGCAGCTGCCTGCGCATCCTCCAGGTGGGCCCGCAGGTGGTGAACTTCCTGGTCTTCAGCCCGGACGGCCAGCGGCTGGCGGCCCACCTGGGCGGCAACCTGGGACTGCGCCTGCTCCGGGTGTCCGACGGGACCCTGCTGGGCCAGGATCTGGACTACCCCCAGCCCAGCTATCGCGGGACCTTCGACGCCCAGGGCCGCTACGCCGCCACCGGCGATGACGGCTTCATCCGGCTCTATGGCCCGGATTTCAGACTGCTGCGGCGGGTGAAGGGGTCGATGCCGGGCCCCTTCGGCATCGCCTTCAGCCCCGATGGCAGCCACGTGGCCGTGGCCTATGCGGACAGCCCCAGGGTGGAGGTGCGGACGGCAGCGGACCTGAGCGTCCTGTTCGTGCCCGATCCGGGGACGCCGAAGCTGGGCCTGGTGGCCTGGAGCGCCGATGCCCAGACGCTGCTGGCCGCCGGCGGCGAGGACTTCGGCGCCTCGCGCAACGTGCTGCGCCGCTGGGCCCAGGGGGGGCGAGGTACGGCCACGGAGACGCCCATCTCCAGGGCCACCGTGTCCGATCTGGTCCCCCTAGGCAATGGCGAGGTGGCCTACGCCGCCCAGGATCCGGCCTGGGGCGTGATGGACGCCCTGGGTCGGCCTCGCTTCATCCAGGCTGGCCCCCAGGGAGATCTGCGGGTGGCCCGGGAGGCCTACTGCCTCGATGCCCAGGCCCAGGTGGTGCCCCTGGCCGGGCGTCTGTCGGGGGCCCAGGGACTGGCCTTCTCCATGGCGGAACTGGGCCTGAGCCAGGCCCAGGCGATGGTGGCTCCCCGCCTGGAGGCGCCGGGCCTCCGTGTGGAGGGCTGGAAGGACGGCGAACATCCGGTCCTGAACGGCCACCCACTGGCCCTGGAACCGGCGGAAACCACCCGCAGCCTCTCCGTTGCCCCCGACGGCGCGACCTTCCTCCTGGGCACGGACTGGTACCTGCGGGCCTACTCGGCCCAGGGCGCCGAGCGCTGGAAGGTGCACGCACCGGCCGCCGTCTGGGGCCTGGCGCAGCGCGAAGATGGCCGGGTGGCCGTGGCCTTGCTGGCCGATGGCACCTTCCGGTGGTACCGCACCTCGGATGGTCGGGAGCTCCTGAGTCTCTTCGTGGCGGCGGACCAGCGGTGGGTGTTGTGGACGCCCTCGGGATGCTTCTGCACCAGCCTCGGCGGCGAAAGCCTGGTGGGCTGGCAGGTGAACCGCACCAATCAGACCGCCGACTACTTCCCCCTGTCCCACTTCCGCGAGCGGTTCTGGAAGCCGGAGCTGATGGCGCTGTTGATGGGCACCCTGGATGAGACCGCGGCCCTGCAGAAGCTCCAGGCTGGGCAGGGCGGCACCGAGGCTCAGGTGACGGTGATCCCCCGCATGGACGAACTGCCACCCGTGCTCCGGATCCTTTCCCCCGCCGAAGGGGAAGCCGTCCCGGCTCGGGCTGCCACGTTCCAGGTCTCCTTGCGGACCTATGGCGCCGCCAGGCCGGTGAAGGGTTTCCGCGTGTTCCTGGACGGGGCGAGGGTACCGCCGAGCCGGGGCATCCGCCCGCAGCAGGCCAAGGAGACCTTCGAGGGCCTGGACCGCACCTACCCGGTTCCCGTGAACCTGCCGCCCCGGTCCGCGACCGTGGGCATCCAGGCTGAACTGGAGGACGGACAGCTCTCGGAGCTGGCCGAGCGGCAGGTGACCGTCGTCCCGCCTCAGGAGACCACGACCACCCCCGTCCCAGTCGCGCCGACACCGGTTCCCACGCCCGAACCTCAGCCCCCCACCCTGCGGGTGCTGGCCGTGGGCGTCACCCAGTACGCAAGTCCGAAGTACAACCTCCAGTTTCCCGCCAAGGATGCCGCCGACATCGCCCGGGAGTTCCAGCACCAGGCAGGGAGGCTCTTCGACAAGGTGGAGGTGAAGCTGCTGCTCGATGATCAGGCCACGGAGAAGCAGATCCTCGAGGCCATGGACGACCTGGCGGCCTCCTCGGGGCCGGCCACCGTGACCCTCTATTTCTTTTCGTCGCACGGGGGCACCAATGCCGAGAAATCCAGCTACTTCCTGGTGCCCTACGATTTCAGCCAGGGCAGCTGGGGGGTCGATGGCCGGGCGATCAAGGCGCGCCTGGACGCCACCCAGGGCCGCACCCTGATGCTCATGGACACCTGCCACAGCGGCAATGTCCTGGGCGAGGGCCGCATGCGCAGCCTCGACGACTCGATGAAGCGCATCCGCTTCATCAATGAGCTCATCCAGTCGGGGCCAGGCACCGTCGTGTTCAGCTCCAGCACCGGGGCCCAGACCAGCCTGGAAAGCCCGGTCTGGAACAACGGCGCCTTCACCAAGGCCCTCCGCGAAGGCCTGGCGGGCGCGGCGGATCCCCAGCACACCGGGCGCATCACCACCACCTCGCTGGAGACCTACGTGCGCCGTCGCGTGGACGAGCTCACCGGCGGACGGCAGACCCCCGTCGCCGCCGCCTCAGAATCCACCCAGGGGTTCCCCGTGGCGGTGGACTGAGGGGGGCGCCCGAGCCCAAGAGGATGTTCCGAAGACCAGTCCTGGCCTCAGGAGGTGGGGCGGAAGATCCTCGGCAGGTCCCGCTTGCGCACCAGCAGATGCTGGAGCCCGCCGCCATCCCGGGGAATCAGCGCCTCTTCGCAGAACAGGCGGGTGCGCACGAGCGTGGTGCAGAGGGTGGCGAAGCTGAGGGCGGCCAGGGCCGCCGTAATCCGGTCTCCCCAGGTCGTGGCGGGCCCTCCCGGCAGCAGGAAGGACCCGGCCGCCAGCGTGCCCAGGGTGGTCATGAGGATGGGTCCCCAGGTCCGGGACGGATGCCGGAGGTAGATGCCGCTGGCTGCGACTCCCACTTCACGGGCCAGCTTGCCACGCAGGTACAGCGCCAGGGTGGGACCTCGGCGCACAAGAACCTTCGGCTGGCGGCGGCGCAGGACCTCGTAGGACCAGAGCACGAGGCTGCCGAGAAGGGCGGAGCCCAGGCCGATCCGTTCGCCCGTGCCCAGTCTCGCGGGTTGGAAGGCCAGGAGGAGGCTGAAGGTGAAGAGGACCAGCCCCCAGGCGGCGGGGGCCCACCCGAAGGCCTCCTGAATGCGCTCCCCATCGGGCAACTGGGCCAGGTCCTGGGGGAACGGGGACAGGTCAGTCAAGGTCTCACCGGAAGAGGGCATAGGGGATGAAGGCCAGGCAGAGGAAGCCCAGGACGAGCAGCCAGGTTTCAGAAGCAGGGTCGAAAAACTTCTCGAGACCACTCGGCTTCGGTTCCGGAAGGGAATAGCCGGGGCCCAGGTGGCCCGCCCGACGGACCGGGAGGTCCGGCAGCGGCTCGCCCCGCCCTGCCGCCCGGGCCAGGGCCAGGGTGCGCTCCGCGACCTCGATGTCCTTCGCCTTGCGGAGGACGAACTTGATGGGGGCGCCTCCTTCGAAGGTGAAGGCATAGGCCTGGCCCGCCCATTTCACGCCATGGTATTCCTCCACCCGGTCAAAGGCGCGCGCCTCTGCCAGGCGGTACAGCTCCAGAGGGCGGTGGCTGCCCCGGCAGCGGATCAGGTTGAAGGGGGTGAGCAGAAGGAAGGGCTTGAGCTCAGCACCGAGGATCTGGGCGAATTCCTTGAGCGCAAGGGGACCGTAGACCAGGCCCAGCAGCCCGATCCAGGGCAGCGCGGCATCCGCGGGGCGGGGCCAGTCCGATACGCCGCGGACCAGGATCCAGGCGGAGGCGAGGCCGGCTCCCAGGCAGAGCAGGCCCATGACCATCAGCCAGCGGTGGGATTGGACCAGGAACAGGGTCCCTTCCCCGAGTCCCTGCTCCCGAGCAACCCGCTTCAGCAGATCCACCCGGTCCGCGGGAAGGTCCCCGAGGCGGAGCCTCATCAGCCGGGTCCGAAGGGTCGGGAGTCGGGCGGGACTGCGGGACGCGCGGAGCCCGTCAAGGCCTGGTAGGCGGCATCATCGACTTGCTCAGGATTGGCCCGGGCCAGGGCGGCGATCCACTCGGGGCGCACGGCCTTGTAGACAGAGGTGTTGCTGCTGAGGCCCATGCGGGCGCTCCCGGTGTAGAAGGCCCCGGGGCCCCAGACGAGCTGCCCGGGCCGCAGGGGATGGCTTCGGCGCTTGAGGGTCCGGGCCACCCAGTAGACCAGGACCGCCATGCCCGCACTCAACAGGCCGGCCACGGCCATGCCCACATTGAGCGCGAGGTCGGAGACCTTGCCGGTGGCCGGGTCCTTCACGAGTGAAGAGAGGGCGAGCAGGAGCGGGATGAGGGCGATGCCGCCCACCACCACGCCGAAGTAGCCCCAACGGCGCAGCCTCGTGGCCGAGGCCACCTGGGGCTGGCAGTCCGCGCAATAGGTGAACGTCTGGTAATACGTGGTCCGCGTGACCCAACCTTCCAGGCCCTTGTAACCGTAGCGGAGCTTCTGGTCGGCGGGGCCGAGGCAGATCGGACAGATCGGAGGGATCACCTGGGCCCGGCCCTTCATGACGATGCGCGTCCATTGGTGGGCCATGGTGTCCTCACAAGAATTTTTCGGTCGGGGTGCTAAGAGGTCATAACAAAACCCCACGGTGCCGCGCGAGGGGTGTCGGGCGAGCGAGGCGAGGATCGCGAGTCGAAGCGTAGCAGGTACTACGCGCGACGAGCGTGACGCTGGATCGCGACGCCCGCCGCCCCTCACCCGGAGGGATGAAGCCAGGCAGGCGCTCCGCGGCGTCAGGTCCCTTGAACAACGAACCACGTTGCCATGCGGGCCCTTCCTTGCGGTGCATCCCGCCTGGATTGATCGCGGCCTTGTCGGGTTTTGTTAGGAGCTCTAAGCGGACCTCCGTCACAAGTCCAGTCTCCCATGGCTCAGGAGGCGAGGCGATGCTTGGTCTCAGGAGGCGCCGATGCTAATTTGGTTGAGTACGCCCATGCCGGGCCCCAATTGAATCTCGAGGAGACGACCATGGCCATCACCAAAGTCTGGATCGAAGAAGGCTGCATCGTATGCAATGCCTGCGAGGCCGAGTGCCCCGAGGTGTTCAAAGTCACCGACACCAGCTGCAACGTCAACGGCTCCGTGCG
>CAIMBM010000151.1 GCA_903839205.1 uncultured Holophagaceae bacterium | reverse complement strand
CGTCGCCCTGGTCGTGATGGTGATCTTCCTGTTCCTGCGGACCCTGGCGGCCACCATCATCCCGAGCGTGGCTGTGCCGCTGTCCCTGGTGGGCACCTTCGCCGTGATGTACCTGCTGGGCTACAGCCTGAACAACCTGTCGCTCATGGCGCTCACCATCTCCACGGGGTTCGTGGTGGATGACGCGATCGTCATGATCGAGAACATCATGCGCTACATCGAACAGGGCGAGGCGCCCCTCGCCGCGGCGCTGAAGGGCTCTGAGCAGATCGGGTTCACCATCCTCTCCCTGACGGTCTCCCTGATCGCCGTGCTCATCCCTCTGCTCTTCATGGGCGACATCGTGGGCCGGCTCTTCCGGGAGTTCGCGGTCACCCTGGCGGTGACCATCCTGGTTTCGGCAGTGATCTCCCTCACCCTCACGCCCATGATGTGCGCCTACCTCCTGAAGCCCCACGTGCCGGGACACGAGGTCAAGACAAGCCGGTTCATCAAGGCCTCCGAGCGGCTCTTCGACCGCACTCTGGCCTTCTACGACCGCACCCTCCAGTGGGTGCTCCAGCGGCAGAAGGCCACGCTCATGGTGGTCCTGGGCACCATGGTGGCCACCGTGCTGCTCTATGTCTTCGTGCCCAAGGGCTTCTTCCCGGTCCAGGACACAGGCGTGATCCTAGGTGTGTCCGAGGCCCCCCAGGACACCTCCTTCCAGGCCATGTCCACGCGCCAGCAGGCCCTGGCCACGGTGATCCTCAGGGACCCGGCGGTGGAGAGCCTGACCTCATTCATCGGCGTGGACGGGACCAACACCACCCTGAACAGCGGGCGGATCCAGATCAACCTCAAGCCCCTGGCCGAGCGGGGGATCCGAGCCTCCGCCGTCATCCGGCGCCTCCAGCCGGAACTGGAGCAGGTCAACGGCATCCAGCTCTACATGCAGCCCGTGCAGGACCTCACGGTGGAGGACCGGGTCAGCCGCACCCAGTACCAATACAGCCTGGAGGCCGTCGATCAGGTGGAATTGAACACCTGGGTACCCCGGCTGGAGGCCCGCCTGAAGGCGTCCCCGGAACTCCGGGACGTGGCCAGCGACCAGCAGAACCACGGGCTGCAAGCACGCATCATCATCGATCGGAGCAGCGCCGCCCGCCTGGGCATCACGCCCCAGCAGATCGACGACGCCCTCTACAACGCCTTCGGGCAGCGGCAGGTATCCACCATCTTCACCCAGCTGAACCAATACCACGTGGTCCTGGAGGACCAGTCCCCCTTCCGCCACTCTCCCATGGACCTGCAGCAGGTCTTCCTCAAGTCTCCGACGGGCAAGCCGATTCCCCTGGGTTCCTTTGCCCGCGTGGTGACGGACAGCGCCCCCCTGGCCATCAACCACCAGGGCCAGTTCCCCGCCGCCACCCTCTCCTTCAACCTGGCCCCGGGGGTCTCCCTGGGCGAGGCGGTGAAGGGCATCCAGCAGGCCGAGGCGGAAATGCAGATGCCGGCCAGCATCCACACCGGCTTCATCGGTACCGTCCAAGCATTCCAGGCCTCGCTCACCAATGCGCCCATCCTGATCCTCGCCGCACTCGTGACCGTCTATATCCTCCTGGGCGTGCTCTACGAGAGCTACATCCACCCCCTGACCATCCTGTCCACCCTCCCCTCGGCCGGAGTGGGCGCCATCCTAGCACTCCTGCTGTGCGGCTCGGACTTCAACGTCATCGCGCTCATCGGCATCATCCTCCTCATCGGCATCGTGAAGAAGAACGGCATCATGATGGTCGACTTCGCCCTGGAGGCGGAGCGCCAGGAGCACATGAGCCCGGAACAGGCCATCTACCAGGCCTGCCTCCTCCGGTTCCGGCCCATCATGATGACCACCATGGCGGCTCTCTTCGGCGGCGTGCCCCTGGCCCTTGGGATGGGCATCGGCTCGGAGCTGCGCCGCCCCCTGGGCATCACCATCGTGGGCGGCCTGATCTTCAGCCAGGTGCTCACGCTCTACACGACCCCGGTGATCTACCTCGCCTTCGACCGCCTCGCCCAACGCGCACGTCGCTGGCGCGCCGGGCGAGTGGCTGCACCTGCGGCGCAGGAACCATGATCCCCCTTCTCGGCCCTTTCCCTGCCAGCAGCGCCTCAGTTCAGGCGGTACGGCCGCTCCAGCTCCGGGCCGTGAGCCCGCAACTGGAGCGAAGGGCCGCTGGGCCTCAGGCGAAGCCCGCAGGGCGCTACACACGAAGTGCCGCATGAGCCTCTCCGCACCCTTCATCCGACGCCCGGTGGCCACCACCCTGCTGACGGTGGCGCTGGCTCTGGCGGGAGGCCTGGCCTATCAGTTCCTCCCGGTGGCGCCGCTGCCCCAGGTGGAATTCCCCACCATCCAGGTCTCTTCCTCCCTGCCCGGCGCCAGTCCGGACACCATGGCCTCCTCGGTGGCCACCCCTCTGGAGCGGCAGTTCGGCCGCATCGCGGGCGTGACCGAGATGACCTCCTCCAGTACGCTGGGCTCCACCAGCATCACCCTGCAGTTCGACCTCAGCCGGAATATCGATGCCGCCGCCCGGGACGTCCAGGCGGCCATCAACGCCGCCCGGGGCAACCTGCCCTCCAACCTCCCGAACAACCCCTCGTACCGCAAGGTGAATCCGGCGGACGCGCCGATCCTCATCCTCTCCATGACCTCCAAGATCGTGCCCCGGGAGAAGATGTACGACATTGCCTCGTCGGTCATGGGCCAGAAGCTGTCCCAGGTCCCGGGCGTGGGGCAGATCTTCGTGTGGGGCGGTGCCCTGCCGGCGGTGCGGGTGGACGTGAACCCCGCCATCCTCAACAGCCACGGGCTGAGCCTTGAGGACGTGCGCGCCACCCTCGCCAGTGCCAATATCAACCGGGCCAAGGGCAACCTCGACAACAGCCAGAAAACCTGGTCGCTCAGCGCGACGGACCAACTGCACTCGGCCGCGGAATACCGCCCCCTCGTCCTGGCCTTCGACCGCGGCACGGCCCTGCGGCTCTCGGATGTGGCCGACGTGAAGGACTCGGTGGAGAATGTCCGCAACCTGGGCATCTCCAACGGCGTGCCGGCCATCCTCATCCCGGTGTTCAAGCAGCCGGGCGCCAACATCATCGAGACCGTGGACCAGGTTCGGGCCCTGCTCCCGCAACTGGAAACCTCGCTGCCTCCGACGGTCTCCCTGGCCGTCCTCATCGACACCACCCGGACCATCCGGGCCTCGGTACACGATGTACAGATCTCCCTGGGCATTTCGGTGCTCCTGGTCATCCTCGTGGTGTTCCTGTTCCTGCGCAGCCCATGGTCCACACTGATCCCCAGCGTGGCCGTGCCCATCTCCCTCATCGGAACCTTCGGGGCGATGTACCTCCTTGGCTACACCATCGACAACCTCTCCCTGATGGCCCTCACGGTGGCCACAGGCTTCGTGGTGGACGATGCCATTGTGGTGGTGGAGAACATCACCCGCCACCTGGAAGAGGGCATGCAACCCATGGCGGCGGCCCTCCATGGCGCCAAGGAGATCGGCTTCACGGTCGTGTCCATCAGCATCTCCCTCATCGCCGTCTTCATCCCCATCCTGCTCATGGGCGGCATCGTGGGCCGGCTGTTCCGGGAGTTCGCGGTCACCCTCTCGGTGGCCATCCTCATGTCCATGGTGGTCTCCCTCACTACCACGCCCATGATGTGCTCCCGCCTACTCCGTCCCCACTCCGAAGAGAAGCACGGCCGTGCCTTCCAGGCCAGCGAGCGGGCCTTCCAGTGGATCATGGGCCTCTATGAGACTTCCCTGACTCGGGTCCTGCGCCATCCCTTCGCCACGCTCATGGTCTTCTTCGCCACTGTGGCGGCCACGGTGGCCTTGTACATCTTCATTCCAAAGGGCTTCTTCCCCCAGCAGGACACGGGGCGGATCACCGGCTCCATCGTGGCCTCCCAGGACATCTCCTTCCAGGGGATGGAGAGAATTCTCCGGGAGTACATGGCCATCGTCCAGAGCGACCCAAGCCTGGAGAATGTCACCGGCTTCGTGGGCTCTGGCAACACGGGCCGGATGTTCTGCTCCATGAAGCCCGTGGAGCAGCGCAAGAACCATGAGACACCCGACCAGATCATCGCCCGGCTGCGGGCGAAGACGTCCCACATCCCCGGGGCCTCCCTCTACATGCAGCCCGTCCAGGACGTCCGCGTCGGTGGCCGGCCCAGCAGCTCCCAGTACCAGTACACCCTCCGGGGCGACGACGCCCGTGACCTGTTCGACTGGGCGCCCAGGGTCCTCCAGAAGCTCCGCACCCTCCGCCAGCTGGCGGACGTGAACTCGGACCTGCAGAACCTGGGACTGGAGGCCAACGTGGTCATCGACCGGCCCACGGCGGCCCGCCTCGGAGTGAGCCCCCAGGCCATCGACGCGACCCTGTACGACGCCTTCGGCCAGAGTTTCGCCTCTACGACCTACACCCAGCTGAACCAGTACCACGTGGTGCTGGAGGCGGCACCCGGATTCTGGCAGACCCCCGAAGGGCTGAAATCCATCTATGTCCGCTCCACCAATGGCGCCCTAGTACCCCTCAGCGCCCTGGCCCACTTCGAGCGCCGGAACACCGCCCTGGCCGTGAACCACCAGGGCCAGCAGCCCTCGGTGACGCTGTCCTTCAACCTGCCGGTGGGCGTGGCCCTCAGCGAGGCCGTCGATGCCATCGACAAGGCCGAACGGGAGATCCTGCTGCCGGGCACCATCCAGGGCAGCTTCATGGGCACGGCCCAGGCCTTCCAGGCCTCCCTGTCCAACATGCCGCTTCTCCTAGTGGCAGCCCTGCTGGCGGTCTACATCGTGCTCGGCGTCCTCTACGAGAGCCTGATCCACCCACTCACCATCCTGTCCACCCTGCCCAGCGCCGGAGTGGGGGCCCTGCTCGCCCTCTACTTCTTCCACATGGACCTGAGCGTCATCGCCTTCATCGGGATCATCCTCCTCATCGGCATCGTGAAGAAAAACGCCATCCTCATGATCGACTTCGCCATCGAGGTGGAGCGCCGGGAGGGCAAGACCCCCGAGGCCTCAATCTTCCAGGCGGCCCTGCTGCGGTTCCGGCCCATCACCATGACCACCATGGCAGCCATGCTGGGCGGCCTGCCCCTGGCCATCGGCCTGGGCACGGGCTCGGAAATGCGCCGCCCCCTGGGCGTGGCCATCGTGGGGGGGCTGTTGTTCAGCCAGCTCATGACCCTGTACACCACGCCCGTCATCTACCTCTACATGGACCGGGTGCACCTCTGGTGGGTCCGGATCCGGGCGGGGTGGAGGCGACCGGCAGTCCCGGCTTGAGCGAGGTCCCCGCAGGTGCGATCCTGTAGGGCTATGAAACTCGATCGGCTCGGCGACTTCCAACGCACCCACCGCAACGGCGACCTGCGACTCGACCACGCGGGCCAGACCGTGCGGCTCCTTGGCTGGTGCCGGCGGGTACGCAACCTCGGCTCCCTGGTCTTCCTGGACCTCCGGGACCGCTGGGGTCTGGTGCAGCTGGTGGCCAACGAGGAGACCGCCGACCCCGAGCTGCTGACCAAGCTGAAGGCCGTGCGGAGCGAATTCGTGCTGGCCGCCGAAGGGGTGGTGGCCGAGCGGGAGAGCAAGAATCCCAACCTGGCCACGGGGGACGTCGAGATCCGCCTGACGGGCCTGCGCATCCTCAACACTGCCGCGCCCCTGCCCTTCCCCCTGGAGGACGAGGGGGTCGGCGAGGACCTGCGTCTCACCTACCGTTTCCTGGACCTGCGCCGCGAGCAGTTGCAGCGGAACATGCTGCTCCGCAGCGAGGTGGCGAACCTCACCCGGAACCATTTCCGGGAGCTGGATTTCATCGAGGTCGAGACGCCGATCCTCACCAAGTCCACCCCCGAGGGGGCCCGGGACTACCTGGTGCCCAGCCGCGTCCACGCGGGGGAGTTCTTCGCCCTGCCCCAGAGCCCGCAGCTCTTCAAGCAGCTGCTGCAAGTCGCCGGTTTCGAGCGCTATATCCAGATCTGCCGCTGCTTCCGCGACGAGGACCTGCGCGCCGACCGGCAGCCCGAGTTCACCCAGATCGACATCGAGATGAGCTTCGTCCGCCAGGAGGACGTCCAGGGCGTCATCGAGCCGCTCATGGTCAAGCTGGCCCAGGTCGTGGGCAAGGACGTCACTGCGCCCTTCCCAAGGCTGCCCTACCGGGACGCCATGGAGTGGTACGGCTCGGACAAACCGGACCTCCGCTGCGCCCTGAAGATCCAGGACGTCACGGCGCTGTTTGCCGCCAGCGGCTTCAACCTCTTCCGCGCCGCTGCCGAGAGCCAGGGCCAGCGGCGGGTGCGGGCCCTCTTCTTTCCCGGGGAGGCCGCGGGCTCCCTCAGCCGGAAGGCCCTGGATGCCTACCAGGAACAGGCCCGGCAGATGGGCGCCGGGGGCCTGCCCTACGCCAAGTGGGGCAGGGACGGCCTCTCCAGCAGCTTCAAGAAGTTCCTGGAGCCCGCCGACGAAGCCGCCCTGAGGCAGCGCCTCGGCGTGACTGGAGAAGGGCTGGCCGTCTTCGCCGTGGGGACCGACGCCCAGACCTCCAAGGTCCTCGGTGACCTCCGTGTGAAGCTGGCGGTGGATCTGGCCGCCAGCGAGAGGGATCCCGCACTCGCCCATCTATTCCATGACAAGAACGCCTACGCGTTCTTGTGGGTGGTGGACTTCCCCCTGCTGGAGTGGAGCGAGGAGGCGCAGCGCTTCGTGGCCTGCCACCACCCCTTCACCAGTCCGCACCCTGAGGACCTTGACCTGCTGGAAACGGACCCGGGAAAGTGCCGCGCCGTGGCCTACGATCTCGTTCTCAACGGCTTCGAGGTGGGGGGCGGCAGCATCCGCATCCACGACGCGGAAACCCAAAGCCGCATGTTCAGGATCATCGGCATCGGGGAGGCCGAGGCCCGGGCCAAGTTCGGCTTCCTGCTCGATGCCTTGGCCTTCGGCGCCCCGCCCCACGGCGGCCTGGCCCTGGGCCTGGACCGCCTGGTGATGCTGCTGGCGGGCGTGGACAACATCCGCGAGGTCATCGCCTTCCCCAAGACCGCCCAGGCCCGCTGCCTGATGACCGACGCGCCCGGCCCCGTGGACGAGCGCCAGCTGCGGGAACTGCACCTCGCCCCCGATACCCAGCAGACTTACTGGGTGGGGACCCTCTTCTTCGATGGCCCCGCGGAACTGGCCGGCCCGGCCCCCCGGCCGCTCAGCCAGCTGACCCCGCGCCAAGCCCAGGGCGTCAGCCTTCCGACCTTCGAGTTCATGAAGAATCCGGAACCGGGCAGGGGCGCAGAGAGTCTCTAGTCTCCTGATCGCGGAACCTTCCAGGGCCAGCCTCCACCCAACAGGGGAACCTCCCATTCGGAGAATGCCCTCTTCACCGCTAGACTAGAGTTTTGCCCCTCGGGGTGCCTGTTTGCTTGGAGGTTCAATGTCTCTGGAGTGCCCCAGCCCTGGGGGAAGGCTCGACCCGATGCGGCCCCTGGGCGCCTCGCCGGGTCAGCCCGCGCGGATGCTGCGGAGGTCTCTCTCCTGGCTTCTGCCCATCCTCCTGCTGGCCCTTGGCCTCGGTTGCCACGGTCATTCCAACCCGAATGCCGTGGGTCAGCCCCCCAGCATCACCCTCCAGCCCCTGGACACCACCACGGTCACGGGCCGTCAGGTCAGCCTCACCATCAACGTCGAAGGCGCTCCCGTCATCGCCTACCAGTGGGCCAAGGATGGGGTTCAGATCTTCGGCTCCCAGGTCCAGGGCGGGACCTTCACCCTCTACGATCCCCAGCCCGCCGATTCGGGGCGCTACTCCGTGACCGTGACCAACGATTATGGTTCGGTCACCAGCTATGCCGCGGCCCTGACCGTGGTCCCGACGCCGGAATTCAAGGCGCCGGTCAGCGTCGTGTCGGACGCCGCCGGCAACCTGTTCATATCGGACCGGGATGACCAGGTCATCTGGCAGGTGAGCCCCTCGAAACAGATGACCCTGCTGGCGGGAAGCCGGGGGGTCGCGGGCTCCGCGGACGGGCAGGGCAGCGGTGCCCAGTTCCGGAATCCGGGCGGCCTGGCCTTCGATCCGAACGGGAACCTGCTGGTCGCCGATACCGGGAACCACACCCTCCGGCGTGTGGCCATGGATGGCACCGTGACCACCCTGGCGGGGGCCCCGGGCCAGCCCGGCACCGCCAATGGTGTGGGCACCCTGGCCCGTTTCAACGGACCCTCCGGCCTTGTCGCCGATGCCAGGGGCGGTCTGTACATTTCGGATTCCCGGAACCACACGATCCGGTTCATGGCCGCGGACGGCACGGTCTCCACCTATGCGGGCACCCCCGGAGTCTCGGGCCAGGGGAACGGCAGCACCGGCAGCGCCCAGTTCGATCAGCCCAATGGCCTGGCCCTGGGGCCCGACGGGACCCTGTACATCGCGGACTACGGGAATTCCTGCATCCGCATGATCAGCCCAACCGCCCAGGT
Organism: uncultured Holophagaceae bacterium; assembly: GCA_903839205.1. Lineage (GTDB taxonomy): Bacteria > Acidobacteriota > Holophagae > Holophagales > Holophagaceae > Geothrix. The sequence goes on along the minus strand of CAIMBM010000151.1, from coordinate 8,820 downwards.
CAGTACCCTGGCGGGGCTGGCCGGAACGGTGGGCTACAGCGATGGCACCGGCACCTCCGCGCTCTTCCACCAGCCGGTGGGTATCGCCCTGGATATCGACCTGAGCGTTTGGGTTACAGACACATACAACCACACGATCCGGCGGATCACCTCGGACGGCACCGTCACTTCGCCGGCGGGTTCGGGGCTGGCAGGCAACGTCGACGGGTCCGGGGTCACGGCCCAGTTCGATCTCCCCTGCGGGATCACCCGCGTGAACTCGGGCTACCTCGCGGGCCATTTCGTGGTGGCCGACACGGCCAACCGAATCCTGCGGGTCGTGGGCTCCGACGGCACTGTCACGGCCCTCTGACCCGTCCAGGTGCCACGCAAGTCAAAGGCCACAGCCGGGTTTACCGGCTGTGGCCTGGTTGGGGCCTCACCAGGTCGCGGCGAGGCTCAGCGGTGATCGCGCTCTCCCTCGTGCCTGCCCCGGTCCTCATGCCGGCGGTCGTCCCGGCGGTCGTCCCGGCGCTCCTCGTGGCGTTCCATCCGGCGCTCCTCGTGGTGCCAGTTGCGGTATCGGCCGGCCGGCATGCTCACCAGCGCGCCCGGCACCCGGCGCCCCTCGATCCACTCGAAACGGGCCTGGGGTGATCGGGACCGGTACCAGCCGTCCGGCCTCCGGCACCAGTACCAGCCCCGGTGGAAGAAGACTTCTTCCCGGAAACCCTCCACCACCTGGATGCCAGGCTGGACCACGACGAGTGGAGGGGCGACTGGCAGGCCGAGTTCAATCCGGATGCCCACCTGGGCCCGGGCCGGGGCGGCGGCCACCATGAGCATGGCGGCAAATGGAATGGCGAGTTTTCTCATGTTCAGGTCTCCATGGACGACATCCTGCGAGTTGCAGGTCGACCTCATGTATATGCGCCGAGATCCCATTTGTATACCCCGGACCACCCGCCGGCCGGAGCTTGGCGGGACGGCCGAGCTCTGGGCGGAAACCCATGGCCGTTCTTGTGCAATAATCAACACTGGCAGCTTCGAGTGACAAGGAACCCTATGACTGCAACGCCCGGGAAAGCGCCCAAGAAGGAGAAGCCCAAGCGGCAGACGCCGGCGGAACGTCTCGAAGCCCTGCGCTACAACCACATGATGTACGGCCCCACGCCCGGGGAGGTCAGGCCCGCCGTCAAAAAGGTCAATTACGGGTCTTCCTACCTCGACCACCCCAAGTTCCAGAGTTTGATGACGGCCTTTAAAAATGGCACGGTCTATAAATTCGACGTCATCGATAAAGGGAAAGTCTGCACCATATCCACAGATGGATCCCACATATCCTTCAATAATAAAATTATCTACTATTCCCGTCCCTTAAACCGCTACGAAGACAACCTGCTGCTGGACAAGACTTCCACGGTGCAATTCCAGACCGTTGACGCCCTGGTCCACTTGGTTTTCGCGGTGCTGCGCCATTTCCCGGAGCTCGGGACACCACCTTTCTACTACATGAACCACCAGTTCTACCAGGGTGCGGAAACCCTGGAGGCCAGCGTCCCAGAGCAGGGACCCAACCTCCTGGTGGGGTGCTTCAAGCACACCAAAATGCAGGAAAAACCCAGGAAGTAGGAACGGGCTCAGGGGCGGTGATGGGGTACTCCGGAAGGACCGGGGAGAACCTGGGTTGGCTTCGGGCGTTTCCATCGCGGGCGGATGGTAGGATCGATCCGTTTCAGTGTCTTCCTTTGCGGGAGCTCCCATGAGCCAGTCCGGCGCGAACCCAGTGGCCCTTCGGCTGCCTCTCGGACTGGGGGACCTGCGGTTGTACCTCGTCACCTCCGCCATGGTGCTGGGCAACCTCCTTCTGCCCTATGCCGTCCACCGCATCCCGGACGGGGGCCGGATGCTCCTGCCGATTTTTTTCTTCACCCTCATCGCCGGGTGGCGCTTCGGGGTCGCGGCGGGACTCCTCACGGGCCTCCTCTCCCCCTTGGCCAACCATCTCCTGTCGGGCATGCCCCCCCTCCCGGCCCTGCCGTCGATCCTGGTGCAGTCCGCCCTGCTGGGCCTCCTCGCCGCCACCTTTGCCGCCGGAGGCCGTAAACCGAGCCTCCGCATCCTGACCCTGGTGGTGCTGCTGCATCAGGCCTTGATCCTCACGCCCCTGTGGCTTTTTGCCGGCCCAGGGCCCGCCCTCGCCGCCCTCGAGCTGCGCCTGCCCGGTCTCCTGCTCCAGGTCCTGGGAGGCTTTGCCCTGCTCTGGTTCCTGGGACGCCACCTTCCTCCTTCTGAGCGCCCCGCCCGTGACAGATGACCGGCCCCCGGACCCGGGCCCGGGGCTGCCGCCGCCCCTGACACTCCGCCTTTTCGAAGGGGAGGAGGTGCTCTTCTCCAGCGACAAGCGCTGGCTGCATCCCCTGTTCGACCTGGAGGCATTCTTCGCCCAGAGCGGCCGGGATCCCGCCCGGACCCGCCTGGTCGACCGCATCACCGGGCGGGCCGCGGCCTTCCTGGTGGCCCGGCTGGGCGTCCCCGAACTTCACACCTTGATCCTCAGCCGACGGGCCATCCCGATCCTGGCGCGATATGGCATCCGGTACCGTTGCGGCGAGCTGGTGGACCGGGTGGCCTGCGCCACCGAGGACCTGCTCGCCGAGACCCTGGATCCAGAGCTGGCCTGGTCCCTGCTCCAGGAACGCAGGTCTTGTTCTCGTGCGGTCATTCAGTAGGAGAGAACCCCCATGAAAACGGTCCAGCTGGCCTACGGCAAGACGGGGTTGAAGGTGTCCGTGCCCGATGGGGCCCAGGTCATCGAACCCCGGCACCTGGCGGGGCTCGATGATGAATTCGGCGCGGTCCAGGCCGCCCTGCGGAGCCCCATCGGCACGCCTCCCCTGAAGGCCATGGTCCAGGCCTCGGACCGGGTGTCCATCGTCATCTCGGACATCACGCGGCCGACGCCGAACCACAAGCTGGTGCCCTGGCTGCTGCAGGAACTGGCACATGTCCCAAAGCAGAATTTCGTGATCATCAACGGCCTCGGCAGCCATCGCGCCAACACCCGGGAGGAGCTGATCCAGATGCTGGGGCAGGAGGTCGTGGACACCATCACCATCGAGAACCATGACGCCTTCGACGACGCCAAGCTGGTCCACGTGGGCCGCAACACCTACGGCTCCGAGGTGTACTTCAACAAGACCTACGTGGATTCGGACTTCAAGATCGTGACCGGCTTCATCGAGCCGCATTTCTTCGCGGGCTTTTCCGGGGGACCCAAGGGCATCCAGCCCGGCATCGCAGGCATCAAGACCATCCTGGATTTCCACAATGCCGAGATGATCGGCCATCCGAACAGCACCTGGGGGCTCCTCGAAGGGAACATCCTGCAGGACTCGGCCACCCAGAACTGCCTGATGGCCAAGCCCGACTTCATGCTGAACGTCACCCTGAATGGCGAGAAGGACATCACCAATGTGTTTGCCGGGGACGTCATCCAGGCCCACCGGATCGGCTGCGAGTTCGTCAAGGAGAGCGCGATGTACGCCGTGGACCGGCCCTTCGACATCGTGATCACCACCAACTCGGGCTATCCCCTGGACCAGAACCTCTACCAGACCGTGAAGGGCATGAGCGCGGCGGCCCTCATCGTCAAGCAGGGAGGCGCCATCCTCAGCACCTCCGAGTGCTGCGACGGCGTGCCCGACCACGGCAACTACGCCAAGATCCTCCAGATGCGCGACACGCCCCAGGAACTGCTGGACATGATCAGTGAGCCGTCCTTCAGCATGTTCGACCAGTGGCAGGTCCAGGTGCAGGCGATCATCCAGCTCAAGGCGGACTGCTACCTGTATTCGCTGCTGGACGAAGACACCGTCCGCAGGGCGAAGTTCAAGCCCAGCGCCGACCCCGCGAAGACCCTGGCCGAGCTGCTCGAGCGATTTGGACCTGAGGCCAGGGTGGCGGTCCTCCCCTACGGACCCCTGACCATCCCCTACGTGAAGGGATCCTGATCATCCGGAGGGTCAGGCCTTATCAGCATCCTGACTGAACGGGCACACGTCCAGCATCTGATGCCCGCCCGGGACCACCAGCCGCACACCCCCGCGGGGGCTCTCCGCATCGCCCCTTCGTCTCGGGATGAGGTGGATGTGGCTGTGGAAGAGGGTCTGCCCGGCCACCTCCCCCACGTTCATCCCGATGTTGAATCCTTCCACGGAGGCGTCGTCCTTCAGGATCTCCGTCCGAAGCCGGTGCAACAGCTCGGCACAGGCCTCCCGTTCCTTGGCGGTGAGGCCGAAGAAATCCGCGACGTGGCGGCGGGGGATCACCAGGGAGTGCAGGGGCGTGACCGGGAAGGCATCCCGGATCGCCACGGCCAGGGCGTTGGAGGCGATCACGCGACTGGTCATGGCGGCGCAGAAGCGGCAGACCCGGGGTTCCATCGAAACCTGCTCGTTCATGGGGCTCCTTCGGGCCGAGAAATCAGAGGGCTCCATTATCGGCCAATCCTCGCACTGACCCTTTCCGACCGCGGTTGGCGCTCAGATCCTGGGCCACGCCGAGCCTGGCCAGGAGGCCTGCCCGGGCGAACGCTTCGCCGAAGGGTTAGGATGGAACCTCGTCTCAGGAAAGGGAAACAACATGCGCAAGTCCCTGCTGCTCCTCGCCCTTCTCGTTTCCCCCCTCCTGGCCAACGGCAAGATCCTGGACGCCACGCTCATGTGGAAACCCACCCGCAGCACCATGGAACTGGGGCTGCCCTCCATCAACCTCCTGCGCTTCCAGGGCAAGGCCATCCTCCTGGCGCCGTTCACCGACAGCCGGCCGGATCCCGGCCTGATCGGCGAGAACCGGGAAAACGAAAGGCAGGTCCCCCCTCCCAAAGTGACCACCCACGACGATGTCCCCAGGTGGATCACGGCCCAGGGCCGGGCCTTCTTCACCAACCTCGGCCTGCCCATCACGGATGCCGCCAGCCCCCGCGTCATCCGGGGGGAGATCCTCAGTTTCTTCGTGGCGGAAGGCAGTGATTACATCGGCGATGTCCGCATCAAGATCCTGGTGGAGAAGGACGGCCAACCCGTCTGGAGCGGCCTGGCAATGGGCTCAGCGAAGCGGTTCGGCCGCTCCTACAAGGTCGACAACTATATGGAAACCCTCTCGGATTCCCTCCAGGAGGCCTATGCCAACCTTCTGAAGAACCCGAGTTTCCTGGACGCCCTGGCCAACTGAGCGGCCCCGGGTGACCAGGGGTGACCTCGCCTTCTGACCACCCGACCCTGACCTCGGGGCCTCAGCTGATCGCCTCGGGATTGCGCGCCACGAGCTTGGTCTTGACGCGGTCCACGGCCTTGGCGGCCAGGGCGTAGCGGGGGTTCTCCTCCAGGGCGTGGCGGTAGTGCTCCAGGGCCTTGTCCAGCTGGCCCTTGGCCTCGTAGACCCGGCCCAGGTTGAACTGGGGGAAGCAGTAGCTCTCGTACCGCTTGGCCTTGAGGGCCATGCGCAGCCAGGGGATGGCCTCGTCCGGCTCACCCTGCTCGAGGTAATAGGCGCCGATGTCGTTGTAGGGATTCCCGAACTCCGGATCCAGGTCGATGGCCCGGTGGCAGTCCTCGATGGCCGCGGCGTAGTCCTTCTCGAAGGAGCGCGCCCAGCCCCGGAAGGTGTAGGCCTCGGCCGTGGGACAGATCTCGATGGACCGGGTGTAGAGGCCGATGGCCTTCTCCACCTCGTTCTTCATGTGGAGCTGGTAGGCCTTTCCCACCCATTCCATGGCTTCCTGGCGCTTGTCCTGGCGGTCCTGTTCGTCGCTCATGGCCCTACCTCGCGGGCCCAGCATAAAACCTTCGGGGGTCCGGGGCCACCTTCCCCTCTATTCTGTATGCATGGCCAACGATCTGCCGGGTTCCTATTGCCAGAACTGCCTTGCCTGGAACCCCGGGGAACGGGAGACCTGCCTGAAGTGCGGCACACGCCTGCTCATCCTCCCCGGGGACCAGACCTGGGAGGACGAACCCGAGGACGCCGAAGGCGAGGACCTGGAAGAGCACCTGCTGGAGCGCATCACCGGCCTCGAGGAGACCCTCCGCCGGGTCGAGACCTACCTGGAGACCGTCTCCGACCAGCTGGGCAAGCTGGAACGCAGCGAGGTGATGCTGCGCAACGGCCTCATGGCCCTGGTGCAGGAGATGGAGCACAACCGCCAGCTGGACGCCCATGCCTTCTCGGAACGCTGGGAGAACCTGGTGGAGGAGAACCTGCACCTGATCAGCGCCCGCGAGCTGTTCACCCGCTACCGGGCCCGCATCCTGCCCATCGCCCGGCCCAAGTCCATGTCCCAGCTCAAGCGGGCCCTGCTGGAGACCACGGCCCTGCTGGAGGCCGCCGACCTCCCCGGGGCGGCCCAGCGCCTGGGCCAAGCCCTGCCGCTGGATCCCAAGAACTACGAACTCCTCTTCACGGCCGCCTCGCTCCACGAGGCCTCCCAGAACTTCGAGGAGGCCGAGGTCCTCGCCCGGAAGGTCGTGGGCCTCAGCCCCCGCCACTTCGAGGCCTGGATGCTGCTGGGCAAGCTGCTCCAGGAACTGCCCGAGCACGCGGACCAGGCCATCGAGGCCCTCCACCAGGCGGCGGATCTCCGGCCGGAGGACCCCGAGCCCCGCATGATGCTCGCGGAGCTGCTCCTGGACCAGGACGACATGCAGGGGGCCCTGGAGGCCGCCCAGGAGGCCGTGGCCCGGCGCAAGGATGGGGAGACCCTCCTGCTGCTGGGGCAGGTGCACCTCGCCCGCGGCGAGAGCGCCATGGCCGTGCCCGCCCTCAAGGAGGCCAGTGCCTACCTGCCCGGCGACCTCAACGTGCGGGAGGCCCTGGCCGAGGCCTACCTCCTGCAGGGGGAGCGGCCCAAGGCCTTTGCCATCCTCCAGGAACTGCTCCTGCAGAACCCCGGGGACCCCCACCTCCTGCTCATGCTGGACGCCGAGAGCCACCCCCAGCTGCGGGAGGCCCGGGATGGCAAGGCCGGAACCCAGCTCATGCTGGACGAGGTCGAGGCCCTCCTGGACGAGAACCAGACAGAAGGCGCCGAGGTCCTGCTCAAGCGTGTGCGCCGCAAGGGCCGGAGCCAGCGCTCCGAGTGGCTCGACCTGCGCCTGGCCTTCCTGAAGGATCCCGAGAAACGCCTCAAGTCCGCCCTGGATTTCGCCTGCTCGGACCGCCATCCCAGGCTTTGCTTCCTGGCCCTGCGCCTGGTCCTCGAGCACCTCATGGAGCGCAAGCGCGATGCCGAGATCACCCGGGCTCTGGACGCCTACCTCGCCCGTCACCCCAAGAGCACCGGCGCCTGGGAGGCGGCCCTCATGCGCCTGGCCTACCGCCTGATGAATGGCCAGGTCACGGACCAGGACCTGGACGAGGCCCGCCGCCTCCATGCCCACCCCCTGCCGGGCCTGGAGCCCCGGGCCCGGACCCTGCTTGGGCAGTACCTGCTGGCCCTCAAGCGCCACCAGGAGGTGCTGGACCTCCTGGACCCCCTCCTGGAGAAGGAACCCACCCTCATCAACCACTTCCAGCTGGGCGCGGCCCTGGCGGGTCTGGGCGAGCGGGAGCAGGCCAGCGCCCTGCTCAAGGCCGGGCTGGAGGCCGATGCCGGCGACCTCAACGAAAGCCAGGCCAAGGGGGTCAAGCTCCAGATCCGGGGCCTCCTGAAGGAACTGGAAGAGGGCGTGAAGGCATGACCCGGGGCAGGTTCAATTAAGTTGACAATTTTGGTCGAGATTAGAGAATGGACTCGGGAGCAGACCATGAGCACGACCTTGAATGGGGTCACCAGCCAGGAATACAAGTACGGCTTCGTGACGGACATCGAGGCGGACAGCGTGGCGCCCGGGCTGAACGAGGACGTGATCCGGTTCATCTCGGCCAAGAAGGGCGAACCCGAGTGGCTGCTGGAGTTTCGCCTCAAGGCTTACCGCCACTGGCTGACCATGACCGAACCGGACTGGGCCAACGTGCAGTACGCCAGGCCCGATTTCCAGAAGATCGTCTACTACAGTGCGCCCCGGTCCAAGGCGCCCAAGTACGCGTCCATGGACGAGGTGGACCCAGAACTGAAGCGCACCTTCGAGAAGCTGGGGGTGCCCATCAACGAACAGGCGGCCCTGGCGGGCGTGGCGGTCGACGTGGTCTTCGACTCCGTGAGCGTGACCACCACCTACAAGGAGAAGCTGGCCACGGTCGGCATCATCTTCTGCAGCTTCAGCGAGGCCGTGAAGGAGCACCCGGACCTGATCAGGAAGTACCTGGGAAGCGTCGTCCCCGCGGCGGACAACTTCTACGCGGCCCTCAACAGTGCCGTCTTCACCGACGGCAGCTTCGTGTTCATTCCCAAGGGCGTCGCCTGCCCCATGGACCTGAGCACCTACTTCCGCATTAACAACAAGGAATCGGGCCAGTTCGAGCGCACCCTCATCGTGGCCGAGGAGGGCGCCAGCGTGAGCTACCTGGAGGGCTGCACCGCGCCCCAGTTCGACACCAACCAGCTGCACGCGGCGGTCGTGGAGCTGGTGGCGCTGGACCGGGCCTCCATCAAGTACAGCACGGTGCAGAACTGGTACGCCGGCGATAGGAATGGCCTCGGCGGCATCTTCAACTTCGTGACCAAGCGCGGTCTCTGCAAAGGCAGGGCCTCCCACATCAGCTGGACCCAGGTGGAGACCGGCAGCGCCATCACCTGGAAGTACCCCAGCTGCATCCTGCTGGGTGAAGAGAGCATCGGCGAGTTCTACAGCGTGGCCCTCACCAACCACAAGCAGCAGGCGGACACGGGCACCAAGATGG
>CAIMBM010000150.1 GCA_903839205.1 uncultured Holophagaceae bacterium | reverse complement strand
ATCCCGACCTGCTGCACCAGGCCCCGACCCTCGCCCCCATCCGCCGCCTCGACGAGACCACCGCCGCCCGCAAGCCCGTGCTGAGGTGGCAGAAGGCTTGAGCATGGCCGAACCCATCCACCATGCCCAGGTGCTGAAGGCCCTCACCCGGGACCGGTTCATCCGCCTCTCCTCGCTGGACGCCAGTCCCCTCTGGGACGGCGTCCGCCGGGGGCACCCGCACCTGGATCCCGAGGCCTGCGCCAGCCTTACCGAACTGCTCTCGGCCACGGCCCTGCTCCAGGGCCGTACGGCCTTCGCGGAGCGCCTGCAGGTGCTCGTCAAGGGGTCTGGTCGCGCCCGGGCTGTGGTAGCGGACTGCTGGCCGGACGGGACCATCCGCGGCGTCCTCGACCTGAGCCCCGTGCCCTCCGGCGCCTGGGTGGCCGCACCCGGCCTGCTCCAGGTGATGCGCTCCAACGCCGCGGGCCCGCCCTACATCGGCAACCTGCCCCTGGTGGAGGGCGGCATCCAGGTGCAGCTCGAGCACTACCTGCAGAGTTCCGAGCAGGTCCAGGCGAGCCTCACCCTCTGGTGCGATCCTGGCACCGGAGAGGCCGGTGGCCTGCTCGTGGAGCCCCTGCCGGACTGTCCCCCGGCCCGCCTGGCACGGCTCGTGGAGGCCATCGAGGGCCTCGAAGTGGTGCCCCTCTGGGAGCGCACGGCGGAATTCCTGGCCAACTGGGTGTCCCAGGGCGAGGGCACCGAAGAGGCCGAGGCCACCGCGCTCTTCTACCGCTGCCGCTGCACCCGCGAGGCCCTGCTGGAGGCGCTCCGGCGCTTCCCGGCGGAGCAGAAGGCCGATCTCTTCAACGGCACGGAGCCCCTGGAGGTCCGCTGCGACTACTGCGGTGTCATGTACCCCATCAGCCGGGACGACTTGATGCCGGGCGGGGAACGATGAGCGCCCGCCACGCCATCGCCGAGCGGGGGCGGCCCCTGGGCTCGCCCCTGTCCGTGTGGCTGAGCTTCCGCGCGGTGCCCTTCCTGGTGGCGGGGCTGAGCAAGCTCTGGTCCTACACGCTGCGGGTGCGCCGGGAGGGCTTCGAGGCCGTGGAGGATCTGGTGGCCCGGGACGAGCGCTTCGTCTTGGCCTTCTGGCACCGGCGCCTCTTCATGATGCCCCTGGCCTATCCCTTCCTGCGCAAGGGGCGGGGCGTGGCCATCCTCTCCAGCGACAGCAAGGACGGGGAGCGCAGTGCCGCCACCTGGCGCTGGTTCGGCATCCATGCCGTGCGGGGCACGGCCAGCGATGACGGCGCCAAGGCCCTGGTGCGCATGATCCAGGCGGTGCGGCAGGGCTGGGACTTCGGCATCACGCCGGATGGTCCCCGGGGGCCCCTGATGGAGCTGAAGCCTGGCGTGACCGCCCTGGCGCGCAAGACCGGCGCCTGGATCGTCCCGGTGACCCTGGCCTTCGACCGCCAGGTCGAGCTGAGGACCTGGGACCGCATGGTGATCCCCCTTCCCTTTGCGGCCTGCGTGGTCCGCTACGGGGCTCCCTACAGGATTCCGCCGAGGGCGGAGGACCACGCCGAAGCCGCAGGGCTCCAGCGGCGGATGGACGAACTGGAGCACTGGGCCGAGCAGGTGTCCCATGGCTAGGCTGGCGGTGATCTCCCTCTCCGGCGGCATGGACTCCTGCGTCACCGCCGCCATCGCCACGGCCGAGGGCTTCGAACTGGCGCTGCTCCACGCGGATTACGGCCAGCGCACCCAGGCCAGGGAGAAACAGGCCTACCGCGACATCGCCGACTTCTACGGGGTGCCCGACCGGCGGCGCCTCATCATCGGTTTCGACACCCTGAAGGCCATCGGAGGCTCGGCCCTCACGGACACCTCCATCGCCCTGCCCGAGGGCGATCCCGAGCGCGCGGGCGTGCCCGTGAGCTACGTGCCCTTCCGCAACGCGCACCTCCTGGCCACCTGCGTGAGCTGGGCCGAGGTGCTGGGCGCCAGCGCCATCTTCGTGGGCTTCGTGGAGGAGGACAGCAGCGGCTACCCGGACTGCCGCGAGGCCTTCCTGAGGAGCTTCGAGCAGACCGCGAACCTGGGCACCAGGCCGGAGACGGAGCTGGCCTTCCACGCGCCCCTCCTCCACCTGCGCAAGGCTGACATCGTGCGGAAAGGACGCGAGCTGGGCGCCCCTCTCCACCTCAGCTGGTCCTGCTACCAGGGCGAACTGGAGGCCTGCGGCCGCTGCGACAGCTGCCACCTGCGCCTCCGCGGCTTCAAGGAGGCGGGAATTCCCGATCCCATTCCGTACGCGTACATTCCAGAAAGTCTTAAGATCTAACCGCAGATGACGCAGATGCACGCTGATGAAAACCGGCGAGCCCCATCTGCGCAATCTGCGGCATTTTTGGTTTCAATTTGAGGTTCCCATGGTCACCAAAAAATCCCCAAAAGCCTCCCTCCCGAATCCGCTGCCCCAGTTCGTGGTGACGCGCCCCACGGGAGAGCTGGACACCTTCGAAAGCCCCCGGCCGGGGCGGCCCTTCACAGTCACCTTCGAGACGGAGGAGTTCACCTGCCTCTGCCCCCTCACGGGCCAGCCAGACTTCGCCAAGCTGCGGATCCTCTACCAGCCCGACCGGCTCTGCGTGGAGTCCAAGTCGCTCAAGCTCTACCTCTGGAGCTTCCGGGACCGGGGCGCCTTCCACGAGGCCGTCACCAACCAGATCCTCGACGACCTGGTGAAGGCCACCCAGCCCCAGTGGATGCGCATCGAGGGCGACTTCCTCATCCGCGGCGGCATCCGGACCCTGGTGGTCGCGGAACACGGGAAACAGAAATGAATCCACAGATTTCACAGATGACACAGATTAGAACCTGTTCTTTTCATCTGGGTGAATCTGTGAATTCTGTGGACAACCGGTGAAAGCCGTCATCGCCCTCGGCTCGAACCTCGGGGACCGCCGGGCCCACCTGGAGGCCGGCCTCGCGGCGCTCCACACCCTGGGGGCCGTGGTGCCCTCGCCGCTGGTGATGGAGACGCCTGACGAATCGGGGCGGGGCCCCGCCTACCTGAATACCGTGGCGATTCTCGTCACCGAGGAGCTTGATCCCCGCCACCTGCTGGAGTCCCTGCTGCGGCTGGAACTGGCGGCGGGCCGGGACCGGACGGCTGGCCGGAACGCCCCGCGCACCCTGGACCTGGACCTCATCACCACGGACGGAACGCCGGGGAGCTGGACCTGGGAGGCCCCGGAGGATCTGCGGGCCCTGGGTGCGGAACTGAGCCTGGAGCTGCCGCACCCTCGCGCCTTCGGCCGCCCCTTCGTGCTCGAACCCTGGCGCGCCCTGTCGGACCCCGGCGCCTGCGGGGGCGTCATCCCGGGAAGGACTTGACCTGAACCGCAGATGAGGCAGATGGCCGCAGATGAAGAGGGCTGTGCATCTGCGCGAGTCTGCGGCATCTGCGGTTAAGATTCCGTCCAGTCCTACTTCGTCCAGCGCTCGCACCAGCCGAGGACGGTCTCGTACCAGAGCTTGCTGTTCTGGGGCTTCAGGACAAAGTGGAACTCGTCGGGGAAGTAGAGCAGCTCGCTGGGGACGCCCCGCAACTGGAGGGTGTTGTAGAGCTGGAAGGCCTCGCCGACGGGCACGCGGTAGTCCAGCTCCCCGTGGATTACGAGCATGGGCTTGGTCATCTGGGCGATGGCGCTGCTGGGGCTCTGGGCCTGCCAGCGGGCTTTGGTCTCGGCGTTCTCCCAGGGCCAGCCTCCGAACTCCCAGCGGGGGAACCAGAGCTCCTCAGTGCCCAGCTGCATGGATTCCGTGTTGAAGATGCCGGCGTGGGTGACGAAGGCGGCGAAGCGGTCCGCCTGGTGACCGGCCAGCCAGTTGGTGGCGTAGCCGCCGTAGCTGCCGCCGCAGGCCACGACCCGCTTCGGATCCGCGTTGGGATAGCGCTTCAGGACGGCGTCGAGGGTGTTCATCAGGTCGGTCATGACGGCGCCGTTCCAGTCGCCGCTGATGGCATCCGTGTAGGCCTGGCCGAAGCCCGTGGAGCCCCGGGGATTGGGCAGCACGGCAATGAAGCCGCGGCCGGCCCAGGCCTGGGCGTTCCAGCGGGGATGCCAGGAGTCCGCGTTGTCGCCCTGGGGGCCCCCGTGAATGATGAAGGCCACGGGGTAGCGCTTGGCCGGATCGTAGCCCACGGGTTTCAGGATGAAGGCATGGGCCTGGACGGGCTTGCCCCCCAGGGGCAGGGTGTCGACCCAGAGGTTCTCGGGCGGATTGAGGCCCAGCTCCTCGGCCAGGGCCTGGTTGTGCCGGGTGAGGCGGGCCGTCGTCCCGGACCGCAGGTCCAGGGCGTAGAGGTCCGGCGGGGTGGTCAGGCTGGTGGAGGCCACCACGGCCTGCTCCTTCTCCAGGGTGAAGCCCTCGATGTGCAGGTCCGTGCTGAGGCACTGGAGGGTGGTGCCGTCCCAGCGGAAGAGGTCCGCGTGTCCCTGGCGTTCGCAGACGCCCAGGAGGTCGGTGCCCTGCCACTGGAAGGCGCCGAAGCTCTGGTCGAAGGCCTGGGTCGTGCGCACCACCCGACCCGTGGCCCGGTCCATCACCCACAGCTCGAACTTGTCGGACTCGAAGCCGGGGCGGCGCTGGGCCCGCCAGGCGAGGTGCTTGCCGTCGGGCGAGTAGCGCGGGGTGCTGTCCATGGCCGGGTTGTCGGTCAGTTTCTTGGCCGGACCTCCGGCGACCT
>CAIMBM010000149.1 GCA_903839205.1 uncultured Holophagaceae bacterium | reverse complement strand
CCGGTCGTCATTCCCGCGGACGGGGGCGTAGGTGATGTTGGCCGGAAAGGTGACCCCTCCCTTGCGCAGACGGGTGGTGACCATGTCCCGGATCACCTGGCCACGCCCGACCTGCTGGGCCACCTGTTCCAGTTCGCCGATCAGGCCGTCCGGAGTCAGCTGGGCCATGTTCCGCCCCACAATCTCGGGACGGGAGTAGCCGAAGATGCGCTCAGCGGCCATGTTCCAGGTGAGGATCTTCCCATCTGGAGAATAGGAAATGACCGCCTCCCCGATGTTCTGCACCAGGCCTTCCAGGTACCTCCGGGTCTTCAGGTTGTCCTGATTGGCCCGATCCAGTTGCGAATAGAGCTGACTCATCTCCTCGTTCTTCTTTTCCAGCGAGTCCTTGACCTGCTTCAGCTCGGAGTAGAGCCGGGCCGTTTCCATGTTGGACTTGAGGGCGTCTTCCAACAGGTCCTGGGCGTCCGCGACTTTCCCGGGCACCAGGTCAGTCACACTCACGTTGCTGTGCCGGAGGACGGTCGTCTCCACGGCTGGCGGCTGACTTACGTCCTGGGGAGGCGGTAACTCCCTCATGCCGGAGCGCACATTGGACTCGATGAGGTTCAGCATCTCGTCGAAGTCTTTGATCTTCTTGTCCAGGTGGTACTTCTTGAAGGTGTAGCCCACTGTCTCCCTGGTGATAGACAGGAACGTGTCCAGCACGCCCGTGCCGCGGTTGGCCACGGACTCGAAATAAGGAACGCTGCGGAAATTGAGCCGCCGGTTCATGACTCCCACAGCCATGGCGTCCGCCAGATCCCGCTTGTTGTACTGGATGACGAAGGGGATCTGCTTGATGTTCAGGCGATTCGCATTGAGGTTGTGGTACAGGTTCGAGAGCGAATCTACATTGTCCTGCATCTTCGCCTCGCTGGAATCTGCGACGAAGACGACGCCATCGGCCCCGCCCAACACCACCCGTCGGCTCGCGTCGTACTGCACCTGACCGGGGACGGTATAGATTTGCAGGTGGATGGCATTGCCATAGATGTAGCCCAGGTTGATGGGCAGCAAGTCGAAGAAGAGGGTGCGGTCCTCCTGGGTGTTGACAGAGAACATCTCGCCCCGCTGTGTGTCCGAGCACATAGCATGCAAGGACTGCAGATTGGTGGTCTTCCCCGATAAGCCCGGCCCGTAATAGACCAGCTTGAGCAGGATCTCATTGGCACGGGTGTTGAATTGAACCATGGGTTCGCCAGGAAAATGGGGATGACCAGCCTACCACGTGGCCGTGACAGGAGCCGCTTCTCGATCTCAACGGCAGGTGGCGTGTTAGCATGACCTTTTTCACGCTTCAGAGGTTTTCGGCGCGATGACCGTCCCGACCCACGTGGCCATTCTCATCCCGGTGTGCCCCTCAGGCATGCGCGAGGCCGGTCCCGTGGATGAGGCTCGCTGGACCGGAAACTAGGCCTGCGATGACCGCCCCGACCCATGTCGCCATCATCATCTCGGCATGCCCTCCGGGCCTGCGCGAGGCCAGCCACGCCGGTCGGCCTGGTTTCCCCGACCTCCGGTGCCCGCAATGACCGCCCCGACCCATGTCGCCATCATCATCTCGGCATGCCCTCCGGGCCTGCCCGAGGCCAGCCACGCCGGTCGGCCTGGTTTCCCCGACCTCCGGTGCCCGCGATGACCGCCCCGACCCATGTCGCCATCATCATGGACGGCAATGGCCGGTGGGCCTCCCAGCGAGGTTGGCCCCGCATCAAGGGCCACAAGGCCGGTGTCCTGGCGGTGGAGCGCATCCTGGAGGCGGCCTCGGATGCGGGAATCCGGCATCTGAGCCTCTATGCCTTCTCCACGGAGAACTGGAAGCGGCCTGCCCTTGAGGTGGGTGCCCTCATGGCCCTCCTCCGCATGTACCTGCGCATGTTCGTCCACCAGCTCGCCAAGAAGGACATCCGCTTCCACCATCTGGGGGCGGTCGAGGGCATGCCTGCCGGCGTACAGGCCGATATCCGGGCCCTGGAGCGCGCCACGGCCCAGCACCAGGGCATGACCTTCCATCTCGCGGTGAATTACGGATCGAGGCTGGAACTGGCCCAGGCCGCCCGGCGCTGCGTCGCGGACGGCCTCCGTCCCGAGGAGGTCGACGAGGCCGCCCTGGGGGCCCGCCTGTGGACCGCCGGGGTGCCCGATGTGGACCTGCTCATCCGCACCAGCGGAGAGCATCGCATCTCCAATTTCCTGCTCTGGCAATCGGCCTACGCCGAACTCTACATGACCGACCTCCTCTGGCCGGATTTCAGCCCTGCGGACCTGCTGGAGGCGCTGGAGGACTACACCCAGCGTGAACGACGGTTCGGGGGGATCTGATGGAACGCACCACGCCCAAGGCGGATACCCGGAACCTGACCGTGCGCATCACCTCGGCACTGGTATTCGGCCTTTTCTTCCTCAGCCTCCTCTGGTTCGGCGATCGGCCCTGGGCCCCCTGGACCCTTCTGGCGATCCTCAGCCTGGCGGTGGTCATGGGCGTGCACGAGATGACCCTCATGGGCCGGGCACGCGGCTTCAACCCCTCGCTCCTGTCCGGCGTCCTGGTGGCCTGGGGAATCCTCGCCCACTTCCACCTCGCCACCGGGAACCAGGACCCCCTCCCGCTGTGGCTGGTGTTCACTGGGGGGTTCCTCTTCGTTCATTTCGGGGCCCTGTTCTTCGACACAAACCTGGAGGAGGCCCTGCCAAGCCAAGCCATCACCTGGCTCGGGGCCCTCTACATGGGCTTCGGCCTGGGGTTCCAGCAGAAGCTCTTCATGCTCCAGGGCACCCTGCCCAAGACTGGCAGTCGCGTCATCCTTGCCCTCTTCATCATCACCTGGTTCGGGGACAGCGCCGCCTACTTCGTGGGCACCTTCTTCGGCAAGCACAAGCTCGCGCCCCGCGTCAGCCCCAAGAAGAGCTGGGAAGGCGTGGCCGGGAACCTGGGGGGCAACCTGCTGGGGGCTTTCCTGATGGTGGCCACGGTGTGCCGGGAATGGACGGTCGTGGATGCCGTCGCCCTGGGCCTCCTTCTCGGGGTCGTGGGCCAACTCGGCGACCTCGTGGAGAGCACCTGGAAGCGCAGCGCAGGTGTGAAGGATTCCAACGTCCAGGGGGTCTCCATCCCGGGTCATGGCGGCATGCTGGACCGGGTGGACAGCCTGGTCTTCGCGGCACCGGTGTTCTACGCCTACCTTCACTTTGTCAAAGGGTTCAACTAGTTGAGATCCCTCGCCATCCTCGGCTCCACCGGGAGCATCGGCACCTCGACTCTGGAGGTGGTGAGGGCCCACCCGGACCTGCTCTCCGTGCGGGCCCTGGCGGCCGGGCGCAACCGGGATCTCCTGAGGGCCCAGTGTGAGGCCTACCGGCCCCGCTGCGTGTCCGTGGGATCCAGGGAAGACGCAGACTGGCTCCGTTCCAGCCTCTCCTACCTGCCGCAGCTGCATTGGGGCGAGGAAGGGCTGCGGGCCTGCGCCCTTCATCCCGACGCCGATACGGTGGTCGCCGCCATCGTGGGCAGCGCGGGCTTGGCCAGCACCGAAGCCGCCCTCCGGGCCGGGCGACGGGTCTGCGTGGCCAACAAGGAGTCCCTCGTGGTGGGCGGGGCCCTCATGCACGAGGCCGCCTTGGCCGGGGGGGGCGAACTGCTGCCCGTGGACAGCGAGCACGCGGCCCTGCACCAGCTGCTGGCGGACCGGGACCCGGCCACCATCCGCGAGGTCCGCATCACGGCCAGCGGCGGGCCCTTCCGGGACTGGCCCCTGGCGCGCATCCAGGCCGCCACCATCGACGAGGCCCTGAACCACCCCACTTGGAAGATGGGTCCCAAGATCACCATCGACAGCGCCACCCTCATGAATAAGGGGCTGGAGGTCATCGAGGCCTCCGTGCTCTTCGGCCTTACCCCGGACCAGGTGGCCGTGACGGTCCATCCCCAGAGTCAGGTGCACGCCATGGTGGGCTTCCACGACGGCAGCTACCAGCTCCAGGTCTGCGCCAATGACATGAAGCTGCCCATCCAGTACTGCCTGCTCTATCCCGACAAACAGCCGGGTCCCGTGGCCCCCTATCCCTGGGATACACCTCGTCAGTGGACTTTTGAGTCCCCTGATTTGGAGCGCTTCCCCTGCCTGGCCCTGGCTTTCCAGGCCCTGAGGGAAGGTGGCACGGCCCCGGCCCTGCTGAATGCCGCCAATGAAGTGGCTGTGGCCGCTTTTCTCCAAGGCCGCCTGGGGTTCTGGGACATCCAGGCCTGCAATCAGGAGGTCCTGTCCAGGATTCCGGCCTCGAGGCTGGGGTCTCTCGCCCAAGTGCTGGATGCGGACCAGGCCGCGAGGCGTCATGCTGAAGGGTGGGTCCAAGCCCGGGCCTGATCAATCTGGATGTCCATGAAGCGCCTGCCCCTGTTCCTTTCCATTGCCTTCGTCTCCATCGTGTCCATGAAATGGCCCAGCGCGGGGTTCTGGGGACCCGTGCTGATGCTCGGCGGCCTGGTCTTCCTGCACGAGGGAGGTCACTTCCTGGCGGCGAAGTACATGGGCATGCCTGTGGAGGTCTTCTCCCTGGGCTTCGGATCCCGCCTCTTCGGGTTCAAGTGGCGGGAGACCGACGTGCGCCTGTGCATCCTGCCCCTGGGCGGCTATGTCAAGCTGGCGGGCTTCAACCCCGAGGAGCCCGGGGCCGACGATCCCTACGGTTTCCTCCAACAGCCCTACCGCAGGCGAATGCTCTTCTACAGCGGTGGCATCCTGGCAAACCTTGCCACGACCCTGATCCTGTTCACCTTCGTGGGGGCTGACCAGTCCCGGGTCACCAAGGTGCAGGAATCCTGGACTATTGTCGAAGTCCTTCCCGGCAGCGCCGCCGAGCAGGGGGGTCTGAGGATCGGAGATGAACTCCAGGGCATTGGAACCCTGACCTTCCCTGGGTCCGAATTCGAAGCCGCCATCGCCTATATCCAGGCCCGGCCAGGCGAGGCCATTCCCTTCCGGATCATCCGCGACGGGAGGCCCCTGGCGCTCCCGCTGGTACCCCGCCTCGAGGGGGGCAAGGGACGCCTCGGCTTCTCCCCGATGCCGGTACCCACGCCCCTGGAGCGGCGCCCCTACCGTCCTGCAGATTTCCTGGTGGGTGGGCGCTACGCCGTGTCCACCACCTGGCGCATGAGCGGACAGGTGCTGGGATTTCTCAAGCGCCTCATCAGCTTCCAGGCCAAAAGCTCCGAGGTGTCCGGGCCCATCGGCATCATTCGGCAGGGCAGCCGTGCCGCCAAGACCGGCTGGGACGTCTTCCTGTTCATGTGCGGGGCCATCAGCCTGCAGCTGGGACTCCTCAATGCCCTCCCCATCCCGGCCCTCGACGGGGGCCACATGGCCCTGCTCACCTTCGAGAAGCTGCGCCGCCGGGACCTCACCATCGAGCTCAAGGAAAAGATCCT
Source organism: uncultured Holophagaceae bacterium (assembly GCA_903839205.1). Lineage (GTDB taxonomy): Bacteria > Acidobacteriota > Holophagae > Holophagales > Holophagaceae > Geothrix. Next base: position 8,953 of record CAIMBM010000149.1, on the reverse strand, counting down.
CACCGGCGGCTTCCTCCTGCTGGCCTCCCTGATGGTCCTGGTGATCGTCCTGGATCTGATGAAATTACGCAGGTAGGTACTTTCCCCGGACCGGTGCCAGACCCCCTGCTGACATGCCGGGTCCGGACACCCACCCGAGGCGCGGGTGTCCGGACCAAGGGCCGGAATTGAAACGGCCCGCTGCGGGGCGCCAAGCCCGCTTTGGCACGCCCGCCGGCCGGCCGGCACCCAACAACTGGTTCCCGGAGCCCCCATGCCTCAGGCTTTGTCCCTTGCCCTCCTCGCCACCCTCGCCCTGCCCGCCGCGGAAAGGAAGGTCCCCATGTCCCTCTACGACATCACTCTGAACACCCTGGAAGGGAAGCCCCAGCCCCTCTCCACCTACAAGGGAAAGGTGGTGCTGGCCGTCAACGTGGCCAGCGAATGCGGGTTCACGCCCCAGTACGCCGGGCTCCAGAAGCTCTACGCCGAGCAGAAGGACCGCGGCCTGGTGGTGCTGGGCTTCCCCTGCAACCAGTTCGGCGGCCAGGAGCCGGGCACGGCCACCCAGATCGAAACCTTCTGCCAGAAGAACTACGGCGTCACCTTCCCCCTCTTCGAGAAGCTCGACGTGAAGGGCCCAGGGCAGGCCCCCGTGTACACCTTCCTCACGGCCAAGTTCGGCGAACCCGCCTGGAACTTCCACAAGTACCTGGTGGGCAAGGACGGGCAGGTGATCCAGGCCTTCGGCAGCAAGGTGGCCCCGGACAGCCCCGAGCTGAAGGCGGCCATCGAGGCCGCGCTGAAGTGACTACTTCATCGACACGACGGCGGAAGGCGGCATCCGCTGGATCTCGACGTAGAGTTCCTTCACACCGTTGATCAGGAACTGCATGGCCACCGCCGCGAGAATGAGGCCCATGAGCTTGTTGACCACATTGGTGCCGATGGCCCCCAGGCGCGAGAACACGGCCGGGGCCTTGCGGAGAAAGAGGTAGACGATCCACGTGTTCAGGAGGATGGCCGCCAGCACGACGCCGTACTCCAGCCAGCCGAGACCGACAATCATGCCCATGACCGTGGAGATGGTGCCGGGGCCCGCCACCAGGGGGATGCCGAAGGGGATGATGGCGAAGTCCTCGGGGAGCTTGCGGCTGGCCTCCGCCTTCTGGCTTTCGGTGCTGCGTTCGCGGGGGTCTTCGCCGTAGAGCATCCCGATGGCCCGGTAGAGCACCAGGACCCCACCCACGAAGCGCATGGCCAGGGCCGTGAAGCCGAAGAGGCTGAACATGAACTGGCCCACCAGGGCAAAGCCAAGCATGGCGGCCCCGGCGGTGAGCGAGGCCTTCCTCGCGCTGCGACGCAGGGCCACGCGCTCCATCCCCACCGTCGCGCTGGCGAAAATGGCCGCCGAGCTAATGGGGTTGAGCACCGAGAACAGCGAGGTCGTCACGCCGAGGGCAAAGGACCAGGTGGGCAGGGGGCCGAGGTGGGGCATGCCCCAGGTTACCGCGTAGGATAGGGGCATGCATGCTCCGGAAGCCCTGCGGGACCAGCACAAGCGGCGCCTGGCCTGGATGCCGTGGCTCTACTTCAGCCTCAAGGCCCGGCACCGGGCCTGGGCCCAGGCCTGGCAATCGGAAGTGCAGGCCCGCCTGGTGGCCCAGGAGACCGTCGCCATTGGACAGGACTGCTTCGTGGCCCCGGATGCGGCCATCTTCGGCGAGCCCGGACGAGCCGTGACCCTCGGCGACCGTTGCGCCATCGCCGCCCAGGCCTTCCTGCATGGCCCCATCACCCTGGGGAACGATGTTAGCGTCAACGCCGGTGCCAGGCTGGATGGGGGCCGCAAGGGCCTGCTGATCGGGGACGGCACCCGCATCGCCAGCGGCGCGGCCATCTATGCCTTCGACCATGGGCTGGGACCGGATCGTGATCTCAAGGATCAGCCCGTGCGGTCCCGCGGCATCCGCATCGGCCGGGACGTCTGGATCGGGGCCAACGCGGGCGTCACCGATGGGGTGGTCATCGGCGATCACGCCGTGGTGGCCATGGGCGCAGTCGTCACCAGGGACGTGGCTGACTGGGCCATCGTGGCCGGGGTACCCGCGAGGGTCGTCGGGGACCGCCGCTCCAGGTGACCCTGGCGCCCGGTCGCAGGCCGTCTGCGCGCGGGTTCGTGGCCACAGGCCCCTGGCCCGCCACTCCCCACGAGGGGTAGGGACGGAAGCGACACCGAGGCGTCGTTTATTATTTTTCGCCTCCAGGGCTTGACAAGAACGAATTAAAAACGAAAATTACAACATCGGGACACCGGGAGCCCCATGCGGACCTCTTCGCGAACCTTCGGTTACAAGTTCAGCGGCTACTTCATGGAATACGGCCCCATCGAGGCCGACAGCCTGGAGGCCGCCAAGTCAGCGATCCGGCAGCGTCTCGGTGTGCGCCGCCTGCCCCTGGGTGTGCAGATCTGGGATCTCGCCGAGCGCCCCCTCGCCCGCTGGCGGATTGACGTTGCGAGCTGAGGTCGATCACTCTCCAGGGATTCCGGCCCGGTGGAGGTTCCACCAGGCTGTTCCCTGCGCCACATCCTGCGCGATCTGGTTCCTGAGTTCGTCCACGGAACCGAATCTGGCCTCACCCCTGAGGCGGTGGAGGAATCGCACTTCCATGCGGGCGCCGTAGAGGTCCTCCCCGAAACCTGGCAAGTGCGTCTCCACCGTGATCCGGCGACCATCGAAGGTGGGCTTCTCGCCCACATTCGTCATGCCGAGATGGGAGCCTCCATGATGGGGCAGCACGGCCTCGGTCACGTAGACACCGAAGGCCGGCAACTGCTCCTGCTCCCAGGCCAGGTTCGCCGTGGGGAAGCCCAGGTGGCGCCCCCGGCGATCCCCCTCCACCACCACGCCGGTCAAGGCGTAGGGATGGCCCAGCAGGGCGGCCGCGGCCTCCGCATCGCCCCCGTCCAGCGCCTCCCGGATCCGAGTGCTGGAGAGGCGTCCGCCGTCCGGTGCCCGCAGGGCCAGCGTGTGCACCTGGCACCTGTGTGCCTCCCCCCAGGCTTCCAGGGTTTTCACCGTGCCGCTCCGGTCCCGACCGAAGCAGAAGGCCCGGCCCACATGCAGTTCCACGGGCGCCAGGATGTGCAGGATCCGATCCAGGAAGGCCTCGGGGCTCAGTTCGGAAAAGGCCCGGCTGAAGGGGATCACCCAGGCCAGGTCCATGCCCTCGGCCTCGAAGGCCGCAAGCCGCTGCTCCAGGGTCATGAGCAGTTTCGGCTTGCGCTGGGGGGCCACCACCAGCGTCGGATGGGGATCGAAGGTCACCACCGCGGCCCGGTGTCCCAGCGCCTTGGCCCGGCCCGCGGCAATCCGCAGCAGCTCCCGGTGGCCCGCATGGACGCCGTCGAAGGTCCCGAGGGTCACCACGAAAGGCCCGGAGACCGGGGCCGTTTCCAGGGTATGGCGCCAGACCTCCATCAGGGCTCCTCGTCCTGCTCGGCGGGCCAGGCCAGGCTGGCGATGACGCTGCCAGCCAGCACCGCCGTGATGACCAACAGGCTGTACTGCACGGGAATGGGGATCCACCGCGCGATGCACATCTTCACCCCGACGAAGGCCAGCACGACGGCCAACCCGGTCTTCAGGCGATGGAAGCGGTCCATCATCCTGGCCAGAAGGAAGTAGAGGCTGCGCAGGCCCAGAATGGCAAAGATGTTGGAGGTGTAGACCACAAAAGGATCGCGGGTCACGGCCAGCACCGCGGGGATGGAATCCACGGCAAAGATCAGGTCCGACATCTCGACCGTGAGGAGCACGAGGAGCATGGGCGTGGCGAGCCGCCGCCCCTCGTGCACCACGGAAAACCGTTCATGCCCCCCGGCTTCGTCGAAGGGAACAAAGCGACGGAAGGCTCGGACCATGGGGTTCTGGGTCGGATCGACCGCCTCCTCCTTGACCAGCAGCATCTTCAGGCCGGTGTAGACGAGGAAGCCTCCGAAGACATACATCATCCACTCGAAGCGGTTCAGCAGGGCCGTCCCGGCCAGGATCATCGCCGCCCGCATGACCAGCGCGCCCAGCACGCCCCAGAAGAGCATCCGGTGCTGATGGCGCAGTTCCACCCTGAAGCTCTGGAAGACGAGGACGAACACGAAGAGGTTGTCCACGCTGAGGGACTTCTCCAGGACATAGCCCGTGAACCACTCCAGGCCCTTCTGGGGGCCCTCCGCCTGGAAGATGAGGCCATTGAAGAGGAGCGCCAGACCGATCCAGACGGCGCTCCAAAGGCCAGCCTCTTGTGCCGTCGGCGCGTGGATGCGGCGGTTGAAGACGCCCAGATCCAGGGCCAGCATCAGGAACACGAAGGCGTGGAATCCGGACCAAGCCCACCAGGGAGCGGCTTGGAGCAGGGCGTCGACCAAGGGTCCTCCAGTGCCACCAGCTTATCTGGGTTAGGGAGGCGCCTGGCAGACATCCCCGGAACCCGAACCGGAACGCTGTTCCTTCCCCCGGTTGGAGCTCCTATTTGACGTTCCTGGCATCGTGCTTCTGCCTGATCATCCGACGGCTCGTCGTTTTCTGGGCATAGTGGAGCCAAACCGGTGCCTTCTTGGTGAGCACTCCTGGGCTTTGGGCCCTGCGGGCGCTCGGGTTCAGGTTCCCCCCCAGGGGGTCCTGGCGGACCGGCTCCCTGGGCGCTGGGGCTCCCCCGGGCAGCCCCTGGACCGTCTGCTTCGGTGGGTGTTGGAGTCGGTTGCCCTCAAGGGGCATTCTCCCAGGCGGGTTGGACCCGGTTCCAGGCTGGGGTGTCTGGGCAAAAAGGGAGGCCCAGGCCAGGAGGGTTCCACAGAGGGCAACGGTACAACGGCTGGCATTCATGGGTTTCCTTTCCACTCCAGGGCCCGGGCCCCTGGTCCTTCGTTCATAACCCATGCCAATTGGGCCCCTTGGTGAACCCGGCCCTCCAACTGGCCAGGATCCCCCAGGGCCGACCCTTCCTGCGGGACTGTGTCCAGCCTCGCTTCGAGGCCCCCGAATCCCGCATCATGTCCCCATGAGCCTGCCCCGCTTGTTCCTGGATGCCCTGCCCGCCGTGGAAGGCCAACTGGTCCCCCTGGGCCCCGAGGCCGTCCGGCACCTGAAGGCCCTTCGCCTGAAGCCCGGCGCGGCGCTGGAACTGGTGCTGGGAGACCAGGCCTGGACCGCGGATCTCGCCACGCTCGACCAGGGCCGAGCGACCGCCCGGCTTGTCGCTCCGCTGTCCGAGGATCGCGAGCCCCCCATCCAGCTGCAGGCCTGTCTCCCGCTCCCCGCCCAGCTCAGCCTCTTCGACGAGTGGCTGCCGCCCCTGGTGGAACTGGGTGCCACGCTCATCCAGCCCGTGGTCTATGACCGCAGTGAGTTCGATGCCGGCCGGACCCGGGCCCGCATGGAACGGTGGGCGCGGATCATCCAGTCCGCCAGCGAGCAGAGCCACCGGGCCAAGCTGCCCGAGCTGCGACCACCCGTGCCTTTCGCGGCCCTGCTCACCTGGAAGGCTCCCCAGAAGTGGGTGGCCTACGAACTCATCACGGCCAGGGCAAATCCTGCCCTGGTTGTTGATACCCTGGCCTTCACCAGCGGCCCCGAGGGGGGGATCACCGACGGGGAGTTTGCCGCCCTGACCGCGGCCGACTGGCAACCGGTCAGTCTCGGTCGAAGCATCCTCCGTGCCGTCACGACCCCAGTGGCCCTGCTGGGGGCCGTGCAGTTCGAGCTGGGGCGAAGCCTGCACCCTTGAACCAGGCCCCAGAGGAACCAGGAACGGCCCCAGGCGCGACCTGATACCCTGGGCCCCCAACTCCCGCCCGGATAGACCCGTGTTCCACCCTGCTCAAGCTCGATCGACGCATTTTGTTAGGTGGGTCCCGTGCTGATCAACAACCTCATCATTCTCGTGGTCCTCGCCTTTTTTGCCCTGGTCGTTCATTCCATCCACCAGGAGGAGAAGCGGAGATCGGAGCGGAGGCAACAGCAGCTCGTCTACCCGGTGGAACGCCGGCAGCAGGAGCGGCGCCAAGGCAGCAGGGCCGCCCACCTGGCCTGGGCCCTTCGCTCGCAATGGTCCAAGCTTGTCAAACTTTTTCATTAGCAAATTTTTCATTCGGAAAGGAATGCGGTTCGGGGGACCCCGACCATCGCCACCAGGGAGGCACTGATGCACTTCACCGGCAGGGGGATCGCGGGAGTGGGCCTGGCCTTGGCACTCACGGCCGGAGCGCCGGCGGGAGCCCCAACAAAGGCGGGAGGAACACCCGGTCCCGCGCCCCTGGGCGATGGCACCTTCCTGCTGACCATCTTCCTGAAGCATGACCAGTCGAGGCCCCTGGGAAAGATCAACGAGCAGCTGAAGGCGCAGGGGTTCTTCCAGGCCTTCCCTCCGCCGGGCGTGGAAGTCGTGTCCTGGTACGTGATGATGGGCATCGGCCAGGTGGTGACCCTGCGCGTGCCGGCGGAACGGCTGCGGGAGGTGAACCGTGCCGTCGAGAACACCGCCTGGGGTGGCTACCACACGGAGTTCTACCCGACCTACGACTTCAGGGCCATCGCCGAGCAGATGCGGGCCCAGGAGGCGACCAAGTAGGGGAACCTTCTTGGCAGATCGCCACCGCTCAAGGAGGTGGGCATGGCAAAAAGGATCGTGTTCTGTGCCGACGGGACCTGGAACAACCCTTACGAGGATGAAGACCGGGACCGGGAGGCGGATCCCACCAACGTCTACAGGCTGTTCACGGGCCTCGACGGGGTCCTGTCGCCGGACTCCCTGTTGTTGGCCGACGAGCAAGAGAAGGAACTGACGGAAGCGGGCACGACCGCGCAGATCGCCAAGTACCTCCACGGCGTGGGCGATTCCCGCAACCCCATCATCAAGCTCTTGGGAGGGGCTTTTGGCGCGGGTGTCATTTCGCGCATCGTGCGGGGCTACACCTTTATCTCGCGCAACTACACGCCCGGCGCCGCCATTGTCATCCTGGGATTCAGCCGCGGCGCCTACACGGCTCGCGCCCTGGCTGGCCTGATCGCCTCCCAGGGTCTGCTGGACCCTGAGCATGCCGTCCCCGCTGAGCAGGCCTACCGGTGCGGGGCCCAGGCCTGGTACCGCTATCGGCAGGCGAGCCTTTCCGCGCCCTTCAGCCTCGCCCACCTCGGCGAGATCGTGGCGGACCTCCCGGCCTTCCTGTCCTGCGGTTCCCTCCGGGCTTCGGACCTGGTTCCCGTGGATCACATCGCTGCGGTAGGAGTCTGGGACACGGTGGGCGCCCTGGGCTTCCCGGACTACGGAGCGGGGGGACGGCGTGTGGATGCCTTCAAATTCGCCGATACCCAGCTGAGCGCCAAGGTCCAGAGGGGCTTTCACGCCGTGGCCCTCGATGAACAGCGCAACGACTTCGCGCCCACCCTCTGGGACCCCGCGGACAGAATCCTCCAGATGCTGTTTCCGGGGGCCCATGGCGACGTGGGTGGCGGCTATCCTACGGCGAATCGCGAAAGTGGCCTGTCGGATGGGGCCCTGCAGTGGATGGTGGAGCAGGTGACCCAGGTGGGGGTGAGCTTCAGGACCGGCTGGGCGGAAGGCATCCACGGCGATCCCGCCGGCACGGCCCACCAGCCCTGGTCCCACCTGCCCTGGTCCCTGCCGGGTGTGCCCCTCGGGCCCCGGACCTTCCCGGGGGACCTGCTCGCGCATCCCTCCATTGCCCTGCGCCGCTCCGCTGGGCTCGTGGTGGCCGAACCGGGTACTCTGCCAGCACCCTACAACCCCGCGAATCTTCCCTGACCCGGCTCTCGTATATTTTAAAAGTTATGATCAAATGTTTTGGTCGCCGTTGATTCGCGATTGGTGTCAATGGCCCTTGGAGTCGGGCCCCCGACACGCCATCATGGATCTGGCCCATCAGGCTTCGCTTACGTGCCTCCCAGCGTCTGCCCGGCTGGCGTTCCTGGATGACGGCCCTTTCTACTCAGGAGAACCCCCATGGCAATCAAAGTAGGCATCAACGGCTTCGGACGCATCGGACGGATGGTGTTCCGCGCCGCGGTGCAGAATTTCCCGGACATCGAGGTCGTGGGCATCAACGACCTGCTGGAGCCTGACTACCTGGCCTACATGCTGCAGTACGACTCGGTCCACGGCCGCTTCAAGGGCACCGTCACCGTGGACGGCAATACCCTCGTGGTCAATGGCAAGCGGATCCGCCTGACGGCGATCAAGGACCCCTCCGAGCTCAAGTGGGGAGAGGTGGGCGCGGACGTCGTGATCGAATCCACCGGCCTCTTCCTCACCAAGGAAACCGCCGAGAAGCACCTGGCCGCCGGCGCCAAGAAGGTCATCCTGTCCGCCCCCAGCAAGGACGACACCCCCATGTTCGTCTTCGGCGTGAACGACAAGACCTACGCGGGGCAGGCCATCATCTCGAACGCCTCCTGCACCACCAACTGCCTGGCCCCCGTGGCGAAGGTGCTCCACGACACCTTCGGCATCAAGCGCGGCCTGATGACCACGGTGCATGCCGCCACCGCGACCCAGAAGACCGTCGACGGGCCCAGCAACAAGGACTGGCGGGGCGGGCGCGGCATCCTGGAGAACATCATCCCCAGCAGCACCGGCGCGGCCAAGGCCGTGGGCAAGGTCATCCCCGAGCTGAACAAGAAGCTCACAGGCATGTCCTTCCGCGTCCCCACCTCAGATGTCTCCGTGGTGGACCTGACGGTCGAACTCAGCACGGAAACCACCTATGAGGCCATCTGCGCCGCCATGAAGGCCGCCTCCGAGGGTGCGATGAAGGGCGTGCTCGCCTACACGGACCAGAAGGTCGTCTCCACCGACTTCCGCGGCGAGAGCTGCACGTCGGTGTTCGATGCCGAAGCCGGCATGGCCCTGGACGGCACCTTCATCAAGGTCGTGTCGTGGTACGACAACGAGTGGGGCT
>CAIMBM010000148.1 GCA_903839205.1 uncultured Holophagaceae bacterium | reverse complement strand
TTCGCCCTGGCGGACTGGGAATCACGACTAGCCAAGCTGCCGGAGCCACCGAACCGAACCCGCCTGCTTTGCCCCTTTGACCCGATCCTCCGGGACCGGACCCGGGCTCTGCGCCGCTTCGGCTTCGACTTCCGCTTCGAGGCCTTCGTGCCCGAACTCAAGCGCGTGTATGGATACTTCGTCATGCCCATCCTCGAAGGCGACCGCCTGGTGGGTCGGCTCGATCCCAAGCTCCATCGCGACCGCGGCCTGCTGGAGGTCAAGGGCCTCTGGTGGGAACAGGGCATCCAGGAGACGAAGGCCCGGAGACGCGGACTGGAAGAAGCCCTGGAGCGGCTGGCGGCCTTCGTGGGGGCCAACGAGGTGCAGATGCCATGACCCAGCATCCCGATTTCTGGAACGAACTCTATCGGGACCAGGATCGTCCCGGCTGGGACATGGACGGCGCCACGCCCCTGGTGCGGGAGCTGCTGGGGCTGGCCCTGCCCCTGGGGCTGCGGCCGGGCTGTGGCCTGGTGGTGCCCGGTTGCGGGTACGGTCATGATGCCGCCGACCTGGAGGCTCACGGCTTCGCGGTCACAGGGCTGGACTTCGCACCCCTGGCCATCCAGGGGGCCATGCACCGCTATGGCGACCGGGTCATCTGGTCCCAGGCGGACTGGTTCACCACGCATCTGGGCCCCTGGGACGCCATCTTCGACCACACCTGCTTCGTGGCCATGGATCCCGCCCGGCGTCCCGACTACGTGGAGGCCTGCGCCCATCACCTGCGGACCGGGGGCCTCTGGCTGGTAGCCCTCTTCCATGATGTGAAGGGACGGCCCGGCCCCCCCCACGCGGTCCCCATGGCGGAGATGCGCCACATGGCGGAGACCCGCTTCGAGGTACTGCACCTGGCCGAGGCGCAGGAGAGCCACCCGCGCCGGGCCGGCCGGGAGTACCTGATGGTGGCGCGGAAGCGTGGCGGTTGAGCGCCTCGGAGTCGGTGGCGGGAGGCCCCCTGCAGCCTGTTCATGACGGGGGAACCCGGCTAAGCTCCTCCTCCTTCCCGGAGGCTTCTATGCAGGGCAATCCCGTCGGCTGGTTCGAGATCTATGTGCAGGAGATAGGCCGGGCCCGCACCTTCTACGAGGTGGTCCTCCAGACCGCGCTCCGGCAGCTCACGGCGCCCCTTGATGACCTGGAGATGTGGGCCTTCCCGTCGGACATGCAGGGCTACGGCTGCGGCGGCGCCCTGGTGAAGATCACGGGCTGCCCCTCCGGTGGCAACAGCACCCTGGTCTACTTCCACTGTGCCGACTGCGCCGTGGAGGAGGCGCGGGTGGTGCCCGCGGGCGGCCACATCCACCGGTCCAAACTTTCCATCGGGGAGTTCGGCTTCATCAGCCTGGCCTATGACACCGAAGGCAACCTTTTCGGGCTGCATTCCATGGCCTAGAAACGACCGTAGAATGGGCCCATCCCCCGGAGTCCATCCATGCGCGTGAAGGCCATTCTCTCGCTGTTTCTCCTGTCTACCCTGGCCCTTTCCGCCCAGGATCTGG
>CAIMBM010000147.1 GCA_903839205.1 uncultured Holophagaceae bacterium | reverse complement strand
CGGCGGCGGCGGCGGCGGCCATGCCGCCCGCGCCCGAGGAGCTGCGGGTGTCCGCGGGCAGGATGCGCACCTCGGACTTGTAGGTGTTGGGCAGGAACAGGGAGACCACGGTCACCACGGCCCCCGCCACCAGCCCGTTGCGGAGCGGGATCTTGAACTCCGCCAGGCGGTCGCGCAGGGCGGGGGGCAGGCTGATGGGGCTGGGCATGGGCACCAGTCTAGTGCGCTTGGCCTGAAATATCTGGACCGACGTGGCTCGGTGGCGAGGCACACTAGGATGAAAGTTCTTCCCATCAGTGGGTGATGTTCGGAGGGAGATCCTGGAGCGATGGCGATGACCCGAGGCCTCTTCTACACCATCCTGATCAGCTGCGCCGCGCTCAGCCTGGACGCCCAGGAGCCCACCATCCTGGACGCGCCGGGCATCCGCCAGGCCATGGCTTCCGAGCGGGACCGGTCCCTGCCGACGGATGCCACACCCAAGGCCGGGGACACCACGAAGCTGCCCACCCAGGAAGGCAATGCGGAGCTCCAGCTCAAGAAGGATGAACGCCAGCGGCAGGCCCAGGAGATCCGGGCCCTCAAGCGGAAGGAGGGCGGGCCCCGGCGCTTCGGCCAGGATCTGTTCGACAGCCGGGAGGAGCTGCTCGATGCGGCCGAGGGCGGCATCGGCGAGGACTATGTGCTGGGGGTCGGGGACCAGCTGGCCGTGGCCGGCTTCGGCAGCGCCACCTTCGAGGTGCCCGCCCTGGTGAGCGGGCGTGGCGAAGTGCTCATCCCCAAGGTGGGCAGCGTGGCCGTGGCGGGCCTCAGCCTGGGGCGGGCCAAGGCGGCCATCCAGGCCAAGGTGAACCGGGTGCTGGCGGGCACCTCCGTGGACCTGGCCGTGACCCGGCTCCGCCAGGTGCGGGTCTTCGTGCTGGGCGAGGTCTACAAGCCGGGTGGGTTCCTGGTGCCCAGCCTGAGCAGCGTGGTGAATGTGCTGGGCTTGGCCGGGGGCCCCACGGCCCTGGGCAGCTTCCGGCAGATTCGGGTGCTGCGGGGCGGCAAGGTGCTGCATGAACTCGATCTCTACCCGCTGCGGGCGGAAGGGAAGGGCAACCTCAATGTCTCGCTCCAGTCGGGCGACACGATCTTCGTGCCCCTGATCGCCAATCCGGTGCTGCTGGAGGGCAGCTTCCTGCGGGTGGCGGGCCGGGGGGCGGACAAGCGATCGGGCCTGGACCGGAGCGTCGACCCGCGGCTGGAGGGGCAGGCGCGGAACGGCCGGAAGGCCCTGGATCCGGGGCTGGGCCGTGGGGCCGAGCAGGAACCGGAGAGCCAGGTGCGGGAAGGCCGGGAGGACCGGGAGGGCCGGAAGGCGCTGGATCCGGGCCTGGAGCGTGTGGATGAGCCGAGTCAGGGCAGCCGGGGCCGGGAGGGGCGGAAGGTGTTGGATCCGGACCTGGGCCAGGCCGGGCAGGGCCAGGACAGGGAGCGTCTGGCCAAGCCGAAGGAGCCGGCGGACCCGGATACCGATGAGGACGTCGAGGGCAACCGTCAGGCAGCGCGGTTGGAGGAGGCGCTGCCCGCCATGCAGTTCGAGCTGCTGCCGGGGGAGACCGCCCAGGATGCGCTGCGCTTCGCGGGGCGGCTGCTGCCCAACGCCTACGCGGGGGGCCTGACCCTGCGCCGCCAGGAGGCCAGCGGGATGACCACGGTGCTGGACCTGGCCATGGATCAGCTAAGCGGCTGCGCGCTGCAGGCGGGCGACGTGCTGAGCGCGCTGCCCCGGCGCGACCGCCTGGAGACGCTGGTCTACGTGGTGGGCTGGGCCCGGGTGCCGGGCACCTTCGCGCGCACGGAGGGGCTGCGGGTGGGCGAGCTGCTGAAGCGCCAGGGCCAGGTGATGCCGGACACCTACCTGTACCGCGGGGATATCATCCGCACCCTCAGCGATGGCTCCACCCGGTTCCTGGCCTTCGATGTGGCCAAGGCCATGGCGGGCGAGCCCGCCCACAACCTGCTGCTGGAGAACCGTGACCGGGTGCGGCTGTACCGCGTCAACCGGCTGCGGCTGCCCAAGCAGGTCACCCTGTCGGGGCCCTTCACCCAGGCGGGAGTCTACGAGCTCCACGAGGGCATGCGCGTGGCGGACTTGGTGTTCAACGCGGGCATTCCGCAGAAGAAGGCCAACCGCATGGAGGCGGAGCTGGCCCGCAGCCGGAGCGGCCTCCCCAGCGAGGTGCGGAAGGTGGACCTGGCGAGACTCATTTCCACAGAAGCGGGCAGTCCCGTGAACCTGGTGGACGAGGCCCTGAATCCGCTGCTGCAGGACGATGATCAGGTCACCGTCTACGAGAAGCCAGAGTTCCGCGTCCACCGCAAGGTCCGCATCCTGGGCCAGGTGGCCAAGCCGGGCCTCTATGTGCTGGACCTGGAGCGGCCCACCCTGTCCCAGCTCATCCAGCGGGCGGGCGGACTGACGGCGGAGGCCATGCCCAAGGCCGGGATCCTCCTGCGCTCCTTCGAGTCCGGCACCGATCCCACGACCAAGGGGATCAACGACATCCTGGGCCGCCTGAACGAGACCAAGCTGCTGCTGGAGAAGACGCCCAACTCGACGGAGTACACGAAAGGCGCGCTCTTCCGTCCTCCGGTGCTCCACGGCATCGGGGAGACCAAGCTGAACCGCATCGTGGTGGATTTCGAAGGGGCCCTGAAGGGGAACAAGGACGTGGATACGGAAGTCCTGGATGGGGACGAGATCATCAGTCCCCGGAGCATGGACACCGCCAACGTGGTGGGGGAGACGTCGAGCCCCTTCGGGTCCTACAAGGTCAAGGCGGGCATGAAGGTCTCGGACCTGCTCGATCTGGCCGGGGGCACCACCCGGAACGCGGACACCTGGCACATCCGGCTGGTGAAGGCGGATGGCCGGATCCTGGATTCCTGGGTGAAGGGGAAGCCGGTGGAACCCGGGGACACGCTGATCGTGCCCCAGCGGTTCCGGCGCGAATCCAACTGGCAGGAGAACCTGACGGCCCTGACCTCGGTGGGGTTGATCCTCAACGCCCTGGCGGTCTCGGGCCACCTGTAGACCGCGGTTTTCCCTTTGCCTGGAGCGCTCCGGGCTGTCAGCAGGACTTGCCCATGCCAGCACCAAAAACCAGTGGCCCCACCATCCTCGTCACCGGCGGGGCCGGGTTCATCGGCAGCCACACGGTGGTGGAGCTGGTGGCCGCGGGGCATCCGGTGCTCATCCTCGACAACTTCAGCAACGCAAAACCCGAGGTGCTGGACCGGCTGGCGCGCATCACGGGCCAGGCCATCCCCTGCATCACGGGCGACGTGCGGGACCGGGCGCTGCTGGAGCGCGTCTTTGCCGACCACACCATCGGCGCGGTGATCCACTTCGCCGGGCTGAAGGCAGTGGGCGAATCCACGGAAGTACCCCTCAGCTACTACCAGAACAACGTGGCGGGGAGCCTGCAGCTGCTGGAGGTGATGCAGGCAGCGGGCTGCCGGAACCTGGTGTTCTCCAGTTCCGCTACGGTGTATGGCGACCCCCACGCGGTGCCCATCCGAGAGGATTTCCCCCTGGGGACCACCAACGCCTATGGCCGCACGAAGATCATGGTCGAGGACATCTGCCGGGACCTGGCCGCCAGCGAGAGGGGCTGGCACATCGCCCTGCTGCGCTACTTCAACCCCGTGGGGGCGCATCCTTCGGGCCTCATCGGCGAGGAGCCCCAGGGCGTCCCCAACAACCTGATGCCCTACCTGCTGCAGGTGGCGGCGGGCCAGCGCGAATGCCTGAGCGTGTTCGGCTCCGACTACCCCACGCCGGATGGCACGGGGGTGCGCGACTACATCCATGTCATGGACCTGGCCCGGGGGCACACGGCGGCCCTGGCGGCTCTGCCAGGTCTGGATGGAGCCGTGCCCGTCAACCTGGGCACAGGGCAGGGCTACTCGGTACTGGACATGGTGAAGGCCCTGTCGGCGGTGGTGGGGCGGCCGCTGCCCTATACCCTGACGGCGCGCCGTCCCGGTGACATCGCCTGTTGCTATTCGGACCCGAGCCGCGCCGAGGCCATGCTGGGCTGGAAGGCCCGCTTCGGGCTGGAGACCATGTGCCGGGACGGGTGGGCGTGGCAGAGGTCGAACTCGGGTTTGAGTTGAGCAGGGTCCGCGCCGGCACGGTGCAGTCTTCCTGCCGTGCTCAGGTCCGCAGCACGGCCTGGTTGTCGAGGAACCACTGGTAGGTGGTGCGGATGCCCTCGGCCAGGGCGATGCGGTGCCGCCAGCCGAGGCCGTGGAGACGGGAGACATCCAGCAGCTTGCGCGGGGTGCCGTCGGGCTTGGTGGTGTCCTGGACGATGCGGCCTTCGAAGCCGACGGTGGTCTTCACCTGTTCCGCCAGCTCGCGGATGGTGAGGTCCTCGCCGGTGCCGACGTTCACGATCTCGGGGGCGTCGTAGTGCTGCATGAGGTGGAGGCAGGCGTCGGCCAGATCGTCCACGTGCAGGAACTCGCGCCGGGGGGTGCCGGTGCCCCACATGACAACTTCCTGCGCTCCGCTCAGCTTCGCCTCGTGGAACTTGCGGAGCAGGGCGGGCAGCACGTGGGAGGATGCCAGGTCGAAGTTGTCGCCGGGGCCGTAGAGGTTGGTGGGCATCAGGGCGATGGCGTTCAGGCCGTGCTGGGCGCGGTAGGCCTGGCACAGCTTGATGCCGGCGATCTTGGCGATGGCGTACCACTCGTTGGTGGGTTCCAGGTCGCCGGTCAGGAGGTACTCCTCCTTGATGGGCTGGGGCGCCAGCTTGGGGTAGATGCAGGAGCTGCCGAGGAAGAGCAGCTTCTTGACGCCGGAGAAGTGGCTGGCGTCGATGACGTTGTTCTGCACCATGAGGTTCGAGCGGATGAAGTCCACGGGGTAGGTGGCGTTGGCCAGGATGCCGCCCACCTTGGCGGCGGCCAGGAAGACGTACTCGGGCTTCTCCTCCAGGAAGAGCTTGAACACGGCGCCCTGGTTCTCCAGGTCGCAGTCGCCGTGGCTGCGCACGATGAGGTTGGTGAAGCCCGCGGCCTGCAGTCGGCGCACGAGGGCGCTGCCCACCAGGCCGTTGTGGCCCGCCACGTAAATGCGACTGTCCTGGTCCATGCGCTTACCTCTACCACGCCAGTGTAAGGGCGAGGCCGGCCTGGCCTTGGAGGTCGGTCCAGGGCTGGATGGAATAGGCCACCTTGCCCACCTTCGGGGGCGCGGCGCCGAGGAAATTCTGTACGACGGTGTGGCCAATGCCCAGGCCCAGCAGGGTGCCGGCAGTCATGTCGGACACCCAGTGCATGTGGCCCCGGATCTGGGAGCCGAGGCCGATCGCGGCCAGACCGTAAGGTACCCACGGGTTGCCGTACACCTCATGGAAAACTCTGGCCACGGCAAAGTAGATCGCGAAATGGGAGGAGGGGAAGGCGGTGGGTTCGTAGGGGCGCTCGCCGAAGTAGGGTTGGTGGAAATGTCCCCAGCTCCAGGGATTGTCCGTGTGGCCTGGGTCCGACGCGCCGCTGGCCAGATCGTTCAGGGGACGCTCCCGCGCGAAGACGGTCTTCAGGACCACATGGTCGATCAGATAGGTATAGGCCGCGGCCTTCACACCCAGCACGGCGGCGGTCTGACCCCGGGAGCTGTCGAAGGTCAGGGAACCCAGGTACCAGGCCGGCAGGCTGGCCACCAGCCAGGTGTCGGCCCCGAAGGAGATGCCGGCAAAGGACTTCCAGAGCCCGTCGATCTTATAGTTCACCTGCGGTTCCACGTGCTGCTGCCAGGCCTTGGTGAGGGGCACGTCGGCGGCCACCAGCACCAGCAGGCCCCCGGCGATGAGGGCGGATTCCTGCGGATGGTTGAAGGGTGCCGTCGCCATGGTGGTGAAATCGTCGGGGATGGTCCTGAAGGCGAGGCTGAGGATCTGACCCGGCCGCAGGTCATCCAGGCGCGGGTCCTGCGCCGGCAACTGGCTGGCCACCAGCAGCGCGCACATGCATCGAGCGATGGGAGGAGCCACGGTCACCTCAGTTGATGCTGGGGAAGGGGTTCGGTCCGCCTAGTCTGTCACGGTTGCGCGGGGGCCTGGTTTCAAAGTGGGGTACCCCGCTGGTGTGGTCCCAGCTGGACCATGGACCGAGGGGCCGACGGCCGCTGCGGATGAAACATTGCCTTCCACGCCTGCAAGCTGGGCCGCCTATGATT
>CAIMBM010000146.1 GCA_903839205.1 uncultured Holophagaceae bacterium | reverse complement strand
GGCAACACCTTCAAAGCCACCGCCAAGCCCGTGCTCATCGGCACCGCGGTCGTGGGCGCCACCACCCTGATCTTCTCGATCATTCAGCTGCTCAACAACAAGTTCGGTGTCCTGAAGGTGGTCGAGGGGCTGTCCATCATCAACCCGCTGTTCCTGCTGGGTCTAATCACCGGCGGCGCAGTGATCTTCTGGTTCTCGGGCGCGGCCTGCCAGGCCGTGGCCACGGGCGCCTACCGGGCAGTGGAGTTCATCAAGCAGAACATCAACCTGGATTCGGGCGCCGAGAAGGCCTCGGTGGAGGACTCCAAGAAGGTCGTGGAGATCTGCACCCAGTACGCCCAGAAGGGCATGTTCAACATCTTCCTGGCGGTGTTCTTCTCCACCCTGGCCTTCGCCTGCCTGAATCACTTCTTCTTCATCGGCTACCTGATCTCCATCGCCGTCTTCGGCCTCTACCAGGCCATCTTCATGGCCAATGCCGGTGGTGCCTGGGACAACGCGAAGAAGCTCGTGGAAACCGAGCTGAAGGCGAAGGGCACCGAACTCCATGACGCCTGTGTCGTGGGCGACACCGTGGGCGACCCCTTCAAGGACACCTCTTCGGTGGCCATGAACCCGGTCATCAAGTTCACGACGCTCTTCGGCCTCCTGGCCGTCGAACTGGCCATCGGGCTGAACCCCATGACCGCCCACATCGCGGCCCTGGTCTTCTTCCTGATCTCCACGGTCTTCGTGTGGCGCTCCTTCTACGGCATGCGCATCCCCGTCATGGAGATCAAGTAGCCCGCGCCATAACCGACAAGGAACCAGCCCACAGGCCCCTCCACCGAGGGGCCTGTGCTTTTATGGTACGGTGGACACCGTGTCTTCCCGGAGCCCTGCATGCCCACCCTCATTCCCTGCCTCCTGGCGGCCCTGGTGACCCTGTCCCCGCACCTTTCCGCTGAGTCCCCGGCGGCTCCGGCTGCCAGGCAGGTCGAGCACATCTCCGTGTGGCACGGCGAGCAGGTGAACGATCCCTGGTTCTGGCTCAGAGAGAAGACGAACCCAGAAGTAGCGGCCTACCTGAACGCCGAGAATGCCTATACCGAGGCCATGACCGCGGATCTCAGGCCCTTTTCGGAGGCGCTCTACAGGGAGATGCTGGGCCGCCTCAAACAGACAGACCTGGGCGTTCCCACGCGCCGGGGGGCCTTCTGCTACTACTCCCGCACGGAGGAGGGGAAGCAGTATCCCATCCAGTGCCGCCGGCGGGCCGCGAAGGACGGCGCCTACGATGCCAATGCCGCCGAGGAGGTGCTCCTGGACCAGAACGAGCTGGCCAAGGGGCTGAAATTCCTGAGTCTCGGCGGCTTTTCGGTGAGTGACGACGACCGCACCCTGCTGTTCACCACGGACGTCACCGGCTACCGCCAGTACCGCCTCTTCGCCAAGGACCTGGCCACGGGGAAGATCAGCGGGCCCCTGGCGGAACGGGTGACCTCCATGGCCTGGTCGGCGGACCACCAGCATTTCTTCTTCGTGACCGAGGATGCCGTCACCAAGCGCTCCAATCAGCTCTGGCGGACGGATCTGAAGGAAGGCAAGCCGGGCCTGGTTTTCGAGGAGAAGGACGGGCTCTACCAGATCGGGCTGGGCCGGACGAGGGACCGCAGGTTCGTGCTCCTCCATCTCCAGTCCACGGACACCTGGGAAACCCGTTACCTCTCCTCCGATGCACCCCTCGGAGCCTTCCGAGTCTTCCTCCCCCGGGAAAAGGGGCACAAGTACGAGCTGGAGCACCGGGAGGGGCTCTTCTACATCCGGACCAACAAGGGCGCCAAGAATTTCCGCCTGGTGACGGCCCCGGAGAAAGCCCCGGACCCCAGCCACTGGATCGAGCTGCTGGCGCATCGTCCCGACGTCCTCCTGGAGGGGGTGGACCCCTTCCAGGACTTCCTCGTGGTGAGAGAAAAGAGGCAGGGCCTGGACCGGTTCCGGATCTACGACGTGAGGGCCAAGGCCTGGCGCGAGGTCACCTTTCCCGAGAGCGTCTATGCGGCCTTCCCCGGGGGAACGCCGGAATACACCGCTACGGCCTTCCGGTTGAACTACCAGTCCATGGTGACGCCCGCGAGCATCTACGACTGCGACATGGCCTCGGGCCGCCAGACGCTGCTGAAGCAGACCGAGGTGCTGGGCGGCTATGACAAGTCCCAGTACGCCACGGAGCGGCTCTGGGCCACGGCCAGAGATGGGGTGAAGGTGCCCCTGTCCGTGGTCTACAGGAAGGGCCTGAAGCGGGATGGCAGAGCGCCCCTCCTCCTCTACGGCTATGGCTCCTACGGCCTAGGCATGGCCCCGACCTTCTCCAGCCCGCGCCTCAGCCTGCTGGACCGGGGCATGGTCTACGTCATCGCCCACATCCGCGGCGGCAATGAGCTGGGGGAGGGCTGGCACGACGACGGCATGCTCATGAAGAAGATGAACACCTTCACCGACTTCATCGATGCCGCCGAGTTCCTCGTGAAGGAGCGGTGGACGGCCCCGGATCGTCTGGTCATCGAGGGTGGCAGCGCGGGCGGTCTCCTCATGGGGGCCGTCACCAACCTCCGCCCTGACCTGTTCAAGGCCGTTCATGCCGCCGTTCCTTTCGTCGATGTGATGAACACGGAATTGGATGCGACCCTGCCCGGCACCGTCGAGGAGTGGCTGGAGTGGGGCAATCCCAACGAGAAGGCCGCCTTCGACTACATGCGGGCCTACAGCCCCTATGACAACCTGGCCAAGAAGGGCTATCCGGCCATCCTCGTCACCACCAGCTTCAACGACAGCCAGGTGATGTACTGGGAGCCGGCGAAGTACGTGGCCAAGCTCCGCACCCTCAAGACCGACCGTAGCCCCCTGCTGCTGAAGGTCAAGATGGACCCGGCCGGACACGGCGGCGCCTCGGGGCGCTACGACGCCCTGAAGGACAAGGCCTTCGAGACCGCCTGGCTGCTGGGGCAGGTGGGGATCACCAAGTAGCCTGTCCTGATTCCAGGGGCAGCAGTGGACGTCGAATCGTGGAGGTGGATCATGGCCGTAGCACCCGTTCCCCCTGGCTATCACCGGATCACACCCTACCTGGTCGTGGCCGATGGCGAAGGTCTCATCGGGTTCCTGGTGGCCGCTTTCGAAGCGGAGGTGTGCAGCAGGGCCATCCGGCCGGACGGAACCATCGCCAACGCCGAAATGCGCATCGGCGACTCCATGGTGATGGTGGCCCAGGCCCGGGAACCCTGGAAGCCCATGCCTGCCGGATTCTATCTCTACGTGACGGACACGGACGCCACCTACCGGGCTGCCCTGGCCGCGGGGGGCGCGTCCGTGCTGGAACCCTCGGACCAGTTCTACGGGGACCGCAATGCCGGGGTGCAGGATCCCTGGGGCAACAACTGGTGGATCGCCACCCACATCGAGGATGTGGACGAAGCCGAGGTCCAGCGGCGGATGGCGGCCCGGGGCTGATCGCAGCAGGCCGGTCCCTCGGGAAGGAAACCTCAGCGGCCGGGGGGGCGGGGCGGACCTGCGGAGGAATCCGGGTCAGGCCGCCGGTCCGGCTTCCTCCTTCGCCCGGAAGAAGAGCCAGAGCATCCACGCCAGGGCCGCCAGCATGAGCAGGAAGCAGGCCAGGAAGAGGAGGAAGGGCGACCACTGGGGGGCGATGCGCCAGGAGGCGGGAGCGAAATCCTTCCCGAGCCTCAGCAGGCGGACGACGTGGCGGACGTAGACCATCCCGAAGACCGACAGGAACAGCGCGAGGCCCGAGACCCAGAAGTGCCTCCTGACGTAGAAGTGGAGGGCGGCCAGGGAGAGCAGGATGGCGGCCACGAGGACCGTGATGGCGGGGGACCGCATGAAGGCTTCGAGGTAGGGCATGAGCGAGATGAGGTAGGCGGCGCCCACGGCCGCGGCCACTGCCATGCCGCCCACGAAGGCCGCTTTTCCGGTGGCGAAGACCTTGGGGTGGTCCTGGCCCAACATCCCCACGAAGAAGCCTCCGACAGTCAGGGCGCCCAGCAGCATGTGAAGCCAGCGCAGGGCGTAGGCTCCCAGGGCCGGGTTCCAGGCCCACCCGGACTGGTTCTTCGCGTAGAGGGAGCGGACCAGGGCGGGCTGCTCTGCCATCGAGAACACCGAGCTGTAGACCAGGGAGACGTAGACCAGGCCACCCAGGGCCACGGCCAGCATGAGGTGGCTGGCCCGGCCCGTCCGCTGGCCCTCGAAGGAGGCGCGGTAGAGGGCGTAGTAGGCCGCGATCACCGCCGCAGGCACCAGCAGCCAGAACCAGCCGCTCACGATGGCCGCCGCGTAGACCTGGCCGGGATAGACCAGTTGCAGGAAGAGCAGGGGCGCCACGCCCAGCGTCACGGTGGCGGCGGTCGCCGCCGGGAACAGCCTCGAGAAGTGCACGGCCTGGGTTCCGTCCCAGCGGCTCCGGGCGCTCGACCACAGGGTGATGGCCGCCCCGCCGAACAGGATGTTCATGGCGAAGAAGTGCAGGGTCAGGGTCAGCAGGTGGAGGGACGTCACCAGCCAGAGGGGCGCCGCGAGGAAATGGTAGTCGGGGAGCCTCATGGCCGGCCTCCTTTGCCAAGGGTCTGGAGATGGGCGACGAGGGCCTTCCGGTCCGCGTCGGTGGCCGTGAAGGCGGGCATCCCCTCGCCCATGCTCGCCGCCATGTCCAGGAGGCCGTTGAGGTCCTCGGCGGACTGCCCTTCGAAGGACTTCGACTTGTCACTGCCGGTGCCGGGGACATGGCACTTCCCGCACCGGATGTCGTAGACCTTCCGGCCGAGGGCGGCACCCTCGAGGTGGTAGATGGCCGCCAGGGGCCGCGGGTCGACCCGCTGGTAGATCTGATCGGCGATCAGTCCGGCCTCGGCGGGGGTGCCCAGGAAGGGCGGCATGTTCCCCCTAAGGAGCTGGGTGCCCTGGACGATGGCCGCGATGAAGGCGCGATCGGTGCCATCGAAGGCGGGCTTCAGCGCCTTGTAGCCGTCCAGGGTATGGCAGTTCCTGCAGGCATGGCGGAACAGGTCCGCGCCGTCCTTGCCGGTCCGGTAGGGGATCTGGGCCAGGTAGCCTTCCTGCCTGTACTGGTCGGTGTGGGCCAGCTCCAAACCGTTTCCGTAGATGTAGCCGGTGATGATGTAGGGCTTGCGGAGGGATTCCCGGGACCATTCGAAGGCCCCGAACCAGGCCAGGCCCAGGGCCATGAAGGCCAGCGCCATGGGGGTGCCGAGCCTGCGTGGGGCCAGGATCGCCAGGGTCAGCATCGCGATGGCAATGACCCCGGCCAGCCCGAAGGAGGTCTCGATGGACCGGATGGGCGTCGGCATGGCCTGCAGGGCCTTGGCGGTGAGCTCCAGGGGAATGGCCTTCCAGTACCACACCTGGGAGAGCACGGTCACCGCCAGACCGCCCAGGCTCCAAAGCGCGGCCTGACGGACAGTCCTGGCCTTGAAGTCACCGGACTCGAGGCGGGAGGCCACCAGGAGGGCGTAGAGACCCGCCAGCATCACGCAGACGCCGGTGCGGAGCACCAGGGAGGGCCAGTAGGTCGGGTTGAAGAAGCCGTCCCAGAAGTTGCCGGTCGCCAGCCAGCGGCCCGGGGTCAGCATGAAGGTGAGTATGCCGTTGATGATGACCAGGGACAGCCAGGCCGCCACGAAGTAGATCCAGCCCACCGTGAGGTGGGCGCGCGCCGTCATGCGCTTCCAGCCGTAGTAGTAGATCATCGCGGCGGCGATCTCCACCACAAAGAAGGTCCATTCGATGGCCCAGCCCCAGACGTAGTTGTGGATGAGGGCCTCGGTGGCCGCGGGCGCCAGCAGGCCGATGACGAACCAGATGCCCACCCCGGTCACGGCACCGGCGACCAGGGTCGCCAGGGCGAAGAACTTCGACAGCTTCTCCAGGTAGTCCAGGCGCTGGCCATCCCCGGAGCGCCGGGCCAGCTGCTCGTTCACGACCAGATAGAGGCCGCCGCCGATGGCGAAGTGGGACACGAACACGTGAAAGACGGCGATCGCCGCCATCAGCACGCCGTAGCCGATGGGCTGATCCCAGAATGGATAGTGCATGGCGAGCCTCCTCTACAGGATTCGGGGTCTGACCCGAAGCCGATCGCCCAGGCCGGGAGAACCCCTGCCGGGACCCATCGTCAAGCAATGCACTTGAATATACTACTTTGAGGTCATTTTGCGGCGCCTTCCCTGGCGCCAGCCATTGGCGGGCATCCGGCGTTTGGCGAGTCCAAGGTTGAGTCCCGGCGCCACAAACGCGACAATGGAGCCACGCGGCCTCCGTCAGATGCCAATCGGGGCCTCCGGGCCCGTTCGTCAGCTTCGCGGAGACGGATCCCCCGCCGCGTCCTCCCATGTCCGGAACCCCATGTCCCTTCCCCAAGAAATCCTGCGGCGGCGAACCTTCGCCATCATCTCCCACCCCGATGCGGGCAAGACCACGCTGACCGAGAAGCTGCTGCTCTATGGCGGAGCCATCGACCGCGCCGGGTCCGTGAAGGCCCGGGAGGGTGGCGCTGCGGCGCATTCGGACTGGATGAGCATCGAGCAGGAGCGCGGCATCAGCGTCACCTCGGCGGCCATGCAGTTCGAGTACCTGGGCAAGGCCATCAACCTGCTGGACACGCCGGGCCACCAGGACTTCAGCGAGGACACCTACCGGGCCCTCACGGCGGCCGACAGCGTGGTGATGCTCCTGGACTGCGCCAAGGGTGTGGAAGAGCAGACCAAGAAGCTTTTCCGGGTGGCTCGGGAACGCCGGCTCCCCATCTTCACCTTCGTGAACAAGCTGGACCGTCCGGGCCGCGAGCCCGTGGAGCTCATCGACGAGGTGGAGGAGCTCTTCGGGCTCCACGCCGTGCCCATGACCTGGCCCATCGGCTCCGGGACCGACTTCAAGGGCGTCTACGTGCGCGCCACCGGGCAGATCCAGGTCTTTGAGCGGGCCAAGGCGGGCCGCAAGGCGAGGGTGGCCGGGAAGGGCGGGCTGGACGATCCGGAGATCGCCGCTCTGCTGACGCCAGGCGAACTGCAGCAGCTCAAGGACGACGTGGACCTCATGGACCACGTGCTGCCGCCCTTCGACCGGGAGGCCTTCCTGCGGGGCGAGCAGTCCCCCATGTTCTTCGGTTCCGCCGTGAACAACTTCGGGGTGGCCGAATTCCTGGAGGAGTTCCTGGACCTGGCCCCGGCTCCTGGAGCCCGGCCCCTCATGAACGGCGGAGAGGTCCTGCCTGAGCAGCCCTTCACGGCCTTCGTATTCAAGGTGCAGGCCAACATGAACAAGGCCCACCGGGACCGCGTGGCCTTCGCCCGCATCGTGTCCGGCCGGTTCGAGCGGGGCATGGACGCCCTGCATGTGCGCGAGAAGAAATCCATCAAGCTGAACTACCCCCACATGTTCTTCGGCCGCGAGCGGCAGATCGTGGACGAGGCCTATCCGGGCGACATCCTGGGTCTCATCAACCCCGGCCTCTTCCGCATCGGCGACGTGCTGAGCGCCACCGGGCCCGTGGAGTTCCACGCCGTGCCCCGCTTCGCCCCTGAGCAGTTCGCCTCCGTGCGCCTGGCGGACCCCGGCGCCCGCAAGGGCTTCCTCAAGGGCCTGGGCCAGATCGCCGAGGAGGGCGTGGTGCAGGTCTTCTGGCCGAAAGGCGGCGCACCCCTCCCCATTCTGGGCGCCATCGGCCGCCTGCAGTTCGAGGTGCTCCAGCACCGCCTCAAGGACGAGTACGCCTGCCCCGTGCTGCTGGAGGTCCGGGGCTTTCAGATGGCCCGCTGGATCCAAGGCGGCTGGCCCGAGCCCAGCCGCTTCTGGGGCGAGCTGGTGGAGGACACCGAGGCCAACCCGGCCATCCTCTTCGAGAACGACTGGCAGCGCCGCACCACCGCCGAGAAGTGCCCGGGATTAAGCTTCTTGGAGCACCCGCCGAAATGATGGGGAACCCTCAGGAGCCGGTGGAGTCCAGATGAAACTGCCCATCGCCTTCCTGCTTTTAGCCCTGCCCCTCGTGGCCCAGGGCGATGCCCGTTGGGTGCATGACCTGGACAGTGCCCTTCGCAGGGCCCAGGGCGAACGGAAGCAGGTCTTCGTGGATGTCTGGACGGAGTGGTGTGGTCCCTGCCAATACCTGCAGAAGAGCATCTTCCCCACTTCCGAGGCCTCCGCCGCCCTGGCCAAGGTGGTCCCCGCCTCCCTCATGGTCCAGTCCAAGGACGGCAAGGACCTCCCCGGGGGCAGGGCCATCCTGGAGAAGTTCCGGGTGAACGCGTTCCCGACCCTGCTGCTGCTGGATGCGAATGGCAAGGAACTCCGGCGAAAGGTGGGCATCTTCCGGAGTGGTCAGGAACTGGCGGCCTGGATCGCGGGGGCGGACGGCCCACCCAGGGTCGGTTCTGGGGATCGGCAGCTGAGGCCCTTCACCCCCGGAAGGCCCACCGAGGCGGACCAGATCCGAAGCGCTGGGGCACGCCAGTACGAGACAGAGCTCGCCAGGATCTCCAGGACCGCCGACCAACTTGAGACGGCTTTCAGCAGCTTTCTGGAACGCCAGTGGGACGGCAAGGTCCGGGGCCACTTCGACCGGAGTTTCTATGCCCTGTGGGAGGATGGAGCGCTCCAGGGAAGGCCTTTCCCGGGGGCTGAATTCCGCTTCAGCGACCTTCGACGCAGAGCAGAAAGCCTCAGGGGGATTTTGCGCCTGGCCGAGGAGCAGGCGCGCCGGGCGGATGTCTTCCCCGGTGACCGGAGGGACCTGCGGGCCAGGTACAGGCTTGAGCATCGAGGCTGGGAATGAAGTGCCTGGAGGGCTTGAACCACCCTCGTCTCCGGCCCTAGCATGGCTCGTCAGGGGAACCCGAAAGGCTCAGGATGAAGCGTCTCTCCCTCACGGCTGCAGATACGGTCCAGTTCTCCAAGATCGTGCGGGGACTGAAGTTCTTCGGGTCCATGAACATGGCCATGCTGGAGCGGGTCCTGGAGGGTCTCCAGCTCTGCGAGGGTGAACGCGGCGAGAAAGTCTGCGTCCAGGGCGAGGTCGGGGACACGTTCTTCGTGGTGCAGAAGGGCGGCCTGACGGTCTCCGTCAGGAAGGGGCGGCTCTCCTGGTCGAGAAGGATCGCGAGGCTAGGGCCCGGGGACTGTTTCGGCGAGATGGCCTTGTTGAACGATGCGCCCCGGAACGCCACGGTGGCCTGTGACTCCGTGAGCCGGCTCTTCGTCCTGGCCGCCTCCCACTTCCGGGCTGTGCTCGACCAGAATCCTGAATTCTCGAAGGAGATCAACGAGCTGGCAAGCGCCCGGCAATTCGAGCTGGACCAGAAGGCCAGGTTCGACTGACGAAGCCGGGCAGACATGAAGAAGCGGCGCCTTCGCGCCGCTTCTTCAGTTCGGAGCGCTCTGCCTACTTCGCGTTCTTGAAGATATCCATGACCGCGTGCAGCAGTTCGATGGCTTCCTTCTTGGGTCGCTGGAAGGCGTTGCGGCCCATGATGGAGCCAAAGGCCCCGCCGGCGGCGATCTCGGTCACTTCCTTCAGCACCTCATCGGTGCCCTTGGCTTCGCCGCCGCTGAAAATCACGATGCGGCGGCCGTTGAAGGCGCTGCGCACCACTTCCTTCACCCGGTCGGAGAGCGTGTCGATGGGGATGCCCTGCTTCTCGAAGGTGGCGGCGGCCTCCTTTACCTCGAGGTGCTTCTTGGGCGGCTTCACCTTGATGACATGGGCTCCCAGCTGGGCGGCGATCTGGGCGGCGTAGCCGGCCACGTCCACGGCGGTCTCACCGTCCTTGGAGAGGCCCGCGCCGCGGGGGTAGGACCAGACGATGGAGGGCAGGCCGACGGCCTTGGCTTCCAGGATCAGCTCGCGCAAAGCCTCGTACTGCTCGTTGCGGGCACCGCTGCCCGGATAGATGGTGTAGCCGATGGCGGCGCAGCCCAGGCGCAGGGCGTCCTCCACGCTGCCGGTGATGGCGCTGCAGGGCTCGTGGCCCTTGCTCAGGCAGTCGCTGTTGTTGAGCTTGAGGAT
>CAIMBM010000145.1 GCA_903839205.1 uncultured Holophagaceae bacterium | reverse complement strand
TGATGTCGAAGTAACCGTGAGCCATGCGGTCCCTGGAGGCGGCAACTGCACGCCATGGGATATCGGGAGCCATCGCCTGGACCTCTTGCGGGATATGCTTGGCGGCCTCACCCAGAGTTAGAACCAAATATTGCAGTGCCAACCGAAGCATTTCGTCCGTCTCGAGATCCTTGCGGCTGCGGTTCTCCACGAAGTTAGCGGTCCGACTACAGGCTTCCAGCATGTGCAGTAGCCTGACTCGCGTGCTCCCATGATCAGGATTCATATACCACCCGGGCCTCACGGAGAACCTGGTCACGGAAGTGTCGGCTGAGATCCTCAGGTGTGTTCAGATCGACGGGAAGGCCCAACACGTCCTGAAGTTCCTGCTGGAGCATGAAAAAGCCCAGTCCTGGTGTCTTGCCTGGTTGGAATGAAACCAGTAGATCCAGGTCTGAACTCTCACGTACTTCCCCACGTGAGGCTGACCCGAAAAGCGCAAGGCGAGCGACATGGTACTTTCGGCAGAGCCCCTCGATACTTCCCAGGTGAGAAGCTAATGCCTCTGGAATGGATAGGGCTAGTCTCTGGGCCATGGGGTCACCCTAACAGTATGCAGGAGCCGCTTCGTTCCTTCGTCCTCTGGCCCATGATGATAGGCCAGTCATCGTCCGCTCTCCTTCGAAGTGCGAAAGGGCACCCCGAACTCGACACCCAGCACCGCGAAGCGGGCCTCACCAGCCAGATTCCAGATAGCGGGTTCCTGGCGCATCACGGCGCCAGACAACGGGCCCCAGGCGGTCTTCAGGTCGTTGTAGCCCAGTGCCACTTCCACCTTGAGGACGCTACGGCCCTTGGGTGCGATATCCGCGCCATCAGGAAAACTCACTGATCCCAGTGGGTGGTCTCCACCCTGAGCGTTCAGGCGCAGGTCACCTGATACGTGCCTGGTAAGGAGGCGCTGGTCCGAGGGGTTATCCACGCCCACTTCAATCCGCAAGCGCAGGCGAGACTGTTCCAATGGGAAGGCGAGGTCAATCTGCGGCTCAACACGATCCAGCGTAAAGCGCAGTTGCCGCGCTGCATCCTGATAGCGCAGGGCTGGGTTGATGGCGTCGCAACCGACCAGCAGAACCAGCGCAGGCAGAGCCCATAGGCGTCGCATATCAGGCTCCGCGGTAGATCACGCAGTTATCCGTGGTTTCATAGACCTCGATCTGGCAGAGCTGCGGCAAGGAGGGCTTGAGCTGCTCCCAGATCCACACCGAGATGTTCTCGGCGGTGGACAGGGGGATCAGATCGTTCAGAAAGCGGTGGTCGAGCTTCGAGATCACCTGCTCCATCACCACCTTGGACAAATCGTCGAAGTCGATGATCATCCCCGTGCCGGGATCGATCTGTCCCTCCAGCAGCACGAAGAGCTTGTAGCTGTGGCCGTGCAGGTTCCGGCACTTACCCGGGTGGTTGTAAATGAAGTGGGCGGCTTCAAACCAGTATTCTTTGCGCAGAATCATAGCACTCACGTAGAAAAGGCCCCGCATGGACGGGGCCCTTCATTCTATTCCAAGCGGCCTCAGGTAAGACTACAAGTGTCCCGTCG